>NZ_JABBDR010000001.1 GCF_018854495.1 Acidithiobacillus ferruginosus
CATTGTGGTGCCCCGGCGGTATGACCTGAGTGTGGATGCGGCGGTGCGGTATGTCGCACAACACATCGGTTTCCAGGTGTCCACCGAGGGACCCGACCAGGCTCTGCTGGGTGATCATGTGCCCTTTGGCCGGCCGGTCACGGCATATGCCTTTTTATGGGCCGCGGGAACCGCATTGCCCGGAAACATGGCGATACAGGTCAATGGTTCGGGGTCCGTGCGGGTAGATACCGAGACCGGCGATAACACATAAGCAAGGCGAAGGAAAACCCATCCGATGCTGAACATTCAGGAATTTCGCAAAAAAGTCCGAGCACTTCCCGATTTGCTGAACATCGCTTATATGGTGGGACAGTACGATTTTGTTAAGGGGCCGTATGCCATTGCCTTGCAGAAGGACGGCTCTTTTCTGTCTGGATTTCGCTTTTCCGGCCCGGATCTGGAATCCATGTCAACCAATAATATCAATGCCCTGTCGGGCACCCTCAATGCCGCCCTGGCGCGCCTCGGTAGCGGCTGGGCGGCGCATATTACGTCGATCCGGTACCCAGCCAACGGCTACATTCCAGTCGAAGACTGCCATTTCCCCGACCCGGTATCGCAACTCATCGATGATGAACGCCGCGGTCAATATGAGCAGGAATCCGCGCATTATCTCAGTGAATACTTTTGCACCATAGCCTGGCAGACGCCGCCGGATGCCGAGACGGGCATGGCCGACGCGATCGTGACCCGCCCCATCAGGAAGAAAGGGCAGTCGAAGGGCATGGGCTTTGAGACAATTATCGGTAAATACCGTCAGGATTTTGAAAACATCGTCTCCATGTTCAGTTCGCGCTGCAAAGTGGTGCCCCTGGATGAACGGAATTTATTGACGCATATTCATGAGTGTCTGACGGGCGATCGCCATCCGGTCAATCCGCCGCATGTCCCTGCCTATCTGGACGTCCTCATCGGACGTCATGACTTCGTGGCCGGCCTGGAACCCCAGCTGGATGGGCGTCACATTCGGGTTGTGACATTTACCGGCTACCCGCAAGACGGTTTCCCTGAGATTCTGGAAGGTTTGAACAGTCTGCCGTTCCCGCTCCGCTATACCACTCGATGCATCTTGCTTGATCCAGCGGATGCTTTGCCGCTCATCGACAAGTATCGCAAGGCATGGTTTGGTGCGCGGCACACCCTCGGCAGTCAGATCGGTGCCCAATTCACCGGTGAGGCCAGTACATCGACTTCCGAAGATACAGAGGCCGTTCGTCTGGCGTTCGATGCCCAGCAAGCCAAAGCGGACGCCTCCAGCGGTATGGTGCGTTTCGGGTATTTTACGGCGACGGTTGTCCTGCGGGATGCGGATGAAAAGGTTCTGCTGGATCGGGTGAAAAGCGTTGAAAACTATTTGAACAATCTGGGGTTCGTCGCCAAGGTGGAGACCACGAACGCGGTGGAGGCCGTCTTGGGCAGCATCCCCGGCCACACCTGGGAGAATGTCCGGCGGCCGTTGATGCACTCGGCAAACTTCGCGGATCTGTCACCGAAGACCTCCGTTTGGGCGGGTAGCGAACGATGCCCATCGCCGCTGATGAAGCAGGGCGGAAAGCTGGCTCCGGCGCTGTTCTACGCCGCCACATCGGGCTCCACGCCGTATCGTTTCAATCTGCACGTCGGGGATGTGGGACATGCGATGATTGTGGGGCCGACAGGTGCCGGCAAGAGTACCCTCCTGGCGCTCATGGCGGCTCAGTGGCGGCGATACAAGAGTGCCCGCGTGATCGGTTTCGACAAAGGCCGCAGCATGTATGCGCTTTGCGAAGCCGTGGGCGGCGCCCATTACGACATTGCGGGCGAGCTCAGCGATCTCACGTTTGCTCCTTTGGCCGGGATCAACAAGAGTCAGCAAGAACGGGCATTCGCGGAAGAATGGCTGGAAGCCCTTTGCGAATTGCAGGGTATGACCATTCGCCCCAGAGAGCGGGACGTGATTCATGGCGCCATAGAGGGCCTGTCACAGGAAGAGGGCCGGTCTCTGACGGACGTTCGCTCATTGCTGCAGGATGAGCAGATCAAGGCGGCCATCGGCTTTTATACCGGGATGGGTCGCACGGGAACGTTGCTGGATGCCCGCACGGATACCTTGGGCATGGACAACCGATTTACCGTCTTCGAGATGGAGCACCTGTTGACGGGCACGGAGCAGGCCAAGCTCACTACGGGGCCGGTATTGCTGTACATCTTTCATCGCATCGAGCAAATGTTGGACGGCAGCCCTACGCTGATCGTTCTTGATGAGGGATGGCTTATGCTGGACAACCCGCAGTTTCTGGCAAAACTGGCGGAATGGCTGGTGACGCTGCGCAAAAAAAACGCGGCGGTCGTGTTTGCCACGACATCCCTGTCCCATCTGGCGAAAAGCCCGCTGCTGCCCATTTTGAAAGAAGCCTGCCATACCAAAATCTTCCTGCCTAACGACCAGGCCACCAGTCAGGACCTGTTGCCCATGTACCGCGACATGGGCCTCAATGACCGGCAGGTTGAACTGCTGCAGACGGCCACCCCCAAGAGTGATTATTACGTCTTCTCCCCGGACGGACATCGGCGGATCAACCTGGCCATGGGGCCGATCGCCTTGGCGTTCTGTGGCGTGAGCGATCCCCGAGACGTGAAGCGTATTGCGGATCTCAAGGAAAGCTATGGTAGGCAATGGCCGGTGGCCTGGTTACGGGAACGGTTGCCTGCGAATCGGCAGGATTGGGTGGAATACGCCAAGCGGAGGTATGGGATGTAAGGAAAGTTCGACCATGCCGCCTTGATCTGGTTGTATCGCTTGACAATAGTTAATGGTATAGCTATAAATACCATATGTAGTGACGTATGGAAAAAATTACACAGTATATTGTTTGTGGTCTGTGATCCATCCCCGTGACGTGGTCCATGTTGGAGGTAATGATCATGTACAAGCTATTCGAACAATTGATGGTTGTTGTGATTGGGCTTGCTGTGGTGTTTATCGGCTTGCCGATCTATTTTGCCGAAACCGGCGAGTGGCACAATCTGTGGATCTGGGCCTATGACATGGGTCATCTCGTGTTGCTGTTTGTCGTTCTGCCTTACGCCGTATTTGTGCTACTGCCCAAGGTTGCATTGAAAGGCTTGGACTTGCTGGCGGTGGCTTATGACGCCACGGTTGGCAGAATTCTGTAACGATTATCTCTGAAGGCGGGCAGCTATACCGGACTGGGGCATGTGTTTCCCGGGGAGATAATTGAAATGAAAAAGGCATTGCTGATGTTGCTGTGCGTGGTTCCTGCGGTTTCTTTCGCAGGTGGACCGGTTTTTGGGGCGCCGAGTGTTCCCTTGAAGACGCAGGTGAAGTTTTTGCAGGCGGATATCGCCAGGCTGAATCCGGGACAGACGCATAAAGCGTTTGCTTATGCCTTTGTAGGCCGCAATCTGGCAGCACAGATGCACAACGTGGCGGCTGAAAAGGCTTTTAAGGCGTTTAAGCCGGGTGATAGCCTTGCGGTTTTGAAGGCGGACGCTGCAATGCTGTAACTGAGGAAAATTCATGAAAAAGATATTACTCATTCCCGCCATATTGTTTGCGATGAGTATCGGTACCGCTGACGCGTCCATCCAGACAGCCGTGGCCGCCATGCGGACAGACGCACAAGCGATCCAACAGATGACGATCACGTGGCCGGAAATCCAGGCTGCGGCACAAAGCTATGGTGCCCTGGCTCCCTATGCCGCACAACAGTGGGCGGGGCAGGGGCCGATCATCGTCACGCCGCTGGGAGGTCAGGAGCTTTGTCACAACACCCACTGGGATCAGGTGACCAGTGGGTTGGTCACGGGTGGTCTGAATATCACCGGTGACGCCGCAGTGGAAGCTTACGCACTGCAGACCATAGCCATCGATTTTCAGCAACAGTATGCGAATCTGATGATTGCCGAGGTCCAGGCGCATGCGTCGAATGTGCAGCAACTGACTCAAACCGAGGCACAGATCAAGGCGACACTGAACAATCTGATGAGCCTGCTCACCGTTACCGGTCAGCAGATACAAGCGGCCATGGGGCCAGGGACCACGCTCCGTCAAATGCCGTTCTCCAACTGGCAAGCCGGTATCGGGGATGTGCCGAACTTGGCCGAAGCGCAGTACACGGCAGGTCCCAATGATGGCGCACCTATTGGCTGGTACATGCAGCCGGCAGACAACGCATTCGCCCGATTGATCGATCGGTGCCCAACCGGCAGCGGGTCGCTGCCCATGATCTCTTTGGCTGCCAGTGTTCAAAGCGCGGCAAACCTATCGGTACAGGATGAACCCGATGTGCAGCAGGCTATAGCCCCGTTTGAACACGGCAGCAGCTATGTGCTCCCCAGCGGTGGCTTCGCATCGGGGTTGCTCCGTCTTCCCAATTACCCGATACGTATGCAGATCGTAGGTATTTTGGCCGCTGACATGCCCGCCATCGCTGGGTATATGCAGCCTATCTCACCCGCATTGCAAGCGTTCAACACCAATGTGCAGTCTACCATGAGCGAGGTGGATCAAAATGTGCAATAAGAAAGTGTTTTTTGCAATAATCCTTGTATATTCGCCGGTGATGGCATTCGCAGGCACGTTGACCGGTGGTGCTACGATGCCGGAACAGATTGTGCAGGAGGTCACGGCCATTCAATCTCAAATGACCCAGGCCCAGCAACTGGTGCAGCAAATCCAGCAGTACGAGAACATGGCCCAGAACATGGTGACGCTGCCGCAGTCCATGTATGACCAGGTCACGGCGCCTATTGCCCAACTCTACGGGCTGGTTCAGCAGTCGGAACAGCTTGGATATGCCGGACAAAACATCGCCGGCCAGTTCCAGAACATCAATGCCAACTTCAGTCCGCAGATCACGGCGCAATACACGCAGCAGTACGGCACCATCACCAGCGGCCTGCAGACGGCAATCAACAGTGCGCTGCAAACGGCCAACCTGAATCCGTCAAACTTTGTGACTCAGCAGCAGGCCATGCAGCAGGTGCAGCAGGCGATGAGCAACCCCAATAGCCGGAATGGGTTGCTTCAGGCCGCAGTCAGCGTAGGTCAAGCCACGGTCGCAGACGATACCCAGCTTCTACAGACGGCCAATTCCGAGGCGAGCATGAATGCCGCGTGGGATAAAGCGCAACTGGAAAAACAAGATGCGACAACGGCCGCTGCAGCGCAGTGGTTATATGGTGGAATGGGCGGGATCAGTACGGGCAACACACAAACACATATGCATGTGCCTACATTGACACCAGGCGGTTAAAACACGGGTTAAGGGAGAATGTTATGAAAAGTTGGAAAATGTCGCTCATGGCTGCGGCTGTATTGGCTTTGACCGGCTGTGCTGTCGATCACGGACCTTACGCGGGGCATGACGTGAAGTGGTTTGAAGCACATCAGAAATCGATGTCCGCGCAAATTGACTGGTGCCGCGCGTATTACTTGAAAAATGGCAAAGCGGCCACCAAGAGGATACACGCCTGTAAAGAGGCGGCGACCGCTTATCACGATTTACAGGTCAAAGCCAACCGCCGTTTTCTATTTGGCTCCAGCAAAGATAAGGGTACGGCGATATCGTCCGGTAATGTGCCTATTCCCCCCATGCAGTTACCCACAATGAAACCGTAAGGGGGCAGCCATGAGTCTCCAGAACCGCTGTAAGTGGTTTGTGGGTCTGGTATCGATATTGGCCCCGGCATTGGCGTTGGCGGCACCTGTCACCATGTCGCCGACGGGCAACCCTTTTGCCAATCTGCAAATGTCCAACACCAGCACAGGGATTTTCGATAACATCCTGGCTGACTTTGGCTCCGCGATATCCAGTTGGTACAACCCCATCTATCATGTGGCGGTGAATACGTTCACAGTCCTTGCGCTCATTGAAATCACCTGGTTGGGGGCTACATGGCTGTTATCCAGGAAAACGTTTGAGGACGCAATTCCCTCGCTGGTCAAGAAGATAATTACGCTGGGATTTTTTCTGGCCCTCTTGCTGAACTCAGGGGTTTGGATACCGGATATCATCAACACCTTTGTGGATATCGGGCAGAATGCCGGTGGGGTGGCCCATATTTCGCCATCACAAATCGTGGCGGATGGTGGTGCCGGATTTGTGAACATAGTATCCGGCGGCGCGACGGGCATCGCACAAAACGCACCAGGTGTCTGGTCAATCCTTTTCCATCCGGGACAGGCCGCTGTGACGGGCGTGAACGATATGGCGACACTGATCATCATGTTCGCTGTGGGCATCATGTTTTTTTTCGCAATGCTTTTTGTCGCCATAGAATATCTGGTAGTTCAAATAGAGGCATTCATTGTGATTTCTGGCGGTGTCGTCATGCTGGCCGGCGGCGGATCGCGGTGGACCGCGAAATATGTGCAGCCTTATCTGGATTACGCCATCAGTGTGGGAATGCGGCTTATGATTATCACGTTATTTGTTGGCGTGGTGGTGACCAAGGTTGAGGGGCAAATCGTGCAGATGCTTTCTCAAGGAAGCAGCAACCTGTTCAATGCGGTGGCGGCCATGGGCGCGACCATAGTCCTGGCCGTGCTCGCAAAGAAGCTGCCCAATATTGCCAGCAGCATATTGTCCGGCTCAAGCAGCCTGACCGGTCAGGAGATGAACAGCGCTATCATGAAAACAGCAGCTGTTGCGGGTGCCGGAGTAGTCGCTGCCTCGGTCGTCGGTGCGGCGGGAGTCACGGCTGGATCGGCTGGTGGTATGAGTGCCGGAGTAGGCGGCGGATCTGCAGCCGATGGCGG
>NZ_JABBDR010000010.1 GCF_018854495.1 Acidithiobacillus ferruginosus
GCCCACATCCACCACCTCCAGGGCCGCGCCCAGGCGCCGCAGTTCGGCATAGAGGCGGGCACATTCACGCATGCCGCCCTTGATGAACTGGATGTTGGGAATCTGGGAGCCGAGATGGAAGTGCAGTAATTGCAGGCTATCCAGCGCGTTTTCTGCGCGCAGGCGGTGGACGAGTTCCAGGATGTCTGCCGTAGACAGGCCGAATTTGGACTTTTCACCACCGGTATTCTGCCACTTGCCGGAACCTGCGGATGCCAGCCGCGCGCGCACCCCGATCCGGGGTTTGACGCCGAGCTTGCAGGCCTCATTCAGGATCAGAGGCAGCTCCGATGGCTTTTCCACCACCAGGTAGACCTGCATGCCCAGTTTCTCCCCCGTCAGGGCCAGACGAATATACTCGTTGTCCTTGTATCCATTGCAGATAATGGTTCCACCCACCGGCATCAGTCCGATGACCGCCAGCAGCTCCGGTTTGCTACCGGCCTCCAGACCGACACTTCCTGCACCGGCCCGCAAAATCTCCTCCACGACGCGCCGCTGCTGATTGACCTTGATCGGATAAACGGGGGTGTAGCTGCCCTTGTAATCGAGGGCGCGGATGGCATCACCAAAGGCGCCGTGCAGGCGCGCAACACGATCCCCGAGGATCTGCGGAAAACGCAAAAGGCAGGGCAAACCGAGGGAATGTTCACCCAATACCGCCGCGACATCGGCCAGCCCAACGGCGGCACCCTGAGGGTTGGCATCGGGACGGACGATGATCTGCCCGTCCACCCCCACATCGAAATACCCCTCACCCCAATGCGGCAGGTTATACAGATGGCGACTATCCGCGACCGACCATGTCATGCGCTCACTCCCCCGATGCCCTGCGCGCAGTCTACGGGCTCAGCGGGTCAGGAGACAAGGGGATCACAAGGCATCATTGGCAAAATCCGCCAGGCGCGAACGCTCCCCACGACGCAGGGTGATATGTCCGCTGTAGGCCCAGTCCTTGAAGCGATCCACCACATAGGTCAGACCGGAGGTGGTTTCCGTCAGATAGGGCGTGTCGATCTGAGCAATGTTACCCAGGCAGACGATTTTGGTCCCTGGACCGGCACGGGTGATCAGGGTCTTCATTTCCTTGGAAGTCAGATTCTGCGCCTCGTCAATGATGACGAATTTCTCCAGAAAGGTACGCCCACGCATAAAACTCATGGATTTGACGCGAATCCGCTTGTTGATCAGGTCCTGCGTCGCGCTGCGCCCCCAACTGCCGCCCTCATCGCTGCCACGCGCCAGAATTTCCAGGTTGTCCTCCAGCGCCCCCATCCACGGCAGCATTTTTTCTTCTTCCGTACCAGGCAGAAAACCGATCTCGTCACCCACCGGCACCGTCGCACGGGTGATGATGACCTCCGAGTAGCGCTTCTGTTCGAATATCTGATGCAGCGCCGCCGCCAGCGTCAGCAGCGTCTTACCCGTGCCGGCATGACCCAGCAGGGTGACAAAATCGATGTCCGGATCCATGAGCAGATTCAAGGCAAAATTCTGCTCCGGATTACGCGCCAAGATGCCCCATACGGCGTGCCGGTCGCTCCGATAGTCGGTAATGCGTTCGATAATGGCGTGTTCCGGACGTACTTCCCGGACGATCGCCGCGAAGTCCTCGGGGACCCCTTCCTCCATATTGATGGCGATAAACTGGTTGGAATGCCAGCGCTGAATGGCCGGCCCGCTGATCTTGTAGTAGCTGCGCCCGCTTTCCTGCCAGGCATCCAGATCGCGGCTGTGCAAGTCCCAGAAATCCGCACTCAGGGTCTCTGCGCCGGTGTAGAGCAGATCCACATCGTCCAGGGCGCGATCGTTCTGATAATCCTCCACCCGGATGCCGAGGGTGCGCCCCTTGATGCGCAAATTGATGTCTTTGCTGACCAGAATCACATCCTTTTCGGGATGTCGATTTTGTAAGGCCAAAGTCACGGCAAGAATTTCATTGTCTGCCTTGCCACCGGCCAAGTCTTCCGGCAACGCCTGCTGATGTGCAGCCGTCTGGAAATATAGTCGTCCCTGAGCATAAGGCAGCGCCAAACCTCGATCCAGATCAGCGGTATCCGTCAGCATCTCGTCCAGATAACGGCTGACCTGACGCACGTTGCGCGCCTGTTCACTCAGGCCCTTTTTGTGCTGATCCAGTTCCTCCAGTACGATCATCGGCAGCAGGATGTCGTGTTCCTGGAAACGGAACAGTGCTGAGGGGTCGTGCATCAGCACGTTGGTGTCCAGAATATAGAGGCGTGCCTTTACCTCATGTGAGGCTGCCACTTCCCGGGGACTCATGGTAGCTGCTTGACGATTTGCAGAATGGCGGCTGCATGTCCGGCGGCCTTTACCTTGCGCCCGATGTAGGCAATCTTGCCTTCCCGGTCGATCACGAAAGTGCTGCGTTCGACACCGATACTGACCTTGCCGTAATTGTTCTTTTTTTGGAGCACATCAAAGGCGTTGCAAAGTGCTTCATCGGTATCGGCCAAGAGCGGAAACGGGAAATTGAACTTGCAGGAAAACTTTTCATGGCTGGCGAGGGTATCTCGGGAAACCCCCAGAATTTCCGCGCCAGCGGCCTGGAATTCCGGGTAGAGCGCCGTGAACTCCTGGCCCTCTGTCGTACAACCCGGTGTGTCATCCTTGGGGTAAAAATAGAGCACCACAACCTTTCCGCGCAGGTCATCGAGGCTGATGGAAGCAGCCGCCTTACCATAGGCGGCGGCATGAAACCGGGGTGCAGGTTGACCGACGGTAATGGTTTCTGAAGACATGGAGAACTCCTGAGTGGGCCTGACTGAAAATCTAGCGCGGCAGGTGGGGCGCTGTCCAGGGAAGCCCGGCAGAGCCATGGCTTGCGCGCTTCCTGTCTTCTGCTCTAGCATGGCTCCATGGCGCATTCATCACTCCCCCACCCCCTCGCTGCAAAGGTTTCCGATACTGACGCGGCGCAGCGTCTCCGCGCTGCCGGACAACGTGTCACGCGTTTACGGGTGGTGGTGTTCAAGACGCTTCTGGAAGCTGAGCAACCCCTCAGTCACCCCGAGCTCCAGCAGCGGCTGGAAGCCTCGGAAACGGGGGGGGTGGATCGCGTCAGTCTCTATCGCAACCTGGAATGGCTGGTACAGATCGGGCTGGCCCACCGGATCACGGCAGATGACCGGGTATGGCGTTTCAGCGCCCGCCGTGAGGAGATGGCCACCCAACACCCGCATTTCCATTGCGTCTCCTGCGGTCAGGTGTTCTGCCTGCCTGAGAGCAGTGTACCGGTGCCCTGCTTGCCCGCCGACTATTCCATGATTGAAATGGAACTGGTGGTCAACGGGGTCTGCGCCCACTGCGGGAAGGCGCCGCCCCCCAAAAACTGACGGGTACCCGGCAGATATCCGGTGTGGCCTTCCCCGATGCTACCCAAAAGTCCCGTCGGAGGCCGGTCATTGTTCGCGGCTCTCTGCCCACCACCCTCGCAGGGTGGGAATATCCACGACCACCCGTTCCCCAGCGGAACGACCCTGCAACACCTGCGCAGGGGATGCCTTTTCTCCCAGATGATCCAGCACCCGCAGCGCTGCGCTGAAATCCTGTCCTTGGGTATATTCGGTCTGGGTAATAATGGTGGCGAGCCCAGCCCCGCGGGCGGAGCGCAGCCCATGCGCCGAATCTTCGATCGCCAGGCAGTCTGCGGCCGCCAGGCCCAAGTGGTCCAGCACATAGAGATAAATGTCCGGTGCGGGCTTTTTGTCGGGAACGACATCTCCGGCGCCGATCGTATGAAAGCGCTGCGGGGCGTTTGTCCCCATGGTGCTCTTGAGCAGCGCTTCGACATTGGCGGGTGTGGTGGTCGTCGCGATGGCGAGAAGCAGGTCATGGTCCCTGGCGGCGTTCAGCAAACGTCCCACACCAGGGCGCAGCGACAATAGCCCGGCATCGATCATCTCCACGTAATGCCCCGTCTTTTGACGGTGGATAGAGGCAATGTCAGCATCGCTCAGTTGCGGCAACTGCGGATGATCATTCAGGAAAGCCCTGAGGCGCTCCTTACCGCCGGTAACCTTCAGATAGTGTCCATAGGTCGGCACGTCCCAGCGAAAAGGAAGGCCCATTTCTGCAAAAGCCCGGTTGAAGGCGACCCGATGGGCGTCCCTCTCGGTATCGGCAAGGGTACCATCCACATCAAAGATCAGTGCGCGCAAAGGCATAAAACGTTATCCCCTGAGTTTATAGTGAAAACTACCAAAACCACCCAGCAATCAGCAAAATCCCCGGCAGTCTGGCCGGACCATTGTACCCAGCATGCTATGGATTGCCAAAACGGTTTTTCTCTGTTAAACGTAAGCGGATTTATCGCAAAGACAGGAAGCTTCCATGGACCAAAGTATGCTCCAGCCAACGCCAGCAACGCCCGGCGCCGCCCAGCAGTTCACCGCGTTCACTCCCTACGAGCCCGTTCCCGGCGAAGAGTACATGAGCCCGGCGCAGATCGCCCATTTCCAGAAGATTCTGGAAGACTGGCGCGGTGAACTGATGGCGGAAGTCGACCGTACCGTGCAGCACATGCAGATGGAAAACGTCAACTATTCCGACCCCAACGACCGGGCCAGCCTGGAGACGGATATGGGTCTGGAGTTGCGCGCCCGCGACAGGGAACGCAAGCTGATCCGCAAGATCTCCCAGGCCCTCGACCGCATCAAGGCCGGCGAATATGGCTATTGCGAAAGCTGTGGTGTGGAGATTGGTCTGCGCCGCCTGGAAGCCCGCCCTACCGCCACCCTGTGCATCGATTGCAAAACGCTGGAAGAAAAACGCGAGAAGCAGATGGCGCAGGACTGATGCCGTGCGCCTGCTGATCCGTAATGCGCGCATCGCGCTGCCCTCCGGTGAACTGTATCACGGAGATCTTTTCTCCGAAGAGGGCCGTATCGTTGCCATCGATCGGGATATAGACCGCACTGCGGATACGGTGGTTGACGCCGAAGGTCATATACTGATGCCTGGCGTTATGGACCCGCAGGTGCATTTCCGCGAACCCGGCAATGAACAGAAGGAAGATATTTCCAGTGGCTCGCGTGCAGCGGCCAAGGGCGGCGTCACCAGTTTTCTGGAAATGCCCAACACCAATCCGTCCACCACCAGCCCCGCCGCTCTGGCGGACAAACTGGCGCGCGGAGCCGAAAAATCCGTGGTCAACTACGGGTTTTTTATCGGGGCCACCCCGGATAACCTCGACAGTCTTCTGGCGGCCGACGCCGCCTGCGGCATCAAGATTTTTATGGGCGCCAGTACCGGCAATCTGCTGGTGGACAAGGAAGAGGACCTGGACCGTATTTTCGCGCATGGCCGCAAACTGATAGCGGTCCATGCGGAAGACGAGGCTCGCATCCGCGAGCGGCGCGCCCAGTTCAGCGGCAGTTGCGAACCCGCAGATCATTCCCGTATCCGCGACGAAGAATCGGCACTGATGGCTACCCGGAGAGCCGTCCGGTTGTCCAAAAAATATCAGCGCCGTCTACACATCCTGCATCTCTCCACAGCCGTGGAGACCGAATTCTTACGGCAGGAGAAGACGCCTTATATCAGTTGCGAGGCGATTCCCAACCATCTTTTCCTGACGACCGATGCCTATGCCAAAATGGGTCCCCTGGCGCAGATGAATCCTCCCATCCGCAGCGAGCGGGATCGTCTGGCCCTCTGGGAAGGGCTGCGCAGCGGTGTAATCGATTGTATTGCTACGGATCACGCCCCGCACCTGCTGACGGACAAGGCCTTGGGGTATCCCCGCGCGCCCTCCGGTATGCCCGGCGTGGAAACCAGCTTACCCCTGATGCTCACCGCCATGCGCGACGGTCATTGCAGCCTCGCCGAATTGCAGCGCTGGATGTGCTACAACCCGGCGCGACTCTATGGCGTGGTGAATAAGGGGCGTATTGCCATCGGCTGGGATGCAGATCTCACCCTGGTCGATATGGTCCATGAAAGGCCCGTCCGCAATGAGGAGATGTTCACCAGAGTGGGCTGGAGTCCCTTCAATGGCTGGGTCCTGACGGGTTGGCCCGTTACCACCATTGTCGGCGGCCGGGTGGTTTTCGACAAAGGTGAAATTCTCCCCAACGCGCACGGGCAGCCGCTGCACTATATCGAGCCGACGCCACTGCCGGCGCTAGACTGAGTACCGGCATTCCAGAGGTAGAGTGCCGGTTCTCCGCGGGGGGCACTTGCCCAGGGTGCGGTGTAGTAACCCAGAATGAGTAGCAAATGCCCCGTTTCGTCCCAGAGCAGGGGCACATCCGCACGCAGGTCCGGTGGGACCCCCGCCTCCAGCAGCAGTTTCTTCAACGACCGATGTTGTCCCTGTCCGCTCAGGGCGAGTTCCCCCTGGCGGCGACGGCGCCAGTACAGCCTCGTCCCTGCAAAACGCTCAGCCAATGCGTGATGAAGGTCTTCCGGTGGGGTGGCCCGGACGGCGCACTGCCAGCCGGGGATCGGCAGCGGTTTTCCCGGAGCGGCACACCAGGGGCCTGCTTCCCATTCCTTGTCCGCCGTAGCGCGCGGTTGTGGCCAGGCGCGCAGCAATCCACCCTGCAGCCAAGCCTGCCCCCCTTCCCACTGAATCCTCGTGCCCCCGCGTCCCTGCATCACCGCGTTCCGCAGTGCCTCCAGACGCTCCCGGCCCGGCACGGGTATCCCCAGATCCTGAAGCCAGCCGCGCAAGAAAACCCGCTGTGCCGCAACAGAAAGCGTATGCAGATACTCCAGAGGGAGTATCTCGGCAGAGAGATCCGGATGGTCTGCCCGATACTGTTGCCAACGCAGGTCAAACCAGTCCGCCGCGATTTCCCCCATGTCGGCGAGATTGTCCGCAGCGCGGGCGATACTGATCGCCGCGTGGGGCCAACCCAGTTCCCGCAGTTGCGGGAGCAGGATGCGACGTATCCGCACCCTGTCGTAGCGCATATCGGCATTGGCCGGATCATTCAGAAAGAGTAAGTGCCGCTGTTCCAGATAATCCCGCAACACCTGCCGGGGTACGTCCAGCAGGGGCCGAACCAGAAGCCCGGCTCCCAGCGGGCGCTGCCGGGGCATGGCCGCCAGCCCCGCCACGCCAGTACCGCGCAGCAGTTGCAAAAGCACGGTTTCCGCCTGATCTTCGAGGTGCTGCGCCGTGAATAGCCAGTCCCCCTGCCGCAACTGCGCCGCCATGAGGGCATAGCGGGCACGCCGGGCCTGATCCTCCGGCCCCTCGCCCGGTGTATCTACAGCCAGATGCAGCAGGGTGAAAGGAACCCCCAGAGCCTTGGCCTGCTGCTGACAGAACCGGGCCCATTGAGCACTGTCCGGGTGCCAGCCGTGATCCACATGCAAGGCATGGATCTCGTACCCTAAAGAAAGCAGTGCCACGAGCAGCGCCGTGGAGTCTCCGCCGCCACTATAAGCCACATAGAGGGAGCGTCCCCGCGGTGGGCGCAGATCCCCCTGCAGACGCGTCTGGAGACGCCGCTCCAGCTCAGGCAGCGCCGACGACTCCATAGTGCATCAGGCGTTCGTAACGGGTGGTCAGCAACTTGCTGGTATCCATCGCCTGCAGCTCTTGCAGGTGATGGGCGAAACGCTCGCGTGCCAGCGCGAAGACCGCTTCCGGATCTCGATGCGCGCCACCGAGGGGTTCGGCCAGCACTTCATCGACCAGACCCATACCGTGCAAACGACGTGCGGTGATACCCAGAGTTTCCGCTGCCTCGGCTGCCATAGCCGCGTTCTTCCAGAGGATCGAGGCGCAGCCTTCCGGCGAAATGACGGAGTACACTCCATACTCCAGCATCAGCATCCGGTCACCCACGCCAATCGCCAGGGCCCCCCCGGAGCCACCTTCACCAATGACCGTGCAGATAATGGGTACCGCCAGATCAGACATCACTGCGAGATTACGGGCTATGGCCTCACTCTGGCCGCGCTCTTCGGCACCAATACCCGGATAGGCTCCGGGCGTATCAATGAACGTAAATACCGGCAAGGCAAAACGTTCGGCAAGGCGGAGCAGACGCAAGGCCTTACGATAACCTTCCGGACGCGGCATCCCAAAGTTGCGCTGAATCTTTTCCTTGGTGTCGCGGCCCTTCTGATGTCCCATCCAGACGATAGGCTGTCCATTGAAGCGGGCTAGGCCGCCGATAATAGCCTGATCATCGGCGAAGGCGCGGTCGCCTGCCAGCACCTGTACTTCCGTGAAAAGGGCCTGTACATAATCCAGGGTGTAAGGCCGCTGTGGATGACGGGCCACCTGTACCGTCTGCCAGGCACCAAGCTTGCTGTAAATACGCTGCAACTCCTTGCGCGCCTTGACTTCCAGACGACTGATGTCATCGGCGATACCCGGTTGATTCAGGGCGTGGAGTTCCTCCACCTTGGCATCCAGCTCCGCCACCGATTGTTCAAAATCCAGATAACTGATTTTCATGTTCACTCCTTACCACTTCGAATAGGGCCGGCGCTCAGGCCGGGCGTCGCGCCGCGTGCCGCGCACGCTCCAGGGGGACGACATTATTGACGAGAAGGGTCACCGGCCGATAGCTCCAGTGCCGGTGTGCCGTGGGTGCTAACGCCGTCAGGGCGGCAATGGCGGCGGGACTCGCCGCAAAGCTCAGGTTTTCCGTCACCCGCAACTGCACGACGATGTCGTCTGCGACCCGCAAACGCAGGCGCAAGGCCGTTTGGCCGGGGTATTTACGGAGTACGGCAAGCAGATCTTGCGGAGCCATATCTGCGGCAAGTCCCAGCTCCAAGGTCAATTGGGCAGCCAATTCCTCGCGCGCCTGTGCCGTATCCAGCAGACGCATGGCACTGAGCCGCAGGCCACCAGAATAGCTGTCCTCGCCTACCTCACCCAGAACCAGCACCGGCTCCTCACCCTCTCGGATCTTGCCAGCCTGCGCCCAGACCTCGCCAAAGACGACGACCTCCAGCCGCCCCCGACCATCATCGAGGGTCAGGAAATAGATACGATCACCGCGCTTGGTCCGGGTGCTGCGCCGCGCTACCACCAACCCCGCCACCAATACCGTGGCCCCGGCACAGACGTCTCCAAGAGGCATCGTTCCCAGCGCCGTCAGATCATCCCGCAGACTGTCCATGGGGTGACCACTGAGATAGAAGCCCAGGGTTTCCCGTTCCTGACGCAGGGTTTCGGTGAGGCTCCATGCTTCGGCCGACACCAGCGGTGGCGCTACCCGCAACGCCTCCTGTCCGCTAAACAATGATTCCTGCAGGCTCGTCTGACTGCTCTGAAACTGCGCCGCTGCTTCCATACAACTGTCCAGGGAAGCGATCAGGCTGGCCCGCGACACGCTCCAGTCATCCATGGCTCCGGCGCGAATCAATGCCTCCAGGGCACGACGATTGATTTTCTGGGTATCCACCCGGCAGAGCAGGTCGAAAAGATTCAGGAAGGCGCCCCCTCGACGGGCGTCGAGAATCGCCTGAATGGCCGCCCGTCCCAAGCCCTTGATGGCACCCAGACCAAAGCGGATATCACTATCCCCCTCCGGCCGGAACTCCAGCACACTGTGCTGAACGCTCGGTGGAGCAATGCGCAGGCCCATGCGCGCGCACTCGGCGATCATCGCCACAACTTTGTCGGTGTGGTCCATATCTGCGGTCAGCACGGCAGACATAAAAAATTGTGGATAGTGGGCCTTCAGATAAGCGGTCTGGTAGGACACCAGGGCATAGGCTGCCGAGTGGGATTTGTTAAAGCCATATTCGGCAAACTTTTCCATGAGGTCGAAGATGGCCCCGGCCTGGTCCGCGACCAAACCGTTCTTGTGGGCTCCCTCCAGGAAAATGCTGCGCTGTTTGGCCATTTCCTCCGGCTTTTTCTTGCCCATGGCCCGCCGCAGTAAATCGGCACCGCCGAGGGAATAACCTGCCAACGCCTGGGCGGACTGCATGACCTGTTCCTGATAGACAATCACCCCATAGGTTTCCCGGAGAATCGGTGCCAGATCCGGATGCAGATAGGTTACCTGCGCCTTGCCGTGTTTGCGGGCGATGAAATCATCCACCATACCCGACTGTAGCGGTCCCGGCCGAAACAGGGCGACGAGGGCAACGATATCTTCAAAGGTATCCGGCTGCAGACGCCGCACCAGATCGCGCATACCCGATGATTCCAGTTGGAAGACCGCCGCCGTCTCGGTGGACTTGAGCAGGGCAAAAGTCGCCGCATCGTCCAAAGGCAATTGCTGAATATTCACGGGTGCACGACCCGCCGCTGCCGCATCGGCATTGATGAGCTTGACCGCCATATCGATGATGGTCAAGGTACGCAGGCCGAGAAAGTCGAACTTCACCAACCCCATCTTTTCTACATCGTCCTTATCGAGCTGGGTGACATTACCACCGTCTTCAGAGCCGTCGTTAAAGAGTGGCAGGCGGTCAGCCAGTGGCTCCGGGGAGATCACCACACCACCCGCATGGGTCGAGGCGTGACGTGGCAAACCCTCCAGGCGCAGGGCGATGTCCAGCAGGTCGCGGACGTCGTCTTCCTCAGCCTGGCGTCGCCGCAGCTCCTCCGATTCCTCCAGGGCCTTCGCCAGGGTCATTCCCAGATCACCCGGCACCAGCTTGGCCAACTGGTCGACAAAGCCATAAGGTAGACCCAGCACCCGACCGACATCACGCACCACCGCCCGCGCCTTCATCGTCCCAAAGGTGATGATCTGGCCGACCCGGTCACGACCGTATTTGTCGGCCACATACTGAATGACGCGGTCACGCTGATCCATGCAGAAATCCACGTCGAAGTCAGGCATGGAAACGCGTTCGGGGTTGAGAAAGCGCTCGAACAACAGGCCATTGCCGATGGGATCGAGATCGGTGATCCGTAGTGCGTAGGCCACCAGCGATCCGGCGCCGGAACCACGCCCAGGTCCTACCGGCACGCCATTATTTTTTGCCCACTGGATGAAATCCGCGACGATGAGAAAATAACCGGGGAAGCCCATCTGCTGAATGACGCCGACCTCACGCAGCAGGCGCTCGTGATAAGGCAACGTGGCATCGCCACTGATACGCAGCTCCTGCAAGCGTTCCTGCAGACCTTTTTGCGCCGCGTCGTGCAAATATTCATCCACGGACTGACCGGCGGGAATGGGGTAGTCCGGTAGCGCATAATGCCCGAGCACCAGCTCCATATTACAGCGTCGCGCAATTTCGACGGTATTGTCGCAAGCTTCCGGTAGGTCCGCAAAACGCTCTCGCATTTCTTCGGGGTCCGGCAGGCGGTGCTCCGGCGTAAAACGCCGCGGACGGCGCGGATCGTCCAGGGTAACGCCCGCAGAAATACACTGTCGCGCATCGAAGGCCGCAAAGTCCGCCGCATCGAGAAAGTGGGCGTTGTTGGTGGCCACCAGCGGTAAATCGAGTTTTTCCGCCAGCGCCACCGTAGCCTGGACCAGGGCCTCCTGCCCCGCCTCACCGTTGCGCTGCACTTCCAGATAAAAACGTTCCGGGAAAAGCCTTGCGTAGCATCGCGCCCGGCTTTCCGCCTGTTGCGGATGGCGCTGCAGGGCACGCCCGATCTCCCCCTGCCCTGCCGCAGACAGGGCAATGAGACCGTCGCTCGACCCTTCCAGCCATGCCGCGTCGATCTGCGGACGGCCGTGACGACTGCCCTCCAGGTAAGCCCGGCTGAGCAGGCGGCTGAGGTTACGGTAGCCGGTTTTGTCCATGCACAGCAGGATCAGGCCGACCGGCTGCCCCGGCTCTGCCACATCATGCACCCAGACTTCACTGCCAATCAATGGCTTGACGCCCTGTCCCCGGGCAGCATTATAAAATTTCACCAGGGCAAAAAGGTTGCCGTGATCCGTGATCGCCACGGCCGGCATGCCCCGCTCCGCGCAGCGTCTGGCCAGCGCCTTGACCGGAATGATTCCGTCTTCCAGGGAGTATTCGGAGTGTACGTGCAGATGGACGAACTGCGGCGCACGCATCATTGCGTCTCCCAGGCCTGGTCGACGGGTCCGAAGCCGCGCCGATGCAGGGCACAAGGACCCCAGCGCCGCAATGCCTGGAGATGCACCGCCGTGCCGTAACCCATATGCCGCGCCAGCCCATATTGAGGGTAATATCGGTCGAGCAACTGCATCTCCTCATCCCGTGTCACCTTGGCCAGAATACCTGCCGCAGCGATGGCGTCCACCCGGCCATCGCCGCCCACCAGCGTCTCTACCTGCCAACCGGGAGGCGATTGATTGCCGTCGACGAGAATCCGCCGAGGCTGCCGGGGCAGGCCGACGATAGCCCGCGCCATGGCACGCAACGACGCCTGGAGAATATTGTAGCGCTCAATCTCCCAGACCGCAGCCCGGGCTACCGACCAGGCCAGGGCCTCATTGCGGATACGTGCGGCCCAATATGTCCGTGCGGCCGCCGTCATTTTCTTGGAATCGTCCAGACCGTGAAGAGGTACGCGCAGAATTACCGCCGCTGCCACCACCGGACCCGCCAAGGGCCCTCGCCCCGCCTCATCCACACCCGCGCACCAGGGTCCATAGTGTTCCAGGATTGGGGCGCTTTTCATGGCGTTACCGTTTTCATGCCAGCATCTCTCGGAGCACCTGCTGCAACTGCTCGGGAGGATCGCCTTCCAGCAGGCTGCGCAGTTTCTGCAATTTCGCCACCTGCTCGGAACCCGCCGGACCCAAAAGCGCCGCCAGTGCACCAGCCACCTGGGCGGGCTCGAAGGCCTGCTGGAGGAATTCCGGGTATACGGCCTCTTTGAGCAAAATATTGGGCATGGCCACAAAGGGGGTCTTCACCAGTCTTCGGACGAAAGCAAAGGTGAGTGCGTTCAAAACATAGACGACAACCGCCGGACGCTGCATGAGTGCCGTTTCGAGTGTGGCGGTACCGGAGGCGACCAGTACCACGTCAGCGGCTGCCAGCACGGTTTGCGTCTGAGCGACCACCAACTGCGCATCTTCCGGCCCCGCACCCTGTTTCCAGAGCTGCTCCCAGAGGGGGCGTAACTCCTCCTTGGCCAAGGCCACCAGAATCCGCAGTTCCGGCATTTGTTTGCGCAAACGTCGCGCCGTTTCCGCATAGCGTAGAGTCAGACGTTCCAGCTCACCGCGGCGACTGCCCGGCAGGAGCGCAAGCACCGGCCCCCCTGCCCTCAGTCCCAGTGCCGCCCGCGCGTCCATCCCATACTGCGCCGTCGCAGTCTGCGCCAGCAAGGGATGGGCCAGCACATGCACCGGCACCCCCGCCTGTGCATAAATGGGCACCTCAAAAGGAAAAAGCACCAGCATGTGGTCCACTACGCGCTTGATCTGATGAATTCGCTGCGAGCGCCAGGCCCAGATCTGTGGACCCACCACATAGAGCACCCGAATGCCCATCTGCTTAGCCATCTTGGCAATGTGCAGATTGAAAGCAGGATGGTCAATCAGCACTACGCAAGCCGGCCGTTCCACCTGCAGATGCTGCCGAATCTGCCCATAAAGCCTGCGCAGGCGACCGTAGTGCCGCAAGACTTCGACCAACCCGATCATCGCCAGCACTTCACCATTGGCAATATTTTGCACGCCCGCCGCCTGCAGACGGGATCCGACCACCCCAGACCATTGCAGATCAAGTCCCGCCTGCGCGGCATTCGCCATAATTTCCAGCCCGAGATTTTCGCCGGAACGCTCTACCGCGAGGATAAAGGCCTTGCTCAAGGCCCTAGCCGTGCAGGGTGCGACGGATCACGGTAGCGATCCTGGCTATCTGCTCCTCACGCAGTTCCGGGAACATGGGCAGAGAGAGCACCCGCTCCGCCAGACGCTCTGCCACCGGACAATGGGCTTGGGCCTGGTGCGCAAACATCTTTTGCAGGTGTCCTGGAATCGGATAGTAAATGGCGCTGGCAATGCCTTCGGCATGGAGGGCGGCCTTCACCGCATCCCGCGCATTCAACTGAATGGTGAACTGATGGAATACGTGGTGATAACCTGCTGGAGCTTCCGGCAATTGCAGGTCGAGACCCACCAGATGCTCGGCGTACCACCCTGCCGCCTGCCGCCGTCCGTTGTTATAGGCCGCGAGATGTGGAAACTCCGCCCGAAGAATCACCGCCTGCATTTCGTCGAGACGACTGTTATAGCCCAATACGTCATGGTGGTAGGTCTGCCAGGAACCATGGTTGCGCAGCCCGCGCAATTTGCGTTCCAGCTCCGCATCCGCCGTCACCACCATGCCGCCGTCTCCGGCAGCGCCAAGATTTTTGCTGGGAAAGAAAGAAAAACAACCGATGTCGCCAAAGCTGCCCACCCCTTGTCCGTGAATTTCGGCACCAATGGCCTGGGCACAGTCCTCAATCACCCGCAAACCATGCTTCTGAGCAAGCGCCATGATGCCGGGCATATCTGCCGGCAATCCGTAGAGATGTACGGGGATGATCGCTTTGGTCCGCGGCGTAATGGCGGCCTCGATACCGGCCGCGGTCATGGCGTAAAAACGATCATCCACATCCACAAAAACCGGCGTGGCACCCACATAAAGAACCGCTTCCGCAGTCGCAATGAACGTGAAGGTCGGGACGATCACCTCGTCGCCGGGACCGATCTCCAGGGCACGCAGGGCCAGCATCAGGGCGTCCGTACCGGAAGCGCAGCCCACACCGTGGGCAACACCGGAGAGACCCGCCACCTCCGCCTCTAGCGCACGCCCCTGATTTCCCAGGATAAAGCTGGCATCGTCCAGAATTTTCCCTATCCCCGTCAATATTTCATCCCGCAGCGGCGCAAAATGCGCCCGCAAATCGACCATGGGAATTGCTGTATTTTGAGTCATGCATCACCGTCCGAAAGAAACGTCAAAACCCGCACCGGCATACGCTCAAGGCTGCAGAAAGGCCTCCACGGCTACCCGCACCTGCAGCGCCGCGGCCAGCACCCGCCGACCCGCGATGCCATCGCAAAACACCGGCCGGTGCGCTACGATGGCGTTCAGGAAATCCTCAATCTCCGCCGCCAAGGCATCGCGTTTGGGCAGGTCCACAGCCTCATCACGTACACCGGGAATTCCCGGCACTGTCCCCGCACCGCGATGGTAGATATGCAGGGTGTTGTTGAGGAAATCCACCGAAGCATAACGATCCTGCCAAAAGATACGCATGCGCCGCGCAGGCTCCCGCACTACCCGGGAGGCCGCCAGGTTGGCCACGGTGCCGTTGTTCAGGGTCATCCAGGCAGTGGCCATGTCCGCCTTGTCCGTTACCGCCGCGACACCCACGGCACGCACGTCCACGGGTTCGGCGCCGGTCAGCAGCAACGTCAGGTCCAGATCATGAATCATCAGATCCATGATCACGTCGATATCCAGCGAGCGTGGCTTGAAAGGCGCCAGGCGCTCCGCTTCCAGGTAGCGAGGCGCACCAAAGCCTGCCTGCCGCAAATGCTGAATGGCTGGGTGTACCCGCTTGATATGACCAATCGCCAGCACCAGATGGCGCTCCTGCGCCATACCAATCAGGGCATCTGCTTCTTCGGTATCCAGGGTAAAGGGTTTTTCGATCAGACAATGCACCCCCGCCTGCATCGCCACTTCCGCCACCGCGAAGTGGGTGGAGGTGGGGGTGACAATGGACACCGCATCTACTTCGGCCAGTAACGCATCAACGCTGGGGAAAGCACGGCACCGCAATTCGCCGGCAACCTCCGTGGCCCGTTCCGCGTTCTCGTCAAAAACCCCTGCCAGTTGTGAGATTGCGGCATATTTCTGCGCGTGAAAGCGCCCCAGATGGCCCACACCAATGACCCCGGTTCTCATATTGATCATGGCCGCGTAATCCCGCGTCGGCTATTACGAATAAAGTCCAGGAGATAGGCGACTTCCGGCGCATTCAGACCACGTTGCGACACTTCATCCATGGCATCCTCCAGTCTCAGCCCGGAACGGAAAAGCAGGCGGTACGCCCGTTTGATCTGCAAGATGGTCTCCCGGGAGATACCGCGACGTGCGAGACCGCGTACATTGATCCCATGCAGGCTGGCATGGTTGCCTGCCGCCATCATAAAAGGTGGAATATCCAAAGGTGCCATGGTCCCGCCGCCCAATATCGCGTGCGCCCCCACCCGAGCGTACTGATGTACCGCCGACAGGCCTCCGAGGATGGCGTGATCTTCGACACTGACATGACCGGCAAGCGTTGCGGCATTGGCCATTACCACCTGATCGCCGATGGAACAGTCGTGCGCCACGTGGCAGTAAGCCATGAGGAGGTTGTGATGACCGATCCGCGTTATCCCGCCGCCTTTCACCGTACCGCGATTGATGGTCACAAACTCGCGTATCGTATTGTACGATCCGATTTCGAGTATCGTAGGTTCACCCGCGTAGCCCAGATCCTGTGGAGCCGTGCCGACGGACGCAAACTGAAAAATTTCGTTATGGGCACCAAGGCGGCTAGGACCTTCGATCACGGTATTCGCGCCGATCTTGCAGTGATCGCCGATTTCCACTCCGGCCCCAATGACGGCAAAAGGTCCGATGGTGCATCCTTCTCCAATCTGAACCGAGGGATCGACGATGGCCTGCGGATGAATCTGCACCGTCATTGGACATGCTCGCGCAAGGTGGCCATCAGCAGCGCAGAGGCGACTTCCACCCCATCGACCAGCGCCGACGTTTCCATCAGCCACATGCCCGAACGCCGGCGGCTCACGTTGGCGATGAGCTCCAATTGATCGCCCGGCGTCACCGGTTTGCGGAAGCGGGCCTTGTCGATCCCGGCAAAATAAACCGCCGCATTCTCTCCGTACTTATCCTCGGAAACAAAGGCGAGGATCGCCGCCGCCTGGGCAAGCGCTTCGATGATGAGTACGCCCGGCATCACCGGAAATCCCGGGAAATGGCCCTGAAAATGCGGTTCGTTCATGGTGACGTTTTTCAGCGCGCGCAAACGTTTTCCTATCTCCATTTCAACGACACGATCCACCAGCAGAAATGGGTAGCGATGTGGCAAGCGTTTAAGAATATCCTGAATATTCAGCTCATTCACGGTCAGGGGGCTCTCCGTTAGTAGATAAATCCTGTTCAAGTGTGCGCTCGACGCGCTTCATTCGGCGGAACAAGGTGTCCAGTCCGTCAAGACGCGCGGCGATACGTCTCCAGTGGCTTGCCTCCTGTACAGGGATCACCCCCGAATATACACCGGCGCGACGCAAGGAATGGGTCACCGCGCTCTGCCCGGCGATCACACAGCCATCGGCGATTTCCAGGTGACCGGCAATGCCCACCTGACCGCCGATACGGCAGTGCCGGCCAATCCGCACGCTCCCCGCAATCCCTGTCTGTCCGGCGACAACCGTATGGGCGCCGATCTGGACGTTGTGTCCGATTTGCACCAGATTGTCTATTTTCACCCCGTCTTCGATCACCGTATCTGCCAGCGCACCGCGGTCGATACAGGAGTTGGCACCAACCTCCACGTTATTTCCAATAAGTACCCGACCCACCTGCGGGATCTTCAAAAAGCGGCCATCTGCCTCTGCAAAACCAAAGCCATCGGCGCCAATCACCACACCCGCGTGGAGGACGCAGCCGGCGCCCACTTTGCAGCCCCCATAAATCTTCACGCCGGGATAAAGATGTGACCCCTGTCCCACCTCCGCACCCGCGCCAACAAAGGTACCGGCCTCCAGCCAGACGCCTTTCGCAATCACCGCTCCGGCGCCAATCTGCACATGCGCATCGATGCGCGCGCCCGGATCCACCTGGGCGTCACGCGCCAGTTGTGCCGTATGATGCAATCCGGGCCGAGGGGCAACCTGCGGATAGATGTGCTGCATGACCCGCGCAAATGCCGCGTAGGGATTGTCCGTCAAAAGGCAGTTTCCGGAAAACTGCTCCGCTTCCTGGGGAGCAATCAGTATGGCGCCTGCTTTGCTCGTTTTTAACAGACCTCGCAAATGCATGTCGTGATAAAAAGTGAGATCCCCGCTGCCGGCTGTATCGAGCGGCGCCACAGCGCTGATCTGATACCCGGCGTCGCCGCGCAATTCAGCGCCTGCCACCTGCGCCAGATCGCCAAGGAGATACACGCCGTGCGCCATCCTATTTACCACCATTCATTTTACCGGTGGCAGGTTTGTTCTCCATCGCTGCCACCACCTGCGGAGTGATATCGATGGCGCCATTGACATAAAGCACAGACTTGTCATTGAGGATCACCGTATAATGCCCGGCGCGCCCGATCCTGCTCACCACTTTGACCAACCGGTCCTGAATGCCTTTCAGAATCTGATTGCGCTGATAATTGAGGGTATCCTGGGCTTGGCGCTGGAACTGCTGCAAATGGAGAATCATGCCCTGCAATTGCGCCTCCCTTTCCTGCCGCTGCGCATTCGTCAGATGTGGAAAATCTTTTTCCAGGGTCTTTTGAAATGCGTCGATCTGCTGGCGCCTGGCCTCCATCTCCTTCTGCTTCGCCTCTACCTGTTTGTTGAGGCTGGCTGCGCCAGCCTGTGCCTCAGGCAATTCGCGCAACGCGCGGTCGAGATCCACAAAGCCGATCTTCAGCGGGTCTGCCCACGCTGCGATAGACGTCAGCGTCAACAGGAGAACGACCCCGAGACGCAGTCGCCTTTTCATACCCCGACACCACACCGTCAAAAGTTGTTACCCACAGTAAACTGCAAGGGCTGGGTCAGGTCACCCGGCTTCTTGTCTAGCGGAACGGCCAAGGACAGGCGCAACGGCCCCATCGGGCTGATCCACATGAAGCCGATGCCCGCCGTCGTCCGCATTTCGCTTAAATTCGGGAAGTAATTATTGCTATAATTATATATTGAACCACTCGTGTTGGAATTCACGCCATAGACCCAACCACTTGCGAGAAATACCGACATCCGGAAGTTGTTATTATCCGCCAGACCCGGCAGTGGGAAATACAGATTGGCGTTAAAAAGTAACTCGCGCGTGCCACCTACCGGATAACCGCCTATCTGTGGGCCCAATGCGTAAGTCTGATAACCCGGCAAGGTGGTCGGACCACCCATATAGTAGTTATTAAAGAATGGCACGCCTAGCCCGCCATAACCGTTGATAAAGCCATAGCGCCCGCTCAATCCGCCCGTCAGCCAGGAGGTAATGGGATGATAATATTCCCCTTTGACCTCCGCCTTATACCAGCGGAGCTTTGCAGGAGGTACTGCAGCCCTCAGTGATAAAGTCCCATAAACCCCTTTGGTGGGGAAAATCGGTGAGTTGCGGCTGTCATAGGTAAGATCGTTGCCAACCGTCACCGCAGTCGCCGTGTTGCCAAATCGATTTACATAATCAGTATATATTTGCGGGCTTCCAGAAGTCAGATTAATGTTCGTGTTACTGAACCCCAACGACATGTAATCATAGACATACTGCATCACCGGAATACCCAGGGTAACGGTCGCGCCGTAATCGATCTCCTGATATGGTGCCACCATCAGGGTAGAGAGGTTGGTATCGTTGCGATACAGATTAACGCCCAGACTGATACCGTCCGGCGTAAAATATGGGTCGGTGAAAGACAGGTTATACGCCGTCCCCAGACCGCCTACGTTAGCCGAGAACGACAGGGCGTTACCCGTACCCATAAAGTTGTTCTGGCTGATCGAGCCGTTGAATAGGACACCCTGGGCATTGGAGTAGCCGACACCGATACTGAAACTGCCTGTAGGCCTTTCGCTCACATGGACATCCAGGTCCAGTTGGTCAGGATGCCCCGGGACCGGTACGGTTTTTGTCTCGATCTTGTCGTAAAAACCCGTCTGCTGCAGACGCATCTTGGAACGCCGGATCAGCGCGCCATCATAAAGCGCACCCTCCATCTGCCGGAATTGGCGCCTGACCACATAGTCCCGGCTCTTGTCATTGCCGGTGATCTCGATACGGCGGATATAGACCTTGCGACCGGGATCCACCTCGAAGTTCAGCGCCACCTCGTGCGTTTTTTCATTCACCTTGGGCACCGGTGTGGTATTGGCAAAAGCATAACCCAGGTTTCCGAGCTTATCCGCAATGGCACTATTGGTGTCGTTGATTTTGGCCCGGGAAAACACTTCGCCAGGTTTGATCTCCACCAGTTTTTCCAGTTCGGGCCTCGGCACGATCAGGTTACCCGTCAGGCCCACCGACTGGATATGATAGAGATTACCCTCATGCACATTAACGGTGATATACACAAAGCGGCGATCCGGCGTCACCTGCACCTGGGTGGATTCAACATCGAAGTTGAGATAGCCCCGGTCCAGATAAAAATTATGCAGCTTCTCCAGACCCTTCATGAGTTTTTCACGCGAGTAACGATCATTTTTGGTGAAGAAGGAAAAGGCATCCGGCGCACCGATACTGAAAAGACCACGCAGACGGCTTTCACTGAAGGCATGATTACCGACAATGGTCACTTGCTTGATGGTCGCCTGCTCGCCTTCCTTGGCGTCGATATGGATGGCTACCCGATTGCGCGGCAATTTTTCCACCCGCGCATGAATCCGGGCGTTGTAATAGCCCATACCCTCATATTGTTCCTGCAGACCATGAATCACCTGATCCAGGATCGAATGATTAAAGATGTGCCTGTCCACCAGACCGACGCCCTTAAGCGTGCCGCTCACTTCGCTTTTGGAAAAAGCCTTGATGCCCGTCATCTTGATGCTGGAGATGATGGGCCGCTCCTGCACGATGACCAGCAGATTGTTGTCAGAACGGGCGATGGTCACATCCTTGAAGAATCCCGTGGAATAGAGATCCTTGATGGCCTGCTGTGCCTTCTGATCATCCACCTGCTCGCCGATGTGAATGGGCAGGTAGTTGTAGACCGTGCCCGGTGCGATATGCTCCAGACCACGAATTTCTATATTCTTGACCGTAAAGGGCGTAAATGCCCAGGCTGGTGCTGCCCATGCGGCGGTGACACAAGCCACTCCGGCAGAAAGGAGGATGAGGGGGGCAGAGCTGAGGCTGAATTTTTTCACGGTGTTAGCAGTCTCATAATATCATTGTAGAAGGCGAAGGACATGAGCATCAGAAGCAGCACTATACCGATCTGCTGCGCTTTTTGCACCACTACCGCAGGGAGCGCTTTGCCGCGCACCATCTCCACGGCGTAAAACATCAGATGTCCGCCATCCAGAATCGGAATGGGGAGAAGATTGAGCACCCCCAGACTGATACTGACCAACCCGAGAAAGGATAAAAACGGCGCGAGACCGGCATGCGCCGACTGCCCGGCATACTCCGCGATGGTGATTGGACCACTGATATTGTCCGGAGAAACAAAACCCTGGACCATTCGCACGATCATCACGATAGTCATCAGCGACATTTGCCAGGTCGTTCGCACCCCGTAGATGAATCCCTCCAGAGGACCGCGTTGCCGCAGAACGATCAGGTTTCCGGGCAACGGCGCCATGAGGATGCCAATACGGCCAACGGGCTTTCCAGACTTGTCGAGAAACATCTGCGGAGTAAGATGCACCGTTTTCGCGAGCCCCTGCACAGTCCGATAACGCAACTGGATGGTCTTACCAGGGTGGGACTCGACCTGCCGCGCCAGCTCCTCCCAACTGGAAATCTCGTGCGCATCAACGGCAAGGATGCGATCTCCCACCGCCAACCCGGCCTGCTGCGCCGGACTATGGGGCTGCACGGCACCGATGACCGCCGGCAGGTATGGCTCCATGCCAATGACTTTACTGACAAAATCCGGTCCGACGCTATCTGCGGCAAGGGTCTGCAAGCGCAGCACATGGTTTAGCCGGGCCTCGTTGTTACCTATCGTCTGCAGGGTCACCGGGGTACGCGTAATGGCCGCAGACAGCAATCCCAAACGCACATCCTCCCAGGTATGTACGGCCTGTCCGTTGAGCATCGTGATGCGTTCGCCGGGCTGCAACTGCGCGTGGGCCGCCGGAGAATGATCCTGTACCAGACCGACGATGGGCGCCAACCCCGGAATGCCGAGCCACGCCACACCCGCATACGCCACCACAGCAAAAAGCAGATTGGCCAACGGTCCCGCCAGTGCAATCAGAAAACGTTTGCCGGGAGCAAGGTTGACAAAGGCCCGTTTGCTGTCCTCCGCCGAAGCCGGTTCATCACTCTGCTCACCGAGCATTTTGACGTAGCCACCGAGGGGAAGCGCGGCAATCACATACTCCGTCTGATCCCGTCCCCAGCGACGGCTAATCAGCGCCGGTCCAAAACCGATGCTGAACCTGAGCACCTTGACGCCCATTGTTTTGGCGACGATGAAATGGCCCGACTCGTGAATCAGCACAAGGATGCCGATAGCCAGAATAAAGGCCCCTATGGTCTCAAGAATCTGCATGCGCGGTCAGAAGAATCACTGCATACCCGATCCATGCCGGGCCAGGTGGCGGAGAGCCACTTCCCGCGCCAATTGGTCGATAGCCAGCACACCGTCCAGATGGTCCGGGGCGGCGGGCTGCAATTCACCAAGGGTATCTTCAACGACGGCTGCAATTCGCGGAAATGGCAGGTTCCCTTCCAGGAAGGCCTGTACGGCAATCTCATTTGCCGCGTTCAGCACCGTCGCCGCTGCTCCCCCTGCCTGCAGGGCATCAAAAGCGAGGGCCAGGCAAGGGAACCGCTGCAAGTCGGGTTCCTCGAACTGAAGGTCCGGCCCATGCGCCAGATCCAGAGACGAAACCCCACTTTCCATGCGCTCTGGAAAAGCCAGAGCATGGGCAATGGGGGTGCGCATATCGGGGTTGCCCAGTTGCGCCAGCACGGAGCCATCCACATATTCCACCATGGAATGGATAATGCTCTGGGGATGAATCAGCACGTCGATCCGGGAGGCGGGGAGGTCAAAGAGCCAATGCGCCTCGATAACCTCCAGCCCCTTATTCATCATGGTTGCAGAGTCTACGGAGATTTTTCGGCCCATGACCCAGTTGGGGTGGGCACAGGCCTGATCCGGCGTCACCGCCGCCAGATGCTCCACCGGCCAGGTCCGGAACGGTCCTCCGGAAGCCGTCAGCAGAATACGGCGCACGCCCTTGCCATCTGCAAAGCACTGGAATACTGCATTGTGTTCACTATCGATGGGAAGCAGCGTCACCTGATGCTGTCGCACGCGCTCCATGAAGAGGTTGCCCGCCATCACCAGACATTCCTTGTTGGCCAAATAGACCTTTTTCCCGGCTTCTACGGCGGCCAGGGTCGGTAACAGGCCAGCGGCGCCCACAATGGCCGCCATCACCTCATCGACGCCGGCCATACTTGCCGCTTCGGCAAGTGCCTTCGGGCCACTCTCCACCTGGATATTCTTGAGGCCCGCATCGCGTAGCAGCACCCGCAACTGCTGCGCCGCTTCTGGGGCAGCCATAACCACAAACTCGGGATGATGTTGCTGACAAAGCAACAGCATCTCTGCCACACGATGATTGCCGGTAAGCGCGACGATCCGGAATTGGTCGGGGTGGCGCGACACCACATCCAGTGTGCTTTTGCCGATGGAGCCCGTAGCCCCAAGTATGCAGATGCCTCGTGTCATTTCCACCAATCCAGATAATAAAGCCCGGCGACAAACACCGGGATGCCTGCGCTCATGCTGTCCAAGCGATCCAGCAGGCCGCCATGCCCCGGCAACAGCTGTCCACTATCCTTGCAATCGGCGCGGCGTTTCAAAAAGCTCTCGGAAAGATCTCCCAAGACCGCGAAAGCACCCGTGATCAGCCCCAAGAAGGCGCCGGAAAGGAGTGTCGGCGTGGCCGCACCTACCCATATCCATGCGCCCAGTGTGCCCATAATGGCGCTGGCAAGCAAGCCACCCAACAGTCCCTCCCAGGTCTTGCCGGGGCTGATGCGCGGTACCAACTGGTGGCGTCCACAGATTTTACCGGAAGCCATCGCGCCTACGTCGCCAGCACTGATCACTAGAATTACCCACAATAAAAACTGCGGGGCGTAGCGCTGCAAAGACACGCTGAAGAGCAGGGCAGGCAATAGTACAGGGAAAGCCGTAATGGCGCTCAACGGGCGCTGCCAGGCCGGCGCATCGCGTAACAGGGAGGGGGACATCAGCACCAGCCCTATGGCGAGAAGCAGCCACCAGATCACGCTGCCCAGCGCCATGGACGCCCAGGGAAGATGCTGCGAGAGCATGAATACCGAAGGAATCAGCGCTGCGAGTACCAGACCCAACCCGTCCGGCCATACTATCAGGCTGAGGCGGCCCCATTCCCGCCCCCCCAGAAATGCCACCAGCATGAGGAAAACGGCAAAAATCCAGAATGGTGCCCGAAAAATCAGCACAAGGGTCAGCAGGAATAACAGAAATGCGGTGATCAGTCGCTGACGGAGCAATCGCCCTCCAGCACCTGATCGCCCGTACGTCCGAAGCGCCGTTGCCGATGCGCGAAAGACTGCAGCGCATGCTCCAGAGCTGCGCGGTTGAAATCCGGCCACAGCGTATCGCTGAAATAAAACTCGGTATAAGCCAACTGCCAAACCAGGAAGTTACTGATACGCTCCTCGCCACCGGTACGGATCAGCAGATCGGGCTCAGGGATGTCTGCCAGACAGAGATGCCGGGCAATATGTGCGGCGGAGAAGTCTTCAAGGGCGAGGTCCCCCGCCTGTACCGCCGCCATCGCGGCCCGTGCGGCCTGTGCAATGTCCCAACGTCCGCCATAATTCACTGCCAGATTGAGCTGGAGTCGCTGATTGTCGCGGGTGAGCGTCTCCGCCTCATCGATGAGCTGGCATATCTCCGGATCCAGTGCACCGCGATCACCGATGATACGCAGACGAACGCCATTCTCATGCAACTTGCGTGCTTCCCGCCGCAGCAAGAGACGGAACAGATTCATCAGCAAACGAACTTCAATGGCTGGACGTCGCCAGTTCTCCGTGCTGAAAGCGAAAAGCGTCAAGTAGGGAATGCCGAGATCCACGCAGGACTGCACCATCTCCCGGACCACCTCGGCACCGCGGCGATGGCCGGCCACCCGTGGCAAGTGCCGACGGTACGCCCACCGGCCATTGCCATCCATGATGACGGCAATGTGGCGGGGCATGGCAGGCGTGGGCAGGTCGGCGGAAGGCATGGCTCAGACCTCCATGAGGTCGGCTTCCTTGGCCTCCACCACAGCATCCACCTCGTCAATATACCGGTCGGTCAGCTTCTGAAACTCCTCCTCAGCCCGTCGCTCTTCATCTTCGGAGATGGTTTTCTGCTTATGGAGTTCCTTGACCTGAGAAATGCTGTCGCGACGGATGTTCCGAATCGCCACGCGTGCGCCCTCCCCTTCCTGCCGGACCACCTTTACCATTTCCTTACGACGTTCCTCTGAAAGCGCCGGCAAGGGCACGCGAACATTATCCGAACCCGCCACCGGATTGAGCCCCAGACCGGCGTCACGAATGGCCTTGTCAATTTTGGGAATCAGGTTCTTTTCCCACGGTGTCACCAGCAGTGAACGAGCATCCGCCACCGAAACCGAGGCGACCTGCGCCAGCGGTGTCGGCGCGCCGTAGTAGTCCAGTTGTACGTGATCCAGCAGACCGGCGCTGGCCCGGCCGGTACGCAGCCGGGTAAGCTCTCCCTTCAGCGACTCAATGCTCTTCTTCATCCGGGCTTCTGAATCTTTCTTGATTCCTTGAATAGTCATGCAATCTCTCTGCGCACGGAAGTGCCTTCCTCTTCACCCAGCATCACCCGCATCAATGCGCCGGATTTGTTGATGGAAAAAACGACGATCGGCATGTCATTATCGCGGCAGAGGGTGATAGCCGTCGCATCCATAACCTGTAAATTTTGCTCCAACACCTGGCTATAGGACAGTTCCCGGTAGCGCATGGCCTCGGGGTGGCTGACGGGGTCGTCGGTGTAAACACCGTCCACCTTGGTCCCCTTGAGCACTAGTTCGGCATTGATTTCCACCGCGCGCAGGCTGGCCGCCGTATCGGTGGTAAAAAAGGGATTCCCGGTACCAGCGCCGAAGATGACCACCCGTCCCTTTTCCAGATGGCGGATAGCACGCCGCCGGATATAAGGCTCCGCGACCTGTTCGATATGCAGCGCCGACAGCACCCGGGTCGGCAGACCGAGGTGCTCCAGGGCATCCTGCACGGCGAGGGCATTCATGACCGTCGCCAGCATGCCCATGTAGTCGGCGGTGGCGCGGTCCATACCTTCGGCCGCCTTGGCCATACCCCGGAAAATATTACCGCCACCGATCACGATGGCGATCTGTACTCCGGTATCGGAGACATCCTTGATTTCCCTGGCTATACGCTGTACGACCTCACGGTCCACACCGTACTGACCATCGCCCATGAGCGCCTCACCGCTAAGCTTGAGGAGAATACGGGAATACAAGGGCGCCACCACTCAGGACCCCCGGACTTGCGCCATGACCTCGGTCGCGAAATCCGCGGTGGGGGCCTTTTCTATCCCCTCCCCCACCTCAAAACGGACGAACTCCAGCACCTCGACGCCAGGAAAGCCCTGTATCAACTGGCCGACACTGCGGTCAGGGTCTTTGACAAAAGGCTGTCCGGTAAGGGCGATTTCGTTGAGCAGTTTGTTCAGACGTCCGGAGATCATCTTTTCAATGATGTCTGCCGGCTTGCCGCTATCTGCCGCCTGGGTGATCAAAATTTCCTTTTCACGATTCAGACGTTCCGGGGATACTTCGCCGGGATGAATCACTTCGGGGCGCGCCGCAGCCACATGCATGGCCACATCGCGGCCAAGTTCACTGGTGGCCGCCTGGCCTTCCAGGGCCACGAGCACACCGATGCGGCTGCCGTGAACATAGGCGCCGATCACACCATCCATGACCTGTAGGTGCTGCAGGCGACGCAGACTGATATTCTCGCCCAGTTTGCTGACCAGACCTTTACGCCGCTCTTCCACTCCGGCATCCGCCAGCAGGGCTTCGGCATCTTTAAGCCCCTGCGCCAGGGCCTGCTCGGCGCAGTCCTTCGCCAGCGCCAGGAAATCTTCATTTTTGGCGACAAAATCGGTTTCGCAGTTGACCTCGAGAACGACGCCCCGCTTTTGGTCCCCGCTGAGGGCTGTGACGATGACGCCCTCTGCGGCCACCCGGCTCGCCTTTTTATCCGCCTTGGCCAGACCGCGCGCGCGCAAAAGGTCGATAGCCACCTCCATATCGCCTTCGGCTTCGGTCAGCACCGTTTTACATTCCATCATGCCGGCGCCGCTGCGCTCACGCAGTTCCTTGACTTGTTGTGCACTGATAGCCATGAATGCTCCTTGGTTATGATGAATGGGTTAGTCTGCGTCGATTTCGATGGTCTCTTCGTCCACCTCGACAAACTCGTCGAGCAGCCCAGACTCTCCACCCTGACGACCATCGAGAATGGCATCGGCTACCAGCGAGGCGTACAGGCGAATGGCGCGGGTGGCATCATCATTACCGGGGATGGGGAAGTCGATGAGCAACGGATCACAGTTACTATCCACCACACCGATCACCGGGATACCCAGCTTTCGGGCTTCCAGAACTGCGATATTTTCATGGCCAACATCGATGACGAAGATGGCATCCGGCAGACCGTTCATATCCTTGATGCCACCGAGGCTGCGCTCCAGCTTGTCGCGCTCGCGGGTCAGGGTGAGCCCTTCTTTTTTGGTGAGTTTTTCCATGGTGCCATCAGCCGTCATCTGATCCAGTTCATCGAGACGGCGAATGGACTGACGGATGGTCTTAAAATTGGTCAGGGTACCACCCAACCAGCGCTGATTCACGAAGAAGGCGCCGCTGCGGCGAGCTTCCTGCTCGACGGCCTCGCGCGCCTGGCGTTTGGTACCGACAAAAAGGATGCGGCCATGCTTGCGGGAAACCTGTTCGACAAAGCTGAGCGCCGTGCGCAGCATAGGCAAAGTGTGTTCGAGATTGATGATGTGAATGCGATTACGTTCACCGAAAAGGTACGGTGCCATTTTCGGGTGCCAGTAACGGGATTGGTGACCAAAGTGGACGCCGGCTTCCAACAGGGCGCGCATGGTAACATTGCTGCTCATAGGGTTTTCTCCAGTATTCAGGGTTATGATCCGCCACGCGCCCCATGCAGCCATCCTTGCGGACACCCGGCTGCCCTGTATCGGCACGTGTGAGTATTAGGCCTAAGCCCAGCGCTTTTTAGCACAAAACCGGGGGCTCTGGCAAATCATCCGAGGCATGCGAATCCGGCATCTGCCCTGCCCTGCTGGTACGACCGCGGCGCTTCAGTCACCATGGCGCCGATGCCACCACCAGTACGCCAACGCTACGGCGATCAACAGCAGCAGGAGCACAATCTGCACATGTTGAACACTTTTCAGCAGACTCCGCAGCGAGGCGCCAAGGGCATACCCGATCCCGGCGATGGCGGCCGCCCACACCGCTGCGGCAGCCGGGTTCATCCACAGATAACGCTGCGCTGGATAGCGATGCACCCCTAGCAGGATGGGGGTAATGGTGCGGGTGCCATAGATAAAACGGAAGAACAGCGTCACCCAGTCACCAAAACGGCGGATCAAACCCTCGGCCTGGCCCACGTGGCGGCGCAGAAAGCGCGGCAACATATTCAGCAGGCGTTCGCCATAACGGTAACCAAGCTGGTAAAGCACCTGATCATTGAGAGTACTGCCCAACCAGGAGACGAATATCACCAGGGGGAGATCCAGTACTCCGGCATGGGCCAGGGCACCGGCAACAATCACGACAGCCTCCCCCTCGAGCAGCGTGCCAATGAAGAGAATCCAGTACCCGTACTGGCGCAGAAAGGTGACGATCATCTCCAGGGTAATGGGTTGAAGACGCAGCCAGCTCAGCATCTCGTTGATCACATCAATGGTTGCATCCTCCCCGATCGTAGGCCGGTACCGGCAAGGTGCTGGCCATAGCCTCCCGCGAAAGACTCGCCAATTGCCGCTGGGTCAGGCTTGCCACCAGCGGTTACCACTGCAGGTGAAAATCCGGCGTGATCCATTCCTGCTCCTGCTCGAGATCAGCGGCCAGTAGCGGCATGTCCGTCAGCCAGCGCGCTGGCACCTGCAGAACGACATGCCGGCCAGTCACCGTCAAATCCGGCGGCGCCACCAGCGGGAGCGCGCCCCGATGAAAAAGGATGGCCAGACGGAGCAGGATCGCCAGCTGCTGAAGAGGCACCACATCCTCTGCAGCGACTCCCAAAGAGCGCAACTGGGCAAGACTAGGCAAGCGTTTACGCTGGGCACGCAGCAACGCCGCAACGACACCCTGCTCACGACGCGAAAAACCCGCGATATCCGCGTTCCGCCAGACATATTCACCATGCTTGTGAAATCCTGAATGGGCGATGTCCAGACCGATATCGTGGGTTAAGGCCGCCCAGTGCAGCCATTGCTGATGCCCTCCGTGGAGCGGCCAGGCCCCGGTCGCAGAGGTAAAAAAGCGTTCCGCCCACCGCGCCACGCTCTGATTACGCAATACCTGACTGTGAAAACGTTCCTGCAGGCTGCAGATGCTCATCTCTCGGGTATCTTCCTGATGGATGCGGCCAAGCAGGTCGTAAATGGCCCCCTCGCGCAATGCTCCCTCGGAAAAGCGCATTTCCTGCAGGCCCAATGACTCGAAGAGCGCAAAAAGGATGATGAAGCCGCCCGGGAAGACTGCAGCACGATCGGGCTTCAGGCCTTTCAGCCGGGTCAGCGCGCGCACCGAACCAAGACGCATCATCTGTTCACGCAGCCAGTGCATGCCTGCGCGGGTGATGCGCGGGCCCTGACCACCCTCGGCAAGGATACGGGCAATCGACTTGATCGTGCCAGATGAACCCACCGCCTGATCCCAGCCGTGACTGGCAAAATCCTCCAGCATGGGTTCCACCGCCATGCGTACCCGCTTTTCCAGGCGCTCAGAGGCAGGCGCCGTAATCTGCTCATCGGGGAAATAGGCACGGGTGGAGGCCACGCAGCCGAAATGCAGACTCTCCCGCAGGTCAGGGATAAACCCTTGGCCCGCGATCAATTCGGTGCTGCCTCCTCCGATATCCACTACCAGACGCCGTTCACGGGCGTCCACCGCAAGACTGTGCGCAACGCCCAGATAGACCAGGCGGGCTTCTTCACGGCCGGCCACGATTTCCAGCGGATAACCGAGGGTGTTTTCAATGGCACGGACGAAGCCTTCCGTAGCGCTCGCCTGACGCAGGGTATTGGTGCCGATTACCCGCACCCGCTCCGGACGGATGCCTCGTAGACGCTGCCCGAAGCGTGCCAGACAATCCAGCGCGCGTTTTTCGACTTCCGGATCGAGACTGCCGTCGTCGCGTAAGCCCTCCGCCAGCCGAACGCCTTCGCGCAAACGATCATGCAGACGGATATCAGAGCCGACCTCTTCTGCTACCACCATATGAAAAGAGTTGGAACCCAGGTCCACCGCCGCCAGAAAATTTTCGAGCCCTGCTGTGGCTGTGGATTCTGCCACCGCTATTTCCCCTGGATGCTTTGTTCTACCTCGTCCAACGGAAGATGCCGGACACTTTTCCCTTTCGCAAGATAAATGACGTATTCGCAGATGTTCCGGGCATGATCTCCAATACGCTCGATGGCTTTGGCGATAAAGAGCGCATCAATAGCCGGGGTGATGGTGCGCGGATCTTCCATCATGTAGGTAATCAGACGGCGCAGGGCAGAGCGGTATTCCTGATTGAGCACCTCATCGCCTTTGGCGACGGCAATGGCTTCCTCCGCATCCGCACGGGCCAGGGCATCCATGGCGCGGCGCAACATATTCAGGGCATAGTCGGCCATGACGCCCACGTCTCTGAGAAAGGCCGGATTGTCGTTACGCGCGCCATGTCCCATAGCCAAGGCCATATCGGCAATTTTGCTGGCCTTGTCGCCCATCCGCTCCAGATCCGCGATGGTCTTGATCAGGGTCATCACCAGACGCAGATCGCTGGCGGCAGGCTGACGCGTAGCTAGAATGTTGATGCACTCCTCTTCAATACGCACCTCGTAACCATTCACCTCGTGGTCACGCCCGATCACTTCACGGGCCAGTTCGGCATCTGACTCCTGCAGTGCCTTGATAGCATTCGTGATCTGCTCCTCCACCACACCGCCCATGGCGAGCACCAGGGCGTGGACCTCATGGAGTTCTTCATCAAAACGCTGGGAAATATGTGGTTCTTTGTCCATAGCTGTGCTCCTTAACCGTAGCGACCCGTGATGTAGTCTTCAGTCTGCTTCTTGCCGGGATTAGTGAATAACTGGTGGGTGGAATCAAATTCCACCATCTCGCCCATATACATAAATGCCGTATAATCAGATACTCGCGCCGCCTGTTGCATGTTGTGGGTGACGATCAGGATCGTAAACTGATTCCGCAGTTCGCTCACCAGCTCTTCAATCTTGAGGGTGGCGATGGGGTCCAGTGCGGAGGTCGGTTCATCGAGCAGGATTACCTCCGGTTTCACCGCCACCGCCCGCGCGATACACAGGCGTTGCTGCTGCCCGCCGGACAACCCCAGCCCACTCGTCTTGAGTTTGTCCTTCACCTCTTCCCAGAGGGCAGCATGGCGCAACGCCTGCTCCACCCGCTCGTCCATCTCCACCTTGCGTAATTTTTCATAGAGCTTGATGCCAAAGGCAATATTGTCATAGATGGACATGGGGAAAGGCGTTGGCTTCTGAAATACCATGCCGATTTTAGCGCGCAGCATATTCACATCCATGCCGGGAGCGAGAATATCCTCACCATCCAGCAGGACCTCGCCGGTCGCGCGTTGCCCGGGGTACAGGGAATACATGCGATTGAATACCCGCAGAAGCGTCGACTTGCCGCAACCCGACGGCCCGATGAACGCGGTCACCTGATTCTCGGGTATTTCCAGATTGATATCTATGAGGGCCTTGTTGCTCCCGTAAAAAAAATCCAGGTGGCGGACGGATATTTTGGTTTTCTGGGGTTCCGACATTAACGCGGGCTCCTGTCTTTGATAAGGAAGCGGGAAACAAGGCTCAAGACTAGCACAGCCATGGCAGCTATCAACGCGCCCGCCCAGGCCAGATGCTGCCATTCCGGATAAGGACTCATGGCAAATTGAAAAATGACTACAGGGACATTGGCGATCGGTTTGTCCAGGTTCGTGCTGAAAAACTGATTACTGAGCGCCGTGAACAGCAGTGGTGCGGTCTCGCCACTGATTCTCGCCACCGCCAGCAGAACCCCGGTGAGTATACCAGAACGTGCGGCCCGATAACTCACCTGAACGATCATCTTCCAGTGGGGCGCCCCCAGGGCCAGAGCCGCCTCGCGCATGGTCCCTGGTACCATACCCAGCATCTCATCCGTAGTGCGCAGGACGACCGGTAAAAGCAAAATAGCCAGTGACAAAGCCCCGGCAAGACCCGAGAAGCTCCCCATGGGCACCACCACGACTGCGTAAATAAACAGACCGATCACGATGGACGGTGCGCTGAGCAGAATATCATTAAAAAAACGAATGACTGCCGCAAGTCGGCTGCCTTGCGCAAACTCAGCGAGATAGGTGCCGGCCAGGATTCCCACAGGGGTACCGATCATCACCGCCACGCCGATCATCAGCAGGCTGCCCACGAAGGCGTTGCGCAAGCCCCCGATACTGCCAGGCGCCGGCGTGTCACCTGTAAACAGTTCCATGTTGAGGGCGGTAGCACCATAAGAGAGGGTGGTCCAAAGAATCCAGACCAGCCAGAAGAGGCCAAACAGCGTCGTTGCCATGGCCATACCCAGATTAAAGACATTCCAGAAGCGACGGCGCAGATAACGGGCGTTCTTGGCCGTATTCATAAACCCACCTTCCCTTGCCCCTGACCGAGACGCCAGAGCATCAGTTTGGCCAGCACCAGCACCACGAAGGTAATGATGAAGAGAATGAAACCCAAGGCCATGAGCGCCGACTTGTACATGGGTGAAAAGGCCTCGGCAAACTCGTTCGCCAGCGCGGCGGCGATGGAGTTTCCGGCGTCGAGCAAAGAGATATGGAGGTCGTGGGCATTACCGATCACAAAGGTTACCGCCATGGTTTCGCCAAGGGCACGGCCCAGACCGAGGAACACCCCGCCGACTACCGCCGTACGGGTATAAGGGAGAACCACATGGCGTGCCACTTCCCAAGTCGTGGCACCCAGGCCATAGGCCGACTCTTTGAGCATCGCTGGCACGACCAGAAAAACATCGCGCATGATCGCGGAAATAAAGGGGATCACCATGATGGCCAGAATGATACCGGCAGTCAGCATACCAATGCCCATCGGCGGGCCGCGAAACAACGCACCGATACCGGGCAGAGCACCCAGATGATCATTGAGCCAAGGCTCTGCGCTACCCAAAACCGGCGCAAAGACGAAAAGACCCCACATGCCGAAGATGATACTGGGGATACCCGCCAGCAGTTCAATGGCGCTGCCGATCGGTTGGCGCAACCATTCTGGCGCGAGTTCACTGATAAATAAGGCGATACCGAAACTGATGGGCACGGCGATCAGCAGGGCGGTCAGGGAGCTGACCAAAGTCCCGTAAATCGGTACCAGAGCGCCGAAGTTCTCCGTAACCGGATCCCAGGCATCGCTCCAGAAAAAAGCGAAGCCAAAATGATGAAAAGCTTCCCACCCGCGCAAAAAGAGGGACAACGCCACCCCGACCAGCAGGAGCAGGACCAAAAAGGCGAGCCCACCCGTCAGCCAGCGGAATCTCCGATCCATGGCATGTAGGCGCCGTGATCGGGCGGGGCTGATGCGAGATGGCACAGCGGGGGACGGCACCGCCACCATCCGCATTTCCAACTCTGCGTCGCGGGTATCGTCCATATCTTAGCTCACTGGCCCAGATTCCTTTTCCAGTATGCCTCGATCTGCGTCACCGTAGTTTTTGGTAATGGCACATAATCCAGGCTCCTGGCTTCCGCTTGCGCCTGCGGGGCTGTCAGGAACCAGCGTGCAAATTTCAGGACTCCGGCATTAACCGTCTTATCGACGTCCTGGCGCATAAGGATGTAAGTCGCAGCGGAAATGGGCCAACTCTGGGCACCCGGCTGGTTGGTGAGAATCATGTAGAAATCCTCTACCTTGGTAAAGTCCGCATTCGCCGCGGCGGCCTGGAAAGTAGCCAGATCAGGGGCCACCACCTTGCCCGCGGCATTGATCATTTTGCCGTAAGCCATGTGATTTTCCTTGGCGTAGGCATATTCCACGTAGCCGATGGCACCAGGAATCCGCTGTACATATGCAGCGACGCCCGCATTACCCTTGCCGCCCACACCGACGGGCCAGGAAACAGCCGTGTTATCGCCCACCCGTTGCTTCCATTCCGGGCTGACCTTGGCCAGATAATTGGTAAAGTTGAAGGTAGTGCCGGAACCGTCAGAACGATGGACCACCGTGATATTCATATCCGGCAGCTTAACGCCCTTATTGAGGTCGGCAATGGCCGCGTCGTTCCATTTCTTGATCTTACCCAGGTAAATACCGGTGAGTACGGTGCCGTTGAAGGTCAGTTCACCGGGCTTTATACCGGGGACATTCACAACAGGGGTAATGCCAATAATCACTGCCGGAAACTGGACGAGATGGTCTTTGTTGAGATATTCAGGCTTGAGAGGCATGTCGCTGTTGGCGAAAGCGACGGTTTTGGCCTTGATTTGGGCAATCCCGCCACCAGAACCGATGGCCTGATAATTCACCATGGTGCCGGTTTTTTGTTGGTAAGTTTCCGCCCATTTGGACAGGACGGGATAAATGGCCGTGCCGCCTGCGGCGGAAATGGTTTCCGCCTGCACCAGCCCTGCTACACCCAGGCTCATCACGCCCAACACAAAAGCCACACCCTTGGTCTTCATGATGTCACGCTCCCTATACAGGTTTAGTGAAAAGCTGCACAGAGACTATAGCAAGGTTTTATTACCGTTTTATGACACTGCGGAGTCGGAGGAAAAACTGCGGGCGAGATGGAGCGGAAAATGCGCAGTAAAAGTGGTTCCCTTACCCACTTCACTCGCCACTTCCAGATGCCCCTGATAACGCTCGACAGCGTGACGGACAATGGCCAGTCCCAACCCTGTACCCCCCATGCGTCGGGAGCGGCCTTTATCCACCCGATAAAAACGCTCGGTGATACGCTGCAAGTGCTCGGTAGCGATACCATCGCCGGTATCCTGCACCACCAAACGCAGATCGCCCGAGCGACGCTCCCAGCGCACGCTGACGGTGCGGTCTGCCGGGGTATATTTGATGGCGTTTTCCAATAAATTTCGGATGATACTGGTCAGATCGATGGTTTCTGCGAAAATGCCCAAGCCGCCATCCAGCGCCGTGTCGATCTGCAAACGTTTTTGCACTATGGCGGGCGCCAGGGTGTCCAGCGTGTTGTGTATCATATCCGCGAGCATGAGCGTTTCGCAGTGTTCCGGATTCGCCTCGGCGGCCTCCATACGTGCCAGAGACAGCAAGTCTTCGACCAAAGACTGCATGCGCAGCGTCTGCTGTTCCATGAGACGAAGTTGACTACCCACCTCATCGTCGGCAGCGATGGGACTGTCCAGCATGTTTTCCAGGAAACCGCGTACCACCGTCAGCGGGCTGCGCAACTCATGGGAGACGTTGGCTACGAAGTCCTGACGGACCTGTTCAAGCTGACGGATACGGGTCACGTCCCGGAAGATGACCAAAGCACCCGCATCGGCGAGGGGATAGCGCATGCCTTCCAAAATCTGTTGTGCATCTGCCGGGGCCGGGAGCTGCAGGCTGGGCGGACCTTCGCCGGCGAGAAAGGCGCGCAGATGCGGAGTTCGCAGCCAGAAGGCCAGCGGCTTGCCCGCGTCATCGGGCCATTGCAGTTGCAGCAAGCGGATACCCGAAGGATTCACCCAGAGCAATTGGCCACGCTCGTCCATCAATACCACAACATCGGGCATTGCCTGCAAGGCGTCACGCAACTGTACGATCTGGGCACTGAGCTGGCGGTGCTGCGCCTCCTGATCACGCCGCCAGTGGTAACCCTCGGCAAACGTCTCCTCCCACATTCCCCCCGCCAGCGGGGGTAACAAGGTATACGGGTTACGGAACCAAGCGCTGAAGCTCTGGGATTGCTGGCGATGCCATCCGACCCAGAGCGCCAGCAAGAAAGCGATGATCACCAGCGGGAGGTAGGACCAGGCGTGCAGATCATCGGCGGCCAGAAAAATCGGAATCAGCGCCCAGACCGCTACGGGGTAAAACCAGGCACGGAGGTACTTCACGCCGGAAAGATATCCCGGTGTGTGCTGCGGCCTGCTGAACGCGCAAAAGCTGGCACACCAGTCATCGCTCGTCCACCACTTCCCGCTGGAAACCCAAGGCACTGCAGCGATAGCCTTCGCCCCTGACAGTTTCGATGATCTGGGCGTAACCGTGGTGTTCCAGCCCCCGACGCAAACGGCGAATGTGGACGTCGACCGTGCGCTCTTCGATAAAACTCTGCCGTCCCCAGATCTGATCGAGCAGCATATCCCGCGAAAAGACCCGTTCCGGGTTGGTCACAAAAAGACGCAAAAGACGAAACTCGGTAGGCCCGAGATGAACCTGTACCTCACCGGCGTAGACCCGATGCGCGCGCAGATCCACATGCAGGTCGCCAAGCCGTACCCGGCCCGCCGCCGTACCGCCGTAACTGCGCCGCAGCAGGGCATTGACCCGCGCCACCAGTTCCCGCGGAGAAAAGGGTTTGGCCAGATAATCATCCGCACCTGATTCCAGACCATGCACCCTGTCACCCTCCTCACCGCGCGCGGTAAGGAGAATGATGGGCAGCTTCCGGGTCTCTTCACGACGGCGCAGCATACGGCACCATGCCAGGCCATTTTCGCCCGGAAGCATCCAGTCAAGCACCAGCAACTGCGGCCCCCAGGTCTGGAGTACCGCTTCCGCCGATTCGACGCTGCCCTCACAGCGGACGTCAAAGCCATTACGCTGCAGGGTAACGCGCAGGAGTTCCTGAATGCCTTCCTCATCCTCCACTACCAGGACACGGGAGGATACCTTGTCTTCGTCCATACCTGCCTTTTGCCCGGATACGCCCATCGTTCGCTTATTGTGGCGCAAGCCCTGGCGGAATGCCAAGACGTTGCACACCAAAATAACCCCGTCAGTACAGGATGGGAAGGGTCATGTTCTCAGGCGCGGCGGGCACGACCCGAAGGCGCCGCTCCGGAACCTGGCCGACCCCGCCCCGCGGCCTGGGCCGGACGACGCGGCGCCGCTGACGGTGCATGACCGGAGAAAGACTGTCGCGGCTCGAAACCGACGACGATCTCCCGGTCGAAGGAGCGCCGCAGGAGCTTCTCCACGTCCTGCAACTGCTTACGCTCCTCGCTGCTCACCAGCGATACGGCCTGGCCGTTGTTGCCGGCGCGACCGGTCCGTCCGATACGATGGACATAATCTTCAGGCACATGGGGAAGTTCAAAGTTCACCACGTGAGGCAGCTCGCTGATGTCGATACCGCGGGCGGCGATATCCGTCGCCACCAGGACCTGCACTTTGCCTTCCTTGAACTCCGCCAGGGCGCGGGTACGGGCGCCCTGGCTCTTATCGCCGTGGATCGCCATAGCCTGCATGCCATCCTGCGACAAGTGCCTGGCAAGGCGGTCGGCACCATGCTTGGTGCGAGTGAAAACCAGCACCTGCCCCCATTGGTGTTCTTCGATCAGATGGGAAAGAAGCTCGCGTTTGCGGTCCTGATCGACGGCAAAAACCCGCTGGGCGACATTATCGGCGGTGGCATTGCGCGCCGCGACCTCAACACTGGTCGGGTTGTTCAGCAGGCCGTCGGCCAGACCACGGATTTCCGGCGAAAACGTTGCCGAGAACAGCAGGTTCTGGCGCTTTTTCGGCAATACCGCAAGGATGCGCCGGATGTCACGGATAAAGCCCATGTCGAGCATGCGATCGGCTTCGTCGAGCACCAGAATTTCGACATGAGAGAGGTCGACACTGCGCTGCTGGATATGATCCAGCAGGCGACCGGGGGTGGCTACCAGGATATCTACGCTGCGGCGCAGTTTCTGCATCTGGGGATTGATTTTGACCCCACCGATGAGCACCAGGGAGCGCAGGGGAAGATAGCGCCCGTACAACTGCACGCTCGCCTCTACCTGCGCCGCCAGTTCGCGGGTAGGGACCAGAATCAGCGCACGCACACTGGAAGGAGCGCGTGAAGCGCTATCTGCAGTAGCCGCCAGTTTGTGCAGGATGGGCATGGCAAACGCGGCAGTCTTGCCGGTACCCGTCTGTGCGCCCGCCAGCAGATCGACACCGGACATGACTACCGGGATGGCCTGTTCCTGAATAGGGGTGGGACTGGTGTAGCCACGTTCGGCAGCCGCACGCCAGATAGGCTCAGAAAGGCCCAAAGATTCAAAAGACGACATAAGTTTTGCTCCGAAAACACCGGCCTCGCCACAAGGGCGCCAGTCTATGGCAGACGCTTCATCAAGGTGGGGACCAGTGCGACGCGCGTCATGCAGACTGAGGCATGACGGCAAGCGCACTCTAACAGAACAGATTACCCATTACGAGTGATAAATGGTGACGGCCATATCCAGACGAAAGCGCTGGAGTGCCCAGGAAGCAATCAGGGACCGCGCTGTGGCTGCCGCGACTTGTCCGGAGGACGCCGATCTGGATGCTGCCCGGGGCGCTGCGGAGGTGGCGCGAAGCGTGGCCGCTGCCCTTCCGGAGCCTGCGCCCCGTAGCCCGGGAAAACCTGCGGAGGTGAAACGAATCGCCCCGGCGCACCCATGGGCGCGCGCGGTGGTGGCGGCAAAGGTACACCCACGGGCGGTCTGGGCGGCAGCGGTATCCCGCGGCGCATGGGCGGCGGCGGCGCCGCAAAATAACGGTAATAATAGGACCGCGGATAGTAGTTCCACAGTTGGGTCTGAAAATACAATTGCGGGGTGTAATACCGGGCGTAAGCACTGGGTGGATACCAGTAGCCAACCGCAGGATAGCCGCTGTAATACCCCTGGCTCCCATAAGCATAATAATCATAGCCGGTGGGGTATACGGCGCAACCCGCACCCGCCCCGAGCAGCAAGCCGGCCATGACCACGAATCGTGATTTTTTCATACGTCTCCCTCCAATTCGCAGCGATGCCACGTGGCATACGCAGTTCTCGCCCTGAGCCGCAGCCACCAATTCGTGAAGAACACCGCGGAGTGGCGCCAGGGGTTTTAATGAGTCATATTCTACCAAAATGCTGAGGAGCGCCATATGGCACACGGCCACACCGATCATACAGAATCCCCGCATACCCATGCGCCCCCTCATGATCACGGACACAGCCATGGAGCGCATGGTCACGCCCCCGTGAATGGCCGTGCTTTTGCGATCGGCATTGGACTCAATCTGAGCTTCGTACTGACCGAGGCGGTGTTCGGAGTGCTTGGACATTCCCTCGCGTTGCTCGCAGACGCCGGCCATAATCTCAGCGACGTTCTGGGGCTGCTCATGGCTTGGGGAGCGAGTGCCCTTGCCAACCGCCCCCCTTCGGGGCGATTTACCTATGGACTACGCAGCTCGTCCATTCTCGCCGCGCTGGCGAACGCCGTCTTTCTGCTGGTGGTCACCGGCGGCATCGCCTGGGAAGCCATTGAGCGGCTGCTGCACCCGGCCTCTGTAGCAAGCTTCATCGTCATCGGTGTGGCGGCCTTCGGGGTAGTGATCAACACGGGAACGGCCCTGCTCTTCATGTCGGGGCGAAAAGGCGACTTGAATATCCGTGCGGCGTTTTTGCACATGGCAGGCGACGCAGCCATCTCTTTTGGCGTAGTCGTTGCGGGGATCGTGATGCTGTTCACCCACTGGTTCTGGCTAGACTCTGCGGCCAGCCTGCTGATCAGCGCGTTGATTGTGATGGCCACCTGGGGTTTATTGCGTGACTCCGCCCATCTGGCGCTGCACGGCGTCCCCCCGGGTATCGACACCGACGCAGTACGGGTTTATTTGCTTGGGTTACCCAACGTCACGGCCGTGCATGACCTGCACATCTGGGCCATGAGCACCACCGAAACCGCGCTGACTGCGCATCTGGTCATGCCCGACGGCTATCCCGGCGATGCGCTGCTCCATGAAATTGGTGAGGAATTGCGTGCGCATTTTCAGATCGTCCATCCTACCTTGCAAGTGGAAACAGGCGATCCGGGCCATCCCTGCAAGCTGGCCGGGGAGCATCTGGTATAAGATGGCGGCAGACCTGACATGGCCCCTACCGGGCGTGCCAGAATCTGCGCCTCCACCGCATATCATTGATCTCAATGCAGACCGGACAGATAAGCCGCCACGTCCTGCATTTGCCGGTTTGTCAGCTTTTCTGCCACAGGCTGCATGATGGGATTCACCCGGTTTCCATCATGCAGATAGGTTAGCTGCTGAACGATATATCCATATCGCTGCCCGGCCAACCGCGGAAATATCCCTCGACCTGTCGCGTTTACGGCGTGGCAGGCCATACACGCGGGAACACCCTGTGCAGCGATGCCCTGCAGGAATATCTGCTTACCCGCGGACACCCCGGGACGTGGCGAGGACGCGCTGTGCATGGGCGATTGCGCCGCATAATACTTCGCAACCAACTGGATTTCCTGCTGAGTCATGGCCTGGGCGACAGGCCACATGTAAATCTGCGCATTTTGATCCGCACGGGTATGCGATTTGAACTGCTTCAGTTGCCATGCCAGATATTGCACCTGCTGACCACCCAGGCGCGGAACCATCGGATAGATGGTATTTTCGCCGGTCTGCCCGTGGCAGATCATGCATGACTGATGGACAGATTGTGGCACCTGCGCCAGTGCCGGACTTGCGCCCAATATCGCCAACACTATGGCGGCACTGCAGATAACTCCCTTCTTTTTGGAAGAAGCGAAACGGTTCGATGATAATACAGGATACATAGCCACCCCCTCCTTAAAATGATATCCAGGTCAGCAGCTCAAGCGTATTGTATGCCGAAGCGCCGAAACTCGTGGCCGTACTGTTCGTCAGCCCGCGAAATTGGTTAAACATGGTATACCGCAACGAGAATCTGGTGTTCCACCAGGGCAAATAAGACGCCTCGATCCATTCTCCATTGGTATCCGGAGATCCGTTCGCGGAATAGCTCGTTCCCCAGAGATTAGGGTTGGCAGAACCCCAGGTATCCAGATATCCACCAGATACACCGTAATGATCATGGTACCAGTAGGAACCATTTATATTGAGGGAATTGAGACTTCCAGTTGCCGTACTTGAAAGATTACTGGTTGGACCAAAGGCGCCAAAGCCCTGATCCTCGTGTATCCAGTCCGCGTGCAACGTGACATTGCTGTTGTCCGCCGTATCCAGCCATTGCAATTGGCTATCCAGATCATAATCATCGAAGCTGTCTACAGGGCCGCCTTTCGTGTTGGGACTATCATACAGGCGACTCCACATCCCATAGGTACCGACTTCCCAGTTCCAGTTACCCCAGTCGCGCTGATAGGCCAGGCGAACATAGGGGGCGACACCCTGCAATCTGCCGTCATTAGCATATCCGAATGCCCCCCCGGAGTTCGACTGTACGCCAATACCGTCCGCGTTGGTGTATCCGTCAGCCTCGAAGTAGAGCCAGTTGGCCTTATCCTGCCCAAAAATATAGGCTTCGTAAGTGCCGATACCTGCAAGAGGATAACCGGCGCCATGCGCCCCTTCGATGAAGGTGGTGGGTATCTGTCGGATGGCACTGTATTTGGAACTCGAGAACGGCGCGTACCAGTCCGGTACCGTGTTGTAGATATCCGGCTCGGTCGGCGTATTATTCACTTCGACACCGGTGATCAGCAGTTGGTTGGGACCCAGGTTCCATGGATGCGCCCAACGGATGTCGCTGTCGTCCATACCGAAACCGCCTCGGCCGCTGTATGTCAGATGCAGGAATGCACCGATATGGGGGGTGATTTCCCCCGCATAGAACAAACTCACCTGTTGCGGAAATTGAATGTCATTCTGGTTACCCGGCGGGTTGGATACTCCCGCCCCATTAAAGGCCGCCTGGCCTCCGGCTACGTTGGCATAGCTCGCCTGAAAAAAAATCGAAAACTGTGATACGCGCATCAGCAGAAGTGCGGTGCTTTTTCCAAACTTTGCTTCCAGCTTCTGCTGCCGCTGAACATTATTACTGGTATATCCCAGCAGCTTGAACATACGACCCATGGGCGTGAGCTGAGGATATGATGTATGGCACGTTGCGCACGACCAGCCGGTCTGACGAGCGAATGTCGGCAATGCCCACGCATTGCCCGAACATGCGGCCGCCCCAATCATAAATGTAGCGCATGTAGCCCAACGAATTTTGTGCTTCCACTGCGTGCTGCTCCGCGACTCAATTTTCATATTTGATCTCCTTTTTTTGATGTTTCTTCCTTTCCTGGGCTGAAAACCCACACCTGCCTTTGTTGCCACTTCGTTAACAATTCGCGCCGAAAGACAAATCCCCGATTACCTTGTTAGCATTCACCAACATGGTGATTCACTGATACAGATTCACAAAAGAACCCCGGCCATCGCGCAGATCGCCTTTGACCGGAATACGCAGCCCTGCGACCACCGCACAGGCACTCCGCCTGATTGGGACCAGGAGCGTATGGGAAACCCATCTCCACCACTCGATGCCGAACAGATGCACGTAACAAATATGTTAACATGCGTTTATAGTTTTGTACGATACAGGTTTAATTCTTTTTCAGCTGAATGTCAACCAATCGACGGGGCATATCCGCGACAGATTCGCCATGTTATTAAATAAGATAATAATCAATCAGATAAATGATCAATAAATTATTCTATGTGCGCATTATTGGATATTGGGGATCGTGCTTGGGCGTCCACTTGGAAAACCGTTAAGTACGGTACATCGATGATGGTGTCATGCACCAACCATGATGAGGACTGGAGGGAGAACTGCACGGTTCCGGTTGCGTATCTGGATGATCATCCGGAGCTGGTACGATGAGGGGCGGATGATTTACCCGCGGGGTTCGAAGCAGACTCGCCGCCCGCGACGGCAACAGCGTAAAACGCCTGCAGACGTTCAGCCATGGCCGGTTCGGCCCATTGGGTGGCCAGTTGTCTGGCTTCCTGCGCCATCCGCGCGCGCAGCGTGTCATTGGATAAAATGCCGGCACAGACTTCGGCGAAACCGGACGCTTGGGCCGGTGCGGGCCTTGTGCCGCGGCCACTGGTCACAAAGTCCGCCGCACCCATGGCCGCAACGGCGACGAGAGGTAGTCCCGCCGCCAGGGCTTCAAGCAAGACCATGCCCTGCGTCTCGGTTTCCGAGGCGAACACCAGAAGATCGGCGGCGGCATAGGCATCCCGCAAGGCCGTATCATGGTCCAGATAGCCGAGAAAGCGAACCTGCTCCGTCAGATCCTTTTCGACGACCTGCTGTTCCAGGGGTTCCCTGAAAGGGCCGTCGCCGGCGAGAAGCAAGAGGATATCCGGAAAAATCGCGCGCAGGTACCCGACCACTTCCAACAGCAGGGCGATGTTCTTTTCGGGAGCGATCCGCCCGGCATAAAGCAGCACCAACCGGTCTGCCGCGATGCCGTGGCGATCGCGAAAAGCGGACCGATCCCCCGTTGTCTGCGCAGTCAGATCAATACCGGTGGGGATGACCCGGATCGGGGCACTGACGCCGTAGCCCCAGAGCACCGTCGCCATGGCCATGGAGGGCACGATCACACCGCCCACCGCCTGGCACTGCTGACGTGAGGGGATCCGCGCCAGGGCCATGCGCAGGATTTTGGGTATGCCCGCATAATAGTGACCGATGTAGGCCTCAAAATAGGTGTGGTAGGAACTCAGGACCGGTATCTCCAGCCTACGGGCGAGATGGGTGCCCATATAATGGGCGGCAAAGGGGGTTTGGACATGCAACAGGTCATAGCGACGGGAAGCCAGCTCACGCGTCATGCGCAGAAGTGCCCAAGGCCTCATCAATCGCTCTTCGGGATAAAAACCGGTTTTCCAAGCCGGCACGCGCATGATGCCGGAATCATCACTTGGCACGGAAGACCCATAATCGGGGACCAGCAGATCCACCGTGTGTCCAAGTCCCTGCAGCCCCCTACGAAAGCTGCGAATCGAGGTGGCGACACCGCTGATGCGGGGGAAATAGGTATCGGAGAGCATCAGTATGCGCATCGGGGTATCCTTGCGAAAGTGATTCAAGTGTCATCACGGCGGAGCAGGTTTGGATCCTAGTTGTTCGCGATAGGCGGCTTCGAGCACGTCGAAACTGTGCATCCAGCTCTGGGATTCGGCCCGCAGGCGACCGGCCGCACCGAACTTTTGGCGGAGACCGGAATCCTTGCTGAGGAGTTGTAACATGGGGGCCCAGTCACTGCCCGGAGGCAGGAGCAATCCATGAACCGCATCACTCACCTGTTCGTTCACCCCAGGGCAATCATAAGCGAGGATCGGCAGGCCGCTGGCTTCGGCTTCGAGCACCACATTCCCGAAGGTTTCACTGCAGGAGGGGAAGCAGAACAGATCGGCGCTGGCATACCAGCGCGCCAGATCCATGCCCTGCTGCATGCCGACACAGAGAATGCCTTCCTGGGAGAGGCGGCTGAACCCTGGGCGCAAGGGACCGTCGCCCACCAGCACGAGTACCGCTGTGAGACCGTTCCTGCGCAGCGTGCGAAAGGCGGTGATGAGCGGTGTGAGATTCTTTTCGGGGGCCAGTCGCCCCACATACAGCAAGAGTCGGCCCTCCGGCCCCAGGCCCAAGCTTTCCCGCAGCGTATCGTCCCGCCATTGGGGATGAAAACGTACGGTATCCACGCCTCTACCCCAACGGCGTAATTGCTGAAATCCTTGCATCCGCAGACGATCCAAGGTGCCCTGGCTGGGAACCAGCGTGAGTTTGCCCGCATTATGAAAGGCGCGCAGATAAATTCTCGCCCCGTGGCCCAGCAGGGATAACCCGTAATGTGCGGCATACTGATCAAAATTGGTATGAAAGCTGGTCACCACGGGAATGTGCAGACGCCGTGCAGCGATGAGGGCGGCGAGTCCCAAAGGACCTTCCGTAGCGATATGGACGATCTCGCTGCCCCAATCCCGCAACCAGCGCTGCAGGGTGATAGGGGTGGCATACCCGAGGCGCACCTGGCGGTAAAAAAAGAGGGGCAGTGCGGGCATGAGGCCCGGATTCGGGGATTCCCCCGCCTGTCGTGGACGGATGAGGGTGACCTCGTGACCTCGGGCCTGCAAGGCCTCGACGGCGCGCCCCAGGGTGATGGCCACCCCATTGATCTCGGGCGGGTAGGTCTCCGTAACCAGGGTGACCCGCATCGCGGTTTTCGTCATGCGCCACTAGTCTCGGGCGAGAACCGGACAGCCGCCATCCGCGTACCCACCAGCATCTCCAGCAGAGCTGCTCCCGCCATTCCATGCGATACGGCCATATTCAGTACCTGCCCATACCCCAGCGCAAGGTGTGCCCCCCAAGCCACTCTGAGAAAGGTTTCTTGCCCAAGGACGGGCGCTGTTGAGCGTTACCACCCTACTGCTCTGCGACAAGCCCTTCCCGGTCTATGTCCTGTTCGGCGGCGAACCAGCAGGCTTCCGCCTGGTCGATCGGAAATCCCTTCTGTTCCGCCAAAAAATAGGCGGCCTCGGCGATCCGGTGGTGCCGTAGCTCAGGGTCACTCACCATCGGTGCGGCTACGGAAGCAGGCGTTTCGGGGAGCGGGACGGGACTGAACGGGACTTGTTCCTGGCTATCCGGTGTTTCGTGCATGGAGGTCATGGCATTCTCCTGAATATCCGCAGATGGGCGATACCAAAGTGTCATCGTGAATCATACAGATCGAATGTGACAGTTTCGTGAACGTCTGCGGAATACCTGACCTGCGCATAGGCGTGAGCCATTCAGAAAGGCTGGGAGGGTTCCCGCTGGTCTGATCTTGACCTAGTGCATCTCTTCCCAGGTTTGCGGCTATACTACCGGGGCAAAAAATCCTCAACCTCGACCTGACCATGGGGGTCCCATGCCGCCGCACACTGCGCCGAAGAATGCCGAGGAGCCGCTCGGTGTCTCCTGCCGCACCATTTTTATTTCCGATGTTCATTTGGGCACTCGAGGCTGCCAGGCGGAGGCTTTGCTCTCCTTTCTGCGTCATTATCACTGCGAATACCTGTATCTGGTGGGAGACATCCTCGACCTCTGGCAACTCAAGCGCCGCTGGTACTGGCCGACCGCGCACAATACGGTGGTACAAAAGATCCTTCGTCTCGCCCGGCATGGGGTGCAGGTACGCTATGTACGAGGCAACCATGACCCGGTGTTTGAAATGCTTTCCGATCTCGTCCCTGTAGAGGGGGAGCGTATCCTGCTGGGAGATATCCAGATCGTGGACAGCTGCGTTCACGAGACCGCCGACGGCCGCCGCCTATGGGTGATCCATGGGGATCAATTCGATGTGACGATGCGGTATGCCCCCTGGCTTACCCGGCTCGGGGATCACGGCTATACGCTGCTCCTTTTCATCAATCGCCGATATCAGTGGGCAGTACGTCGCATCGGTCTGCATAGCCGCTGGTCCCTGAGCGCGACCATCAAACGCCGCGTCAAACAGGCGGTGCAGTTCATTGGCGACTATGAACAGGTCCTGGCGCAGGCATGCCGCCGGGAGGGCTACGAGGGGGTCATCTGCGGCCATATCCATCATGCGGAGATCAAGGAAATCGAAGGCATCCTGTATCACAACGACGGCGACTGGGTGGAGAGTTGCACGGCGCTCGTGGAACACGCAACGGGGCGCCTGGAACTGGTGCACTGGGATGGGGAATCCCAGGTCTCCCCGCATTGAGGTACCCTGCCACCCCGTGACGACGGGGGCATTCCTTTTGCTGCCGGTCGATATCTTGCGCGGTGAATAACTTGCCCATGCGGAGAATGCGCCTCATAATCACCGCATGAATAGCGGCGATTACAGGTACATCTGGCAGGCCAGTGACTGGCCGAACTGGCGCTTCGATCTGGCAGTGCTGGCCGGCCCAATGGCTGAGGTCAGTCGCGCCCAGGGGCTTTTGATGGGCCGTCTGGCCGACGTGGGCATGGCGCTGCGGGATCAGGCCAGCTTGGCCGCGCTTACCGAGGATGTGGTCAAGACCAGCGAGATCGAGGGTGAGCAGCTCAATGTCGAATCGGTGCGTTCGTCCATCGCCCGCAGGCTGGGCGTAGACATCGGTGCCCTGGCTCCGGTCGATCGCCACGTCGAGGGCGTGGTCGATATGGTGCTCGATGCCACCGCCAACTGCCGTGCGCCGGTGTCGCGGGAGCGACTGTTCGGCTGGCATGCCGCGCTGTTTCCCACCGGCTACTCCGGCCTTGCCAAGATCAAGGTCCGCGGCTGGCGCGACGATGCCAGTGGCCCCATGCAAGTGGTGTCTGGACCCATTGGCCGACAGCGGGTGCATTTCGAGGCACCGCCCGCCGAGCGTCTGGAATCCGAAACCAGCCGATTCTTGGGCTGGCTGAATGGCGCATCGAACGACCCGTCGTTGCTCAAGGCCGGCCTCGGCCATTTGTGGTTCGTCACCTTGCACCCGTTCGACGATGGTAATGGCCGTATCGCCCGGGCCATCTGCGATCTGCTGCTGGCCCGCGCCGATGGCAGCCCGCGACGCTTCTACAGCTTGTCGGCGCAGATCCAGCGCGAACGCAGGGCGTACTACGACATCCTGGAACGGACCCAGAAGAGATCGATGGATGTCACCGAGTGGCTCGCCTGGTTCCTCGACACGCTCCATCGCGCCGTCGATCAGGCACGGCACACGCTCGACGCCGTGCTGACGAAGGCCCGCTTCTGGCAGCGCTGGGCGACCATGCCGTTGAACGGGCGACAGGTGAAGTTGCTCAACCAGCTGATCGACGGCTTCGAGGGCAAGCTCACCAGCAGCAAGTGGGCGGCCATCGCCAAGTGCTCGCCGGACACCGCCCTGCGCGACATCAACGATCTGCTTGCGCGGGGTGTGCTGCGGAAAACGGATGCGGGTGGGCGCAGCACCAGCTACGAACTGAACGATCTGCCGGAGTAGCAGCGTCCGGAGATGTTGTCGGCGATCTCATCATGTGGAAGCGGCCATCCTCCGGATGACTGGAACCAGTTCCTGGCCGAGGCACGCGCCGAGGGGCAGCGACTGACTACAGCGATTCGCTGCTGGCATTGCACCGTAAGGCCTGGCTTCTGCGGCAAACAGCGTTGTCATGGGGTCAGTTCCAGATGCAGGCCAAAAGGCTGTGGCTACATTTGGTCTGATGGACAGGGAAGATTCCGATGGTGTCCCTCTGGGAAGGAAAAGGGCGGCTAAGCCCGGCAAAAATGCTGGCGTAATGTTAGCGAACTGGCGCCAAAACAGCCCAAAAAAACACCCAAAAAAAGCCAGCATGCGCTGGCTCTTTCCTTACAACTCAACAGGTTATTGGTGGAGGCGGCGGGAATTGAACCCGCGTCCGCAGTACCTAGACCACCGGATCTACATGCGTAGTTTGTCTTTTGGCTTTAACCGCACCGCCCTCCGACAGACAGGATGACGACATGGCGATTCTGCTTTAATTTAGCACGCATCCCACAGACTAGAATGCGCACGATTCCGTGTTTCATGACCCTCCGCGCGCCTTTCGGCTCCGGATCCACAGACAAATCCGGGCAGAGGGCTCACTGCTTAAGCAGCGAGGGCGTAATTGCTGTCGTTGGCAATTATGAATCTGCGACCAGTTTTAAGAGCGAACCGCAGCTCTGCATGCACCGAAGGCTTCGCGACCTGCGTCGAAGCCGGTCGCCCCCTATTCACTTTGTTGGACAAGAATACGGCCCAAAAGTTGCGCAAGCCAAACCTCTCGTCTACAGCCCGATATTACAGGAGAAGCACCCGCCTGACTATGCCACAAACCGCTAGTGCAGCGGTTCGCCCGCAGCAAACAGCAGCGCGATATCCGTATCCGCAAAACGATAGACCTCATGGCAGTATTCACAGGTGACGATGACTGCACCTTCTGTGGCCAACGTTTCCTCCGCTTCCGCTTGCCCCAGTGACACCAGCATCCGCTCCACCCCCTTACGGGAACAGGAACAGGAAAAGGTCAAAGGCTGCTCCGTATGCAAACGCACCGATTCTTCCGGGAAAATCTCCGGAAGAAACTGCTCGGGCTGCGCCTTCAGCAGAGACTGGTCCGATCCGATGGCGATGAACTGGGTAGCCACCCGCCAATCCTCGACACGGAGTATACCCGGTAGCCGTTGCAAGAAATAACCTCCGGCCTGCTGCGCCGCCACGTCTACCGCCAATCGGAAATAGGCGGGCGACTGCACCGACTCTGTAAAATAGGCGTTCAGGGATGCCGTCAGTGTTTCCCGTAATGCCACCAAACCCTGATAGCGATCCCGATCCATTCCCATGTCCACAGTGATGGCGAGCAGGGCATCGGGCAGGTTCGAGAAATCCATCGTAGCGCCCTCCTCCCAACGACCGTAAGCACGCATGCCACCCGCCGCCGTCATCTCCGCCACCAGCAGCTTCAACGGACCTTTGCTCTGTGCCTGCATGATCAGGCGTTCATAGTTTTTCTGGGTAGTAGCCAGCAGTGCTAGGCCCACCAGCACCTCACCCAGCAGCTTAGCCACGCCTTCGGGTCCGGAGAAATCCCGCAGCACCCGCGCGTAGATGACGTCCAGGCGGCAGCGTGCCCCCCGCAAGGGCAGCGTCTCCCAATAAAAACCCTGTGAAAAATCAGTCATGCGCTTCCTCAAATTCCAAACCATCTAGCCCTTGCCCCATCAGCGGCAGCAAAGCACGCTGGAGTTGTTTGAACAGACGGGGATCGTATGCTTCCTGCGTGGCAAGGAGTTCTTTCATGTGCTGGCGCTCCGTCGGTTTGCCGAAACAGGCCGGACAATTTTCATGAATCACCGGCAGGGCTTGCTCCGTCGCGAACTGGCGCGTTTGCCTTTCCCGGCAGTACACCAGAGGGCGAATCACCCGCAAGTCGCCTTCCCGCACTCGGTAATGGGCCTTCATGGTGCGCAACTCGCCATTATAAAACATGGACATGAAGAAGCTTTCGGCGAAATCGTCGAGATGTTGCCCCAACGCCAGGACCTGATAGCCTTCGCGCCGCGCGCAGCGATACAAAACACCTCGCCGCATGCGCGCACAAAAACTGCAATAAGAGGGCCGTAGAAGGTGCTTTTGTGCCCGCTCGTAAATATTCTGTCGCTCCAGAAAATACGGGATACCCAGCTCCCGCAGATAAGGTACCAGCGGCTGTGGGTCATAATCCGGACTCATGGGATCGACGGTGGCGACGCCCAGGTCGAATGGCACCGGGGATTGCCGTTGCATGGCCCGCAACAGGTGCAGCAGGGTCAGCGAGTCCTTTCCACCAGACAGGCCAAGCAGGACACGATCCCCCGGCTGAATCATGCGAAAATCGGCAACCGCCCGGCCGATCCTGCGCTGTAAAAGCTTCGGTACGGGTAGTCGCGGCAGAGTCGTTACCATCTCAGCCTTCACGCATGGATTCCGTCGCGGCCAACTCTTCCACCGTCACGACGGCCGCCCCCAGCTTGCCAACGACGATTCCTGCGGCGCGGTTGGCCAACTCCACCGCACGATCCATCGCCCAGCCTGCCGCGAGGGCCGTAGCCAGGGTTGCGATGACCGTGTCTCCGGCACCCGTTACATCAAAGACCTCCCGGGCCTGAGCCGGATGGTGATGGATGGCATTCTCCATAAAAAGGGTCATGCCTTCTTCACCGCGCGTCACCAGCAGTGCCTCCAGTTGCAGAGATGCCCGCCACTGCTCACCCAGCGCGCGGAACTGCGCCTCATTCGCCCAGGTGCCCGCCACTGCCTGAAACTCGCCGAGATTGGGGGTGATGATGGTCGCCCCCTGGTATGGGCGATAATCCCTGCCCTTGGGATCGATCAGCACTGGAATACCCAGACTGCGCCCCAGTGCCACCAGGTGTTCCACTTCCCGCAAGGCACCCTTGCCGTAATCAGACAGCAGCAGCGCCTTGGCGTTGATCAGCAAGGCTGGCGCCTGCTGACGCACGGCGTCGCTGTGGGCCTGGCTGGGCTGCGCTTCAAAATCCATGCGCAGGAGCTGCTGCTGGTGACCAATGACGCGCAACTTCACCGTCGTTGGACAGGCCTTGTCAGGAATCAGCACCGCCTTGACCCCGGCATCCGTCAGCAGCGTGCCCAAACGCTCACCCGCTCCGTCATCCCCTACCGGGGCCAGCAAGCGCGCCTGCGCCCCCAGCGCCAGCACATTCAGGGCGACGTTGGCGGCGCCGCCGGGACGTTCTTCCTCTCGCCGCACCTGCACCACCGGCACCGGCGCTTCCGGGGAGATACGTTCGACCTTGCCAAACCAGTAACGATCGAGCATCACATCACCGACGATAGCCACCTGCGCCCGCGCCAGACTGTGCAAATCCCCGGCCATATCAGGGGCGTCCGATGGCATGATAAGCAAACCCTTCGGCACGCACGACCGCCGGATCGTAAATATTGCGCCCATCAATGATGAGAGACTGACGGAGCAGGCTGTGCATCCGTACAAAATCGGGGCTGCGGAATTGCTGCCACTCGGTACAGATCACCAGCGCTTCGGCCCCTTCACAGGCCATGTAAGGGTCCGAGCAGAGCCGCAAGGCGCGTTCTCCTCCATAGATCCGTCGTGCTTCCTCCATGGCCACCGGGTCATAGGCCTGCACCTGCGCACCGCGCCGCCACAAGGCTTCCATGAGCACCCGGCTGGGGGCCTCGCGCATGTCATCGGTGTTGGGTTTGAAAGCCAGGCCCCACACGGCAATGGTTTTGCCCGTAAGATCCTCGCCCAAAGCGCTCACCACTTTCTGCTCCAGAAGCCCCTTCTGACGATCGTTCACCTTCTCCACCGCAGCCAGGAGAGGCGCATCAAAATCATACTGCCGCGCACTGTGTTCCAATGCCCGCACGTCTTTGGGGAAACACGATCCGCCATAGCCGCAACCCGGATATATGAAGGCATAACCGATGCGGGGATCGGCGCCAATTCCGCGCCGCACCTGTTCGATATCCGCACCCATCCGCTCCGCCAGTCCCGCCAGTTCGTTCATCAGCGATATTTTGGTGGCGAGCATGACATTGGCGGCATATTTGGTGAGCTCCGCGGAAGGCGGGTCCATGATGATCAGGCGGTCATGATTGCGGTTGAATGGGGCATAGAGGACGCGCATCCGCTCCGCTGCCGCCACGTTATCCGCACCAATGATAATCCGGTCCGGCTTCATGAAATCCGCCACCGCCGCTCCTTCCTTCAGGAACTCGGGATTGGAGACCACATCGAAGACAATATCCGCCGCCCGGTCCTGCAAAACAGCAGCGATTCGGGCGCGAACTTTTTGTGCAGTGCCTACCGGTACCGTGGATTTATTGATAACCGTGACCGGCCGTTGCATATGTCGGCCAATGTCGCCGGCCACCGCCAACACATGACGCAAGTCGGCAGAACCATCTTCATCGGGCGGTGTCCCCACGGCAATGAAAAGGAAATCCCCATGGGCTACGCCCTCGGCAACCTCCGTAGTGAAGCGCAAGCGCCCGCCGGCAATACCCTCCTGTACCATGGCGGGCAAATCCGGTTCGTGAATGGGCACATCTCCGGTCTGCAACCGCGCCACCTTGTCGGCGTCCACATCCACGCACAGCACCTGATTACCCACCTGCGCCAGACAGGCGCCAGTGACCAGCCCCACGTACCCGGTTCCCACCACCGTTACCTTCATCGCCTATCCTCCCCGTTCCAGCACCACGACCGCCATGGCATAGCGACGTTCATCGCTGATGGACAGCCAACTGCGCACGCCATCCCCGAGCCCCTGCAGGAGCTGTTGCGCGCGACCGCCCAGCACCAATTGCGGACGCCCGCCCGAATCGTGGCCCACCTGCACGTCCATCCAGCGCACCCCATTAGTCATGCCACTACCCAAGGCTTTGAAAGTGGCCTCCTTGGCCGCGAAACGCCGCGCCAGAAAAGCGGCGCCGGCCGCCGCTTCCGCCGGCATGTCCGCCACCTCCAAAGGTCCCAGCAGACGCTCGGCCAGACGTTCTCCAAAACGGGCATGGAGACGGGCCATCCGCTCGACGGCAACGATATCCGTCCCCATTCCCACGATCATCCACGCGCCTCGAGCATGAGTCGCTTCATATCCGCCACCGCCGTCGCCATACCGACAAATACGGCATGGGCGACGATGGCATGGCCGATATTCAACTCCCGGATATGGGGGATCGCTGCCACTGCCTGCACGTTGTGGTAATCGAGCCCATGCCCGGCATTCACCTGCAGGCCGAGGCTATCGGCAAAGCTTACTGCGCTGGTGATCTGGCCCAGTTCTTCAGCACGCGTCGCCGTATCAGCGGCATTGGCATAACGGCCCGTATGCAGCTCGACCACGGGCGCTCCGGTTTCCATCGCCGCCTCCAACTGAAAAGGATCGGGGTCGACAAACAGCGATACCCTGACCTTGGCAGCGGCCAGACGCTGGCAGGCCTCTTTGATACGAGACAATTGTCCGGCAACGTCCAGTCCACCTTCGGTGGTCAGCTCCGCACGGCGTTCCGGCACCAGACAGCAGTCGCTAGGAGATAGGCGCTCCGCCACACGCAAGACACCTTCCTCAACGGCCATTTCGAGATTGAGGCGGGTACGCAGGGTCTGGCTGAGAATTTCCACATCCCGCTCCACGATGTGCCGTCGATCCTCACGCAGATGCGCGGTAATGGCGTCGGCGCCAGCACGTTCGGCGACGAAGGCCGCCTCCACCGGGTCCGGATAACGGGTGCCGCGCGCCTGCCGCAACGTCGCGACGTGGTCGATATTCACCCCCAAGGCAATCATTCGCTGTGCTCCTCCCTTTTCTGTATCGTCATCGCAGGCTGTGTTCTGCGCAAGTATGCCGTAAGGAGGCGGCGACTCTCCAGTGGGCGTCCACCCAGATGGATCAGTAACTCCTGTTCCAGACAACGCCGTAGGGAGGAATTCCAGACTGGCGTATTGCGTGTCTGCATCGCCCCCCGTAACCAGGCCAGGGCCGCCGCCTCTATAGGCACCGCCGCATCGGACGCATGGGCCGGACAAAATACACCACGTGCGGCCTGGTATAACCAGCGTTCTGAAGATGCCGCATCGGGAGACCGGCCACACTCCACGCAACGCGCCAGATCAGGTGCCCAACCCAGATTTTCCAGCAGGCGCCGTTCGAAACGCCGCAGATACCAGCCTTCCCCCGGTTCACTGCGCAACGCGCCGATGGTTTCTTCATAGACTTGAAAGAGATCGGGGAAGGGGTCTCTACGCTGCGTCAGCCGCAACAGCAGTTCGTTGACATAAAAAAGGCTGAGATTCTGTAGGGGATTGAGTGGCAGAAACGGACCCAGTTCTTCCGCCTGCGCCAGTACCGGTAACTCACCCCGCCCCAGCCAGCGCACCCACAAGGGGCGCCCCGCCTCGATCCGCGCCAGCGCAGAACGCGCGCGTCGGGCACCTTTGGCCAGCACCCCCAGCCGACCTTGTGTCCGCGTAAACAATTCCACTATCAGGCTGGTATCTCCGTAAGGGTAGTGATGCAGCACCCAGGCGCGATCACCGGGTTCAGTCGTCATACCCCAGCTCGCGCAGGATATGATGGTCTTCCGACCACTGTTCCTTCTGCTTGACCCATAATCCCAGCCAGACCCGCTCTTCGGTCAACTGCTGCAGTGCCTCCCGCGCCCGGCTGCCGATCACCCGCAGACGGTTGCCGCCGTCGCCCAGAATAATGGCTTTCTGCCCCGGCCTCCGGCAATAAATGGTCGCCTCTATGCGCTGCTGGCCACCTTCCACCTGATAGCTTTCAATGGCAACGGCCGTGTCGTAGGGTAGTTCCGCACCGAGTTGCCGGAATATCTGCTCGCGAATGATTTCTGCCGCCATAAACCGCAGATTGCGATCGGTGACCTGATCCTCCGGGAAAGCCGCCGGAGCCGGTGGCAATAGTGGCACCAGCACATCCGCCAGACGCTCCACGTCCGACGCCCTGCGCGCCGAGAGCGGTATGACCGCCGCGAATTCTCCACGCTCCGCCAATGCCTGTATATAGGGAAACAGACGCGCCTTGCTCGCCACCCGATCCACCTTGTTTACCACGGCCACCAGCGGAATACCGGTTCGCTGCAACCAGCGCAGGGCCTCCGCGTCGTCATGGGTCCACAGCAGCGCCTCTACTACCAGCACGCCCAGATCCGCGGATTCCAGCGCCCCCCGGGTGGCCCGCAGCAGGTGCCGGTTCAGGCTGCGATAGCCACTATGCACGCCCGGCGTATCCAGAAAGAGCAGTTGTCCGTCGGGGCGGGTCAGTATCCCGAGAATCTGATCCCTGGTAGTCTGCGGACGCGGCGCCGTGATGCTGATTTTCTGACCGACCAGATGATTCAGCAGGGTGGATTTACCGACATTGGGGCGCCCGAGCAGCGCCACATATCCGCTGCGGTACCCTTCGTCAGGAACGCCGCTCTTGATCTCATCCATGCACGGCAACCTGCAGTTGTGCCAGCATCAGCGCCGCCGCCTGCTGTTCGGCTTTCCGCCGGCTGCCATCCTCCGCTTCGGTAGGCTCGGCGCCAGGCACGCTGCAACGCGCCACGAAACGCCGCTCATGGGCCTGTCCTTTTTCCGCCACCATCGTATAGACGGGAACAGGGCGTCCCTGTCCCTGCAGGAATTCCTGCAGGCGCGTTTTGGGATCGCGTAACTCTTCGCCACCCAGGTCATCGGTCATCAAGGGCTCGACCAGTTGCGCAACGATACGCTCCGCCGCGCCAAAGCCGCCATCCAGGAAAGCCGCACCGATCACCGCCTCCAAGGCATCGGCGCGGATGGAGTCTCGCCGGGCGCCACCGCTGCGTATTTCTCCGGGGCCCAGGATCAGGGAATCGGCCAGGGCGATTTTTCCGGCGATCTCCGCCAGAGTTTCTTCCCGAACCAGCCGTGCCCGCATCCGCGACAGATCCCCCTCACTCACCTTGGGAAAGCGGGCGAAGAGCTTTGCCGCTACTACAAAATTCAGTGCCGCATCCCCCAAAAACTCCAGCCGTTCATTGTGCCGGGCGCCCGCACTTCGATGTGTCAGCGCCTGCAACAGCAGGGACTGTTCACGGAAACGATAGCCGACCGACTGTTGCAGAGATTCTAAAACATCCATAAACGCATCGACTCAGTCATTAAAATGATGAAGAAAAACTGCACCGTATACCAAAAAACCTTTTCAATGCCCCGCGGCATCAAAATGCAGTAATAAACTGACATTGCCAACCAATGGCACGATCTTGTCATAATGGACGGTGATCAGCACCGGTCCGGCACCCGCTTTTTCGATCTGGATGCCTTTCTGCGGGATATGGATCATCGCCACCTCCAGGCGAGCATCGAGATCGCGGCGAATCTGGGCAGCAGACTCTTCCGGCGTGGACTGCTGCGCCTGCTGGCTAACGATATTTTTCAGAGACCAGTAATCATAATAGGACGGCATCACCTTCACTACAAAGGCAACGACAAAGACCAGGATCAACAGCCAGAAGATCGCACCGACAAATGAAAGTCCTGCCTCACCCGAATGCCGCGTGATCAGGGACCGCGCGCACCCGCTACGCTGGCCCGAATAAATCCTTATGGCTTGTTCGTCTGACATTGGGTTACACATTCCGAACCCTCCCGGCGCTCTGGATTCATCCCTATCCCTTACTTAGCCTTGAACAGGGATTTTGCAAGTGCAGCCTCCGGACTTCAGGAAGCCCCGTCCAGTGCGCGGCCGATCTGGTTCCAGCGAATGGACCAATTCTCGGCATCCCAGGAGAACCACACGAACATTGCCTTCCCAACGATATTGCGTTCCGGCACCACGCCCCAGAAACGGCTGTCGTTACTGTTGTCCCGGTCATCCCCCATCATGAAATAAGAATGAGGCGGCACCTTGTAGGGACCGAAATTCATCTGGGCTTCGGACGTGGCAAATTCAATAATATGGAATTTGTGGCCACCGAGTTCCTGCTCATACTCTTTGGTAGGGATAACCATACCCTCGGCGCCCTGTCCTTCCGGCCGATAATTAAAGGTACCGATAAATTTTTGTGGCACTAGCTTGTTGTTGATGTAGAGTGCATCTCCCCTCACCTCAATCGTGTCGCCGGGCAGGCCGATGACCCGCTTGATGTAGTCCACACGCGGATTTTTGGGATAACGGAACACCATGACATCACCCGCTTCCACCGGACTGCCCCGGGTAATGGGTGTGTGGATCAGCGGTAGCCGCAATCCCCACTGGAATTTATTGACCAACACGAAATCGCCCACCCGCAGGGTCGGTATCATGGATCCGGAAGGTATCTGGAAGGGTTCAAACAGAAATGCACGGATCAAAAAAACAATAAGCAATACCGGAAAAAAACTCCGGGCATACTCGACAACGACGGATTCCCTGGCTCCCAAAGGCCGTTTCCTTCGCAAAAACAGCAGATCGCCCAGCCAGATCAGGCCGGAAAGCACAACCGCCAGAAATAATCCCAGGGTAAAATCCATCAGTACCTGTCCTTCATTGTGAATGCGCCCAAAATCAGCCTCCGCGCAAGTTGCACGGTGCGCGTTTTATCTCTTGTCACTTTTCAGCACCGCCAGAAAAGCTTCCTGGGGAATCTCCACATGACCGACCTGCTTCATGCGTTTTTTGCCCTCTTTCTGCTTCTCCAGCAGTTTACGTTTGCGCGAAATATCGCCACCATAACACTTGGCCAGCACATTCTTGCGCAGGGCCTTGACCGACTCCCGGGCGATGACCCTGGCGCCGATCGCTGCCTGGATAGCCACCTCGAACATCTGTCGGGGAATCAGATCACGCAAACGGACCACCAGTTCCCTGCCGCGCCGTTCGGACACATCACGGTGCACGATCCAGGACAGCGCATCCAGTTTTTCCCCGTTGATGAGAATGTCCATTTTCACCAGCGGCCCACTCTCAAAACGCGCAAATTCATAGTCCATGGAGGCATAACCCCGGCTCACCGATTTGAGACGATCAAAAAAATCCAGGACCACTTCATTGTGCGGCAACTCATAGCGCAGCATTACCTGCCCGCCGGTGAACTGCATATTCTTCTGTCGCCCACGCCGCTCTTCACAAAGAGCGATTACCGGGCCGAGATACGTTTCCGGTACCAGAATGTTCGCCGTAATCACCGGCTCGCGAATATCCGCAATCTTCTGTGCCGGGGGCAATTCGGCGGGATTGGAAATCTTCAGCACCTGGCCGTCGGTGGTGAGCACCTCATAGATCACGGTGGGTGCCGTACTGATCAGTTCCAGTTGGTACTCGCGTTCGAGACGCTCCTGCACGATTTCCATATGCAAAAGCCCCAAAAATCCGCACCGGAAACCAAAACCCAGGGCTTGTGAAGTCTCCGGCTCAAACTGCAGGGCCGCGTCATTCAGGCGCAACTTCTGCAGCGCCTCGCGAAAGTTTTCGTAATCCGCCGAGTCCACCGGATAGAGCCCGGTAAATACCTGTGGCTGCACCTCGCGAAAACCTGGCAGAGGCGCGCTGGCGGGGCGGTCCTGCTCGGTCAGGGTATCTCCCACCCGGGCGCCTTCAATGGTCCGCACGCCCGCAATGACAAAGCCCACCGCACCCGTTTCCAGGGCGGGGACCATCAGGGATTTTGGGGTAAAAACACCAACCTTTTCGACCACATAAGGTTTCTGACCCACCATCGTCAGGATGCGCTGACCGGGACGGATGGAACCGTTCATCACCCGCACCAACACCACCGTCCCCAGATAATTGTCGAACCAGGAGTCGATGATGAGGGCTTGCAGCGCAGCTTCCGGGTCACCCTGGGGAGGCGGGATGCGTTCCACCACCCGCTCCAGAATCTCCCGAATACCGGTACCTTCTTTGGCACTGGCCTCTACGGCATCGTCAGCAGGCAGCCCGACTATTGCTTCAATCTCCCTGCGCACCCGCTCCGGATCGGCAGCCGGCAGATCGATTTTGTTCAGGACCGGCAGGATCTCCAGGTTGTGTTCCAGCGCCGTGTAACAGTTGGCTACGCTTTGCGCTTCCACCCCCTGCGATGCATCCACTACCAGCAACGCGCCTTCACAGGCAGCCAGGGAACGGCTCACTTCGTAAGAAAAATCCACATGGCCCGGCGTATCGATGAGGTTGAACTGGTACTCCTGCCCATCTGCGGCGCGAAACTGCAGGCGCACGCTCTGCGCCTTGATGGTAATGCCGCGTTCGCGTTCGATATCCATCGTATCCAGTACCTGACTGGACATTTCACGCTCGGTCAACCCCCCGCAAAGACGGATGAACTGATCCGCCAGAGTGGACTTTCCGTGATCCACATGGGCAATAATGGAAAAATTGCGAATATGTTGCTGTTCAGTCATCTGGCCTGTCAATCCATGGGCGCCGGGCGGGCGCTACCACCCCGCCGGATGCAATAACAAAAGGGCTGGTACAAACGCCCAGCCCTTCGCGGCGATCGCCTGCTTCAATGCGGCAGCGAAAGCACCAGATAGAAACTCCCCTCACCACGTCGCACCAGCACCGGGATCGGCTGACCCGCCGGCAAGGCAGCCACCAGCTTCTGCAAGTCGGCGGCACTGGTAATCTGCTGTTGTGCCGCCTGCAAGATCACATCACCGGGACGAATACCGGCTTCTGCCGCCGGCCCCACACCAACCCCGAGGACCAGGACACCAGTATTCACGTGCAGTTGCTTACGTGCCTCCGCGGTCAGCGGACCCACCTGCACATTCAGTCGTTTGACTTCACCTTCCTGCGCCGGACCGCCGGATGCGGCGGATTCCACCGTATTCTCCAGGTTGCCGGGCAGGCTCTCTACCACGATGTTGAGGCTCATGGGCTTGCCATCACGAATAACCCCCAGCTTCGCCTTGAAACCGGCGGGCAATACCCCCACCAGCGGCGGTAGTTGACCAGAGTTATAGATGGCCTGACCGTTAAAGGAGACAATGACATCTCCCGGACGTAATCCCGCCTTGGCAGCCGGGCCGTCAGGCACAACCTGTGACACCAGCGCACCCACCGGCTCTTTCATGTGGAAGGACTTGGCGAGATCCATGCTGACGTCCTGAATCATGACCCCGAGCCAGCCAAAATGCACTTTCTGATGTAGTTTTAACTGCTTGACCGCATCCATGGCGACATTGATGGGAATGGAGAAAGACAACCCCATGTAGCCACCGCTATTGGTATAGATCTGGTCGTTGATACCAATGACCTGACCGCGCATATTGAATAGCGGGCCACCGGAGTTGCCAGGGTTGATCGGCACATCCGTTTGAACGAACGGGATGTAGGGATCATCCGGCAAAGGCCGCGAGGTCGCACTGACCACACCCTGGGTGACGCTGTTCTCAAAGCCGAAGGGCGAACCCACCGCCAGCACCCACTGTCCGACTTCCAGTTTGCTGGAGTCACCAATCTGTACCACCGGCAGATTCTTCGCGTCAATCTTGAGCAACGCCACATCCATCCGCGCCGACAGGCCCACCAGGTGAGCTGCGTATTGATGATGATTGGTGAGACTGACAATGATCTTCTGAGCCCCTTTCACTACATGCGCCGCAGTCACGATATAGCCGTCGGAGCTGACGACAAAACCGGAACCCAGGGATTGCACCTGATATTTCTGTCCGGCTCCGCCACCAGGTGCTCCAGGTTGCCCCGGTGCGCCAAAGAAGGGGGCGAAAAACTGATTCAGGGGAGAGTTCGGCGGGAAGGGGGAAGCCGCACCACGCGCCACCCTGGTCTCCGTCGTGCTGATGTTCACTACTGCAGGTCCATACTGTTTGACGATGGGCGTAAAATCAGGCAGCCCCACCAACGCCTGACCGCTGGCACCGGAATCCGCCCAAGCAGGCGTCATCGCCCCTATACTCAATCCCAAACCCATACAAAGCGCCACCACAAGGCGCTGTCTACCCAGCACACAATTTTTCAAGACCCCTCCCAACCATCCGATTTGCTGCTTAATTCAAGACCGTACCTTATCATCTCGGTATCTGCAGCACTTGGCAACAGGTATCGCGCCACCGTGCCGATACGTATCGGCACGCATTCTGACCAACGCTGATTCTAGGGATAACCTGCGGGAAAAGCCATGGAAGCCGCACTGATCCCCTCCGCGGGCGTATAGGCCGCACTTTCCAGACCAGACTGCCCCGAAGCATAGGCGGATGAAACCCGCGAGGAAACGAGGTAGTTACCACCACCGGGCACCCACAGCCGTTGAATATCTCTCTGGATAACCACGTTTGTGCCGACAGGCGGCGACGCAAAATCCGCTACGGGGCTCAGATGAAATTCTTCGCCGCGGGTGGAAAACCCCCTCAGCATGGCGGTCTGCGCATAATGACCAGATCCGCCGCCAGCAACGGACGGCCCCACCCCAGGATGGGGCAGAAGACCTACCAGGGTCACCGATACCACCAGCACCGCAGCCACAGAACCCGTCTTCACCCAGAAACTTCTTGAACTGCCCTGCCGCTGCGGGCGTTGCGGCGCCAGGATACCGGGTTCGTTCACGATCGCCCAGGCTACCCGATCGGCGAAACCAGCCGATGCCAGACGAACCCCTTTCCCGTCATTTTGCAGAAGAAAAGAAACGCGGTACTGAGACTCCCAAGCCTCACGCAAACCGCTCTCACGCTGCATACGTGCGGCAAGACGGCTGGCGCGCAGCCCACTGAGCTCGCCCTCCATGAACGCCATCAGTTCTTTTTGCGTTTCATCGTTCATGACTTTTCCTGCTCCAACAAAGGGGCCAGAACCCTGGCAATTGCTTCACGCGCCCGAAAAATCCGGGACCTCACCGTCCCCACCGGACACTCCATGACCTGGGCAATTTCATCGTAACTCAAGCCTTCAAACTCCCGCAAGGTGACCGCCATGCGCAAATCCTCCGGCAACGCCGTCAATGCCTTGTTGATATATTCCGCCAACTCCCTACTGAGTAATAACCCTTCCGGAGTATCGTACTCTCTTAGTCCATCGGCGCTGGCAAATTGTTCCGCATCTTCTGTTTCCACATCCACAATGGAAACCTGCCGGCCTTGGGCCACGAGGTGATTTTTTGCCGTATTGACGGCGATACGATACAGCCAGGTGTAAAACGCGCTATCGCCGCGAAAATTGGCAAGCGCGCGATAGGCTTTGACAAAAGCCTCCTGGGCCACATCTTCGGCCTCCTCTGGCGTGCGCACAAAACGCCCGACCAGGGAAACCACCTTGTGCTGGTATTTGCGTACCAGGAGATCAAATGCCCCCTTTTCTCCCTTTTGTACGCGCTGGACGAGGAGCAGGTCGCTGGGTGCGCCGTGTTCCTGACCACCCGCCGTGCTGCGTCCCATGATTTTACCCATTCGGCCGTTTCCTTTCTTCTTGGGGTGCCGTTATTCACCTTATCCGTCGACCATCGTATCATGACCCATTCCAATTCTCGCAACGCGTGCACCCGACACCCTTCTTAGGATCCTAAATGCCTTCTTTCGACTTTCTGGTTATCGGCTCCGGCACTGCCGGACTCAGCACGGCCCTGGGGCTCAGCCGCCTCGGCCGTGTCGGCCTCGTGAGCAAAGGGCGGGCGGATGATTCCGCCAGTGACAGGGCGCAGGGCGGCATCGCAGCGGTCATGGATATGGACCACGACAGCATTGCCCTGCATGTCGAAGATACCCTGGGAGCCGGAGCGGGACTATGTCATCCGCAGGCAGTCCGGCAGATCATCGGTCGGGGCCCGGACGCCGTGCGCCAATTGATCGACTGGGGGGTACCCTTTGACCGCCAGCCGGATGGAAGCTGGCATCTCACCCGTGAAGGTGGACACCAGGCCCGTCGGGTACTGCACAGTGCCGATACCACGGGCCACGTTATCGAGAGCACCCTGCTGCGCCGGGTGCTGGCGGAGCCCGCCATCCAGATGGCCGAAGGACACTATGCCAGCGATCTCTGGCTCACCGAGGACCGTTGCCAGGGCGCCTGGGTGCTCCCCCCAAAGGGCGACCATCCCGAGTTGTGGACGGCACGGGCAGTAGTGCTCGCCAGCGGCGGGGCGGGACAGTTGTATCTGCACACCAGCAATCCGCTGGTGGCTACCGGAGACGGCATCGCGCTGGCCTGGCGGGCGGGCGCGGAAATTGCCAATCTGGAATTTATTCAGTTTCATCCCACGACGCTTTACCAGCCGGGTAGCCAGCCTTTCTTGTTGTCTGAAGCCTTACGGGGCGAGGGTGCCATCCTGCGTCTACCGGATGGCAGCGCTTTTCTGGAGCGTTACGACCCGCGTGCCGAGCTGGCGCCGCGGGATATCGTCGCGCGCGCCATCGATGCGGAGATGAAGCAACATCGACTCGACTATGTCACGCTGGATATCAGCGCGCAGCCGGCCACCTTGGTGCGTCGGCATTTCCCCGCCATCTTTGCACACTGCCGCGCACAAGGCTATGATCTGACAAGAGAATCCATTCCGGTGGTTCCTGCTGCCCATTACACCTGCGGTGGCGTGGTCGTGAATGAGGCGGGGCGCAGCACCATTCCGGGCCTTTATGCGGCAGGCGAGGTCAGTTCTACCGGACTGCACGGCGCCAATCGCCTCGCCAGCAACTCACTGCTGGAATGTGTGGTGGGTGCGGCGGCCATTGTTGCGGACCTGGAAGGGCAAGTGCGTCTGCCCGACAGGCCGCGGCAAACGCCTGGGCGATCGCCGGGGCGACCAGCCACTGCCGCACAGCGGACGGACATCAGCGCCCTGCGGCAGAAGCTGCAGGCAAATATGTGGCAGGCGGCGGGCATCGTCCGCAACGACGAGGGCTTGCGCGCCGCCTGCGCGTATTGGGGTGAACTGGGTACGCGCATCAGCGACAGTCTGTGCGGACCGCAGCCGTATCAGGAACTGCGCAACCTCTGCCAATGCGCGGAAATCCTCACCTGTGCCGCGCTGCTGCGAGAAGAATCCCGCGGCTGTCATTTCAACAGTGATCACCCGCAACGCCGTGCCGTCGCGGCGGACAGCATCAGCCAGCGGGATCAGCAGTCTCAGTTTTTGCGTCCCATTCCTGGCGCAGCCTGAGGCGCCAGCGTCGCCAGGGATCGTCTCCGGCGGCAAACAGACCAATCAGCACCGCGCGACGGCCATCGCCGATCCGCAGGGGGATCATGCCGAGGCGCGGGTGCAGAAATGGCCGGGCGCGCAGATGAACGGGCAGCACGCTGCCGCCGTCCATCCGTACCTGCAGACCGCCGTCCCTGCCGGACAACAGGGCCTCCGCCACTTCCCGATTCGTGCGCGGGCTCCAGGGGCAGCGCCAGACCGCCCATGCCAGCAGCGCGACCAGCAGCACCAGGCCCCAGCGCCAGTCCTGCGGCATCGTAAAGCCCGCGCAGAGCAAGGCCAGGATGCAGGGAATACTTTGCAGCCAGCGTTGTCGCCCGGCACTGCCGAAGAATAGATCTGGCAGGACTTTGTCGCCGTCGGCCATGCGGGTATGATCGGGGCCATGCTGTTTCTGCAAACGGGAGTCGATCCGCATGTCTTCAGCCGTCATTACCTTTGTCCCCCTGCATACGGAACTGGGCCTGATTCACGCCAGTGGCGTGGATGCCGAAAAGTTTTTACAGGGGCAATTCTCCAACGATCTGCGTGCCCTGGCCAGTGGTCACGGACAATGGAGTAGCTACAGCACGGCCAAAGGACGCATGATCGCCAATTTTTACGTGCAGCGCGACGGCAGCGGCTTTTGGCTGAGTCTGGCCGACGATATGGCCGATACCGTCATCGAGCGCCTACGCAAGTTCCGGATGATGGCCAAACTGGAGATCAAACGGGGGGAACCGGAATTCACATTGCTGGCCGTCCATGGCAACGGTGCGGGGGAACTGCTCGGCCGTACCCTCGGTGTCGCGTTGGGGAATAGCGGCAACAGCGGGGTGGTTCGTGACGACAGCATCATTACCCGCCTGCCCTGGGCGGATGCAGAGGCCTTCCTAATCATTTTGCCCGCATCCCGTGTGGAGGCCCTGAGCGCCAAGCTGGCGGCAGCGGGTGCGCGGGCCGGCGCTGCGGAGGACTGGCGCCTGTGGGCCATACAGGCGGGTGTCGGCATGATCAGCCGCGCCACCACGGAAAAAGTCATTCCCCAGGAACTGAACCTGGAGGTGCTGGGAGGCATCAATTTCAAGAAGGGCTGCTATCCTGGGCAGGAGATCGTCGCCCGCTCCCACTATCTCGGCAAGCTCAAGAACCAGACCTACCTGGTCGCGGCGTCGGCGCCACTGCAGGTGGGCGAAGAAATCTTTTGCACCAGCATGGGTGCGCAGAGTATCGGCATCGTTATCAACGCCGCACCAGATCCCCGGTGCGGTTTTGCCGCCTTGGCCGTTTTACGTGCCGCCAACGCCGGGGAGTCGCTGATGGCCGGGGCGCCGGGCGGCACGCCGCTGAGTCTGAGGAAACTTCCCTACACCCTGCCTCTGGACATCGCGAGCGAGGGATAGCCTATGTGGGGGCTAATCGCGGGCACTGTCAGTTATCCGCTATTCGCTTGGTACGGCAGGCGTTACTTTGACGAGCAGGGGCTAGAACGCGGTTTTACCCGTATGATGCTGGTGTTTCTGCTGGCTACACTGCTCTCTTCGGCGCTCGGTTACGGGGTGTCGTGGGTAACCAGCACCCCCCGGAGTCGCAGCAGCCAGGCACAGTTGCAAAAAGCGGGCACGGCGGTGCTGGATGACGAGTTGAAGTGCGTACGGAACCCCTCCGGCGCGGCCTGCCAGTCCAGCGTGCAGCAAGCTGAGGCCACGGAACGAAAACTGCTCTCCGGCTTCCGCGGCGGCCGCCAGAATTAGCGAATCTCCGGAATAGCCTGCCGGAACGTGGCGAAATGGCTGAGTTGTCCGTCCCGCTGTAAAAGCTCCCCAAAGGTCCCCGACTCCACGATCCGCCCCTCATCGAGAATATGAACGCAGTCCATGTGCTCCAGACCCACCAGACGATGGGTAATATAGAGCACGGTGCGACCTTCCATGATCTGGCGCAGGTCTTTGAGGAACTCCATCTCGGTCACCGGATCGAGCCCTTCGGTGGGTTCGTCCAGAATCAGCCACGGAGCGTCCTTGAGAATCGCCCGGGCAATGGCCACTCTCCGGCCCTGACCACCGGAGAGTTTCACCCCACCTTCGCCGACAATGGTATCCAGGCCCTGGGGCTGACTGCGCACGAACTCCGCAAGCTGTGCCGTGGCCAGCGCCGCCCAGAGTTCATCCTCCTCCGCCTCGCCCTTGGCCACCAGCAGATTGTCGCGGATCGTACTGTGAAAGAGATAAGAGCGCTGAGATACGACAGCGAAATATTCGCGCAGGTTGTCTGCCGGGAAATCCCGCAACTCATGGCCACCCAGACACGCGCTGCCCGACTGATAGTCATAGAAACGCAGCAGCAGGTTGGCTAGGCTGCTCTTGCCAGCCCCGGTCGCCCCCAGGATCGCAACCCGTGTACCCGCCGGGACGCGGAGGTCCACGCCTGCCAGGGCGTCGCGATTGGCGCCGGGATAGCGCAGGTGCAGCCCCTTGAGCTCCAGATCCGGCCGGTCCACCCGCGGTGCGGGTCCCGATGCATCCGGAAAAGGCAGGGGCGTATCCGCCACCTCAAAAATACGGCGCGCGGCCGCGCGGGTTTGCCCCAGAAACTGAAAGGCCAGCGGCAAGGCGGCGATGGCCTCGAAGGAACCCATCACGCCGAGGGCCAGGAGGGGCAGATCCGAATCGCCCAGGACCCTGCCATGAACCAGGGGAATAGCCAGCACCACGATAACCCAAATCGCCAGGTTGCCCATGAATCCCATGCCGGCGCTGCCGAAACCGGCGATCTGCGCCATGCTGGCCTGCCGCCGGAGCAGCGCATCGTTGAGCGTGCCCGTGCGTCGCAGAATCTCCGGCCCGGCATTGTAGGTCAACAGTTCGGCCATGCCCTGCATGCCGTCCACCACCTGTACCCGGTAATCCGACTGGATGCCGGTCATCTCAGCGCCGCTGCGCGCACCCAGCCGCTCCGTGAGGAGCGGTAAAAGCAGTCCGGTACCGGCGAGGAAAAGAAAGAGTGCAATGGCCAACCGCCAGGAGAAAAAAGCGAAGACGCCCGCCATCGTGAGCGTCGCCACCCCGGCCACCAGAAACGGCGTAAACACCCGCAGGTAAAAATTATTCAGGGTGTCGATATCGGCGACGAGGCGCGAAAGAATATCGCCGGAACGATAGCCTTGCAGCCCGGCGGGCGCGAGCGGCTCGAGGCGGGTGTAGAACCAGGTGCGCAACTGGGCCAGCAGGCGGAACGTCGCCTCATGGGTGACAATGCGCTCCAGCCAGCGCGAGATGACCCGGATCGTCGCAAAAGCGCGCACCCCGGCCGCCGGCAGGAAGAAGTTATACAGATTCATGGTGGCGTAACCACCCAGTCCGGCCAGCGCCGCACTCGCCAGAAACCAGCCGGAAAGGGCCAGCAGCCCGAAATTGGAAAGAATGGTCAGCAGGGCCAGAAAGGCGCCTCCCAGCATCCAGAACTTAAAGGGCCCAAACAGTTTCAGCAGCCGGTAAAGATCACGCATGGTTCCCCCGATAGGCTGCCGCCAGCCTTGCGTAGACTCCGCCAGCCGCCAAAAGTGCATCATGGGTGCCGGCTTCGACCACTTTCCCGGCGTCCATGACCAGGATGTGATCGGCGCGCTCTGCCATCGCCAGGCGATGCGCAATGACGATCGCCGTTCGTCCCTGGATCAGTCGCTGCATGGCGTCCAGGACGAGCGATTCATTCTCCATGTCCAGACTCGCCGTAGCCTCATCCAGAATGAAGAGCGGTGGGTTTTTGATAAAGGCGCGGGCCAAGGCGACGCGCTGAATCTGGCCGCCGGAAAGGCCCTGCCCCAGATCACCCACCGGGGTATCGAAACCCTGGGGCAAAGCGTCGATGAATTCCAGCGCGTGAGCGTTTTTCGCAGCCTCCCGCAGAGCGGCCATATCCGCATCAGGGCGACCGATGCGGATATTTTCGGCGATGGTACCGTGAAACAGGCGGGGATTCTGCGGCACCCAGGCCAGTTGCCGCCACCAGCTTTCCCGATCCAGGACGGCCAAAGGGATCCGGCCATTGATCAGGATTTCTCCCGAATCCGGTTGCACAAAGCCGAGCAACGCATTGGCGAGGGTACTCTTGCCCGCCCCGCTGGCGCCCACCAGCGCGGTGACCTTGCCCGCCGGGAACTCGGCATTGATTCCCGCCAGTGCCACCCGGCCCTCCTCATAGGAGAAATGCAGGTCGCGCACCGAGAGACTGACGGATTGGGTGTCGGTGGACGCCATCGTCTGCGTACCCTGTGCCGGCAGCGGCATGTCGAGGATCTCGAAGATGCGTCTGGCCGCGGCAATGGCGCTCATCCGCGCATGATAATGCGTGGCGAGACCACGCAGAGGGTTGAAATACTCCGGTGCCAGTAAAAGGACAAAGAAGGCGGTATAAAACGTGACCGGGGAAGGGACCTCCAGCAGACGCGCTCCCAGCGATACGGCCACCAGCGCGATGGACACGCTCGCAAAAAATTCCAGCACCGCCGACGTCAGGAAGGCCACCCGCAACCCGGCCATGGTGGTGCGCCGGTAGTCATCCGAAATACGTGCGACGATCTCGATCTCGTCCTTGGCGCGACCGAAGATTTTCAGCGTGGTCAAGCCCTGCACCATGTCCAGAAAATGGGCACTCATCAACAGCATCTTGCGCCACTGACGCTGGTTGATGGCCTCCGCCTTGTAGCCCACCAGCACCATGAAGAAGGGTACAAGCGGCCCGGCAATGAGGAGAATCAGGCCGCTGATCCAGTCTGCGGGGAAGACGAACACGAGGATGGCCAGCGGTATGAGGCTGACCAAGGCCATTTGCGGCAGATAACGCGAAAAGTAAGGCTCCAGCGCCTCAACACCTTCCATCATGGTACTGGCGATGTCGGCGCTGCGCTCACCCGCCACGGCCACCGGCCCCAGGCTCAGAAGGTGGGAAAGCAGGCGCTCGCGCAGGTAGGTCTTGATACGCGCGCTGGCGCGAAAGGCGACCAGTTCGCTCGCCCAGGAAAACCCCGCACGCACGACGAAAAGAGCGAGCATGGCCCAGAGCAGCGGCATCACCGCCGCCAGATTCCAGCCATGAAAAGAGACATCATCGACGATGTGCGCCAATAGAAAGGCCTGGAGAATGATCAGCAGGCCAGCCGCCAGCCCCAGTCCGATGCCGAAATAGAGCGTACCCCGGGTACGCCGCCCTTCCTGCATCAACCGCTGATCCATCCGCTGCGCCTGTATCTGTGCCATTATCAACCTCTAATATAAGCCGTGTACTCTAGCACAGAGCGGGTGCCTGCTCACCATAGCTGAAAGTCAACCGACGGTTCAGGAAGCGGGTGCATCCAGAAACAGGGTAAGCACCCCTGTATAACCATATATTTTATCATGAGAAATCTCGGCATTGGCAAAAAATCCCACCAACGGGAAGTCGCCCAGACCGTCCCGGATCATCCGCAATTCCGCAGAATCGGGGCCAAACAGGTTCTGGCCGCGCCACACACAGGTGAAATAGAGACCCCCACGGATCCTTCTTCCGTCCGCCAGGCGGCCGATGTCCGAGAGCATACGTTCGAGGTCCTCGCGCGCCGTGCCGCTATCCCGCTTGCAGAACATCAGGGACTGACCGGCCTCTGCATATTCGCCGATCGCCAGCAGCTTGCGCTCGATGTCAATGCCCACCAGGGTACGCACCATGTAGTCGCCACGGTCGTCATTCTTAACCGGCATCGCAACAAAAATGAAGCCCGCCGCCAGCTGCAAATCCCGGGAGAGGATGTCGCTGGTCTCGTCATTAAACACATCCAGCGCCGGGCGGTCATCCAGACGGAAGATTACATTGTTGCGGGCTTCGTTGATGTGATGGGTCGGACCGATGGGACTGCAGCCCTGGGTCAGACGGGTGGCAACGGCGATATTTTCGCTGAACGTCACCCCGCTCAGTCCGCCATGCACGACTTCATCCACCAGTTGCGCACCGTCGGTGCGACTGCTGCATATTCCCCCGGTAATGAAACCGCTGCCCATCTTCCCGGCAAAATCACGGACCAGATCAGGCAGATCCGGCGTCTGGGAGTCACCATGAACAATCGCAAAGTAGGGCGGACGACCCGCTCCGGTCGGCCCACTCTTGCCGGTCCGGTAAGGGTCCATACCGGCAAAGAGGTGAAATTCCGTTTCCGGAAAATCCGTCACCATAAAAGCCAGTGCCGGTTCGTCCAGGTATTCCTGCGCGGTCGCACAGATGCCGGCCCCCACGCATCCCGTCCAGTGGGGCACCCCCGTCTGTTCCCGCACAGCGCTCAGGATATCCGGCAAATCGGACTCAAAGCTGTCGGTGACGTAGAGAAAGCCCAGCGTACCACCCCGGACCCGCGGACCAGCCATCTCCAAAGCGCGGAACAATGCCTCGCGCCAATCCGCATCGCGGGCATGGCCATAGGGAAAAAGCCGATCATCCTGCAAGGGAAAACCTCGTCAGCAAAGGAATCAGCCACCATATCGCCATCAGTTTTACCTGTAAGAATTGCGTCCTGTCAGGAACAGGTGAGATGCATGCTTTGCGTTTCGGGGAGAAAAAAAGGCTGGTCAGCCCTTTGATTTGGTGGAGCCAGGCGGGATCGAACCGCCGACCTCTTGAATGCCATTCAAGCGCTCTCCCAGCTGAGCTATGGCCCCGATGCGGCGTAATATATGGATTCATGCGGGTGATGTCAAACCTTTTCTGGGTGCCTTTTTGCACGCGCCGGTCCTGCAAATGCCGATGCTAAAGGTCCAGGACCATACCATCGCTGGCGGGAATGACGCCCTCCGGCAACTCCGTCGCCAATGTCGCGTAATCCACGTCATGGGTCATGTGGGTAAGAATGGTCCGTTCCGCGCCAATCCGACGCGCCCAGTACCGAGCCTCTTCGACATGCAGATGGGTGGGGTGATATTCATAACGCAGGCAATCCAGGATCAACACTTTCAAACCCCGCAGCAGCTCTAGGCTGGCGTCCGGAATCGTTTTCAGATCCGTCAGATACGCCACATCATTAAAACGGTAGCCGAGTATGGGTAGATCGCCGTGCAGCACCGGTATGGGCGTCACCCGAACCCCGCCAAAAGTCTGCGGCGATACGATCCGGTGCATGGACAGGGAAGGTTTCGCCCAGGCCGGATCCGGCGGCAGAAAACAGTAGCGGAAACGGCTCTCCAGCTCCGCTGCCGTGCGCTCATCCGCATAGCAGGGGATCACGACCTCCTGTGCAAAATTGAAGGCGCGCAGATCGTCAACCCCATTGATATGATCGGCGTGAAAATGGGTATAGAGCACGGCCGTCAGCGACTGCACGCCGGCACGCAGCATCTGCTGACGCAGGTCAGGACCCGTATCCACCAGCAGATCAATGCCTTCATCCCGCACCAGGATACTGGCCCGCAGGCGGTGATTGCGCGGGTCGTCGCTACAACAAACCGGGCAGTGGCAGGCAATCACGGGGGTTCCGGCACTGGATCCCGTACCGAGGAAGACCACCTTCATGGCGCTACCGTGTGTCTGAACAGGGCGTGGAAATTGGCGGTGGTCTGCGTGGCGACCGCCTCCGGCGCCTCGCCCCGCAACGCTGCGAGAAAGGCCGCGACATGGGCCACGAAAGCCGGCTCGTTGCGCCTGCCGCGCTGCGGCTCGGGAGCCAGATAAGGTGCATCCGTCTCCACCAGCAGGCGATCCGCCGGCAGCATCTTGGCCACCGCCTGCAATTCGACGGACTTCCTGAACGTCACGATGCCGGAAAAGGAGATATAAAAACCCATATCCAGGGCCGCCCGCGCAAAATCTCGGTTTTCGGTGAAGCAATGGATGACACCGCCGGCTGCCGCGGCATCTTCACTGCGCAGCATGGCAAGGGTGTCTGCCGCCGCCGCACGGGTGTGCACGATCAACGGCTTTCCTGTGGCCTTGGCCGCCGCTATATGCTGGGCAAACCGTTCCCGTTGCCAGGACAAGTCCCCTTCGCTGCGGTAATAATCCAGGCCGGTCTCCCCGACGGCAACCACCTTATCGGCGGCCAGCGCGACCAGCAGACGCTCCCATTCCGGCCCTGCCCCAGCCGGTTCGTTGGGGTGTACCCCCACTGCCGCCCATACGCCGACGTGCCCGGCGGCAAGGGCCTGCACCCGCGGCCAGTGCGCCTCGACGACGGCAGCGATCAGCATTTCCCCCACGCCCGCCGCCCGGGCACGGGCCAGAATCTCAGTTCGGTCTGCGTCAAAATCTTCGAAATCCAGATGACAGTGCGAATCTACCAGCATATAGGAATGGCCTTCCAGCGGGTTCAAGCGGATTTTTCCTGCCCGGCAGGCCGCGCGGGAGACAGATTCCGCCTCTGCCGGGCCGCCTCGAAGAGGCAGATCCCGGTAGCTACGGACACGTTCAGGCTTTCGATGGCTCCCATCATGGGAATATGCGCCAGGTAATCGCAATGCTCCCGGGTAAGGCGGCGCAAGCCCTTCTCCTCGCCCCCCATCACCATCACCAGCGGCATATCGAGGTCCAGCGCATAAAGACTCCGGGAACCCTCCCCCGCCATCCCGACCAGCCAGAATCCCGCCTCCTGCAGCAACGACAGGGTGCGCGACAGATTGGTCACGGTACAGACCGGAACGCGTGACGCCGATCCGGCGGACGCCTTGCGCACGGTAGCATTGACCGGGCAGGCATTATCCCCGGGCAGAATCACCGCGTCGACCCCCGCCGCCTCCGCACTGCGCAGGCATGCCCCAAGGTTATGGGGATCAAGCACACCGTCCAGCACCAGCAAAAAACCACGGCCGTTCAGTTGCGCGAGGATCGTCTCCAAATCTTGTCCGGGAAAGGCGCGCAGCAAGCCGCCCACGCCCTGGTGCCGGTCGGTGTTCAGTTTCCGGCCGAGCGCCACACTCCGCCATTCCTGCACCGGCAGACGCTGTTCTGCAGCCTTCTGCACCAAAGGCGCAATGCGCTCATCAGCCCGCCGCTCGACGGCAACCCAGAGTTCCAGCAACTCCTCCGCATCCAGTGCCGCGCTGACCGCATGGATACCATAAAGGGATTCTTTAGTCACACGCAGCTCCAGGCAATATCGCGAGCCCTTCCAGAGGACGCCGGGAGGGTGGTATATAAGGCAGTCCGACGCGAGCAAACGCAGTCACCTCGTCGGGTGCCGGTGCCTCATCCCAGCCGGGCAAGCGGCGACAGGCAGCGACAAACCCGGCCGGTCCGGTATGGGCGATCTGCGCAAACCCCAAAAACTCGGTCGGGGCCTGATAAAATTTCACCCTGATGCCTTCATGACTCCATGCCTCCCGTTGCCCGGAGGCAGCCCTCGCGAACAGAGGACAGGCAGCCAACGCGACGTCCCACTCGTCCGCTGCCAACCCCCCCTCGCGCAGAAACTCCAGGCGCGGCAGCGGCCATTCATCCCGCCGCAAAGGGCCGGTACGCTGCAACCGCCACCCCTGCCCCGCAGCCCAGGCAAGAACCCGCGACTCCAGATCCAGATAGACCGGCAACGGTAGCATCATGGGCAGCGCACAATTTGCAGAACACCGTCAACGGTAGCATCATGGGCAGCGCACAATTTGCAGAACACCGTCAACACGAGCGATCCACATTTCGACCTAGAAGCTGTCGAAAATATCATCAACGATATTGTCCGCCACCGCGAAGCCGGCACCCAGCCCCAAACCGGTCATGACATTACCCAGGAAACCGCTACCCATACTTGGCTGCCCCTGCATGGGTGCATTCCAGGGACGCTGCTGTCCCATATTGGGGTTCATTCCACCCTGCGCCATCCCCTGCATCTGCATTTCCAGTTGCTGGATATGCTGCGCCATCTGCTGCAGCATCATCCCTACATTCTGCTGCTGTTGCTGCAAATTCATGGCTAGGCCGCGCAATTCCATACTGATCTCGCGCCCGGTCATATTGTCGGGCGCCATGGCGCTCACCCGTCCAGCCACCTGCTGCAAGGCCTGCAGGTTATTCTGGGTCTGTTGCTGCAACTGATTGTATTGTTGATCCAACATTGAGTAGTCCATGATCCGCTCCTGATGTAATTGCAATGATATCCATCGCAAAGATAATACCCACTGGTTGGATAGACGGGAAGCCTGTACAGTTCCCTAATCACCCCAATCACCCAGATCGGCCAGCTACTCCTGAAGGCGAACGCGCCGCTCCCATGCGCGCCACACACCACGCGCCAGCAGCACCAGAATGGGTCCGATAATCAGGCCAATCAGACCGAACGCCTCGGCGCCACCAAGGATGCTGAAGAACACCAGAAAGAAAGGGGCTTGCGTCTGCGACCCGGTGAGCAGCGGGCGAACCACCAAGTCCGCCACGGTAATGACGATCAGCCCCCAGATCAGGACGAGCAGACCGGCAAACCAATGCCCCGTAAAGGCGAGCCACAGGGTGGCAGCGCCGACTACCGCCGTCGCCCCGAAAGGGATAGGCGATATCAGCGCCGTGGCGACCAGCCAGAGGGGCCACATACCCAGTCCGGCAATGGCGTAGGCGATGCCGATAAACATGCCCTCCACCACACCTACACCGATGAGGCCGATCAGCACCGAGCGCGCAGCATCCCGACTGGCGGCCAAAAAACGATCGCCGCGATCACTGCCCCATATTTGTCCGGCCCCAAGGCGCAACGCCTCCGTCAGACGTTCACCATGGAGGGCCAGCGCAAACACCGTCAGTGCGGCAAAAAACGTGTGCAGGGTGAATATCCAGAGTTGGCTCAGAGAATCGGTGATGATGCCGGAATGTGTGCTCACCAGCGCGGAGAGGTAGGGACCGTTCAGCCCGTGCAGGTGGCTGAGCAACCAGTGTCCCACATAGGGAATTTTCATCACCTCCGGCGGCACAACGACAAGGGGACCACCCGACTGCCAGCGGGAAATCAGCAGTGCCACCTGGGGCAGGACCGAATCTACAATAATGACCGCCGGAATGATGATGATCGCCACCCACACCAGGGCATGGACAAGGGAACCCAGCCAGCGCGGCATGTGGAAGGCACGCTCCAGACGCAATTGCCAGGGCCAGCCCACCGTCGTCAGCACCGCCCCCATCAGCAGGGGACCTGCGAAGGGGCTGAGGGTGTATGCGGCGCCAGCGTAGACCAGCAGCAACACGAACGTGCCCAAATTGGCGTAGCTGGTTGACTTTTGACTGTTTTGCACCATCTTCCCCTGATGTGAATACGCCATGGAGAGCAAAGCTACCACAGCGCCCTGCCGTTGAAAATGCGCGGAAGCGCCAAAAAAACCTGCAGGATTGGCTGGTTAGTAAAGGTGAATACCGGCGCGCTCCCAGACTGGCTCCACGCCGTCGGGCAGGGGTAGCAGATGGCCGATGGCCGCGTGACCGGCGTCCGGACCATGAAAGTCGGAACCCACAGAACCGGCCATGCCCAACTGCTGTGCGAGGCGCCCCAGATGTTCACGATCACCGGCTGCCTGACTGCCGGTACAGACCTCGAGACCGACGCCCCCCGCGTCGCGAAATGTGGTGAGCAGAGCGCGCAATCGGGTTCCACTGAGCTTATAGCGACCGGGGTGGGCGAGTACGGCATATCCGCCCGCTGCATGGATCCAGCCGACCACCTCGGTCATGGGAATCCAGTCACTGGGCACATAGGCCTTGCAACCACGCCCCAAATATTTGCCAAAGGCCTCGTTCGCATCTGCACAGTACCCCTCGCGCACCAGCCAGCGCCCAAAGTGGCTGCGCCCCACCATCCGGCTGCCCGCCATCGCCCGCGCTCCGGCTTCTGCGCCGGGAATACCGGCATTTGCCAGCAAGCGGTCGATCTCCATGGCGCGCCAGTCGCGGAACGCCATGATCCGGCTCAGTCCTTCCTGTAAGACGCTGTTTTTGGGATCAACGAAAAGACCGACGATATGGATGCCCTGGGTTTCCCATTCGCTGGAGATTTCCACGCCGGGGATGAGTCGGATATCCAGTGCCTCAGCCTGTACCGCGGCCTCCTCCAACCCCGCCGTGTTGTCATGGTCCGTCAGTGCCATGATACGCACCCCCGCCCCATGCACCCGCTGCACCAAGCCAGCCGGCGTCATGGTGCCATCGGAGGCCATGGAGTGCATATGCAAATCGACTGGAGAAACAGGATATTGCTGCGCCATGAGAAAGTTCCTGGATAAAAAGGGAGCCGCCCTTTGCAAAACCCGGCGACATTCCGTGCTAGCATAACATGCTCAACTTCATCGGGGCATATCGGAGGCAGCAGTGGCTCTCATCCTGGACATAGCGGGCGCACAACAGCGCTTTGAACAATACGCCAAACCCGTTCTCGGTGCCTTTGCCGCGAGCGGCATTGCCACCGGAGAACAGATCACCCCGCCGCTCATCGTGGACGCCCTGCGCCAGCTTTTCAAGGTGCTGACGACGGATGTGGCCTCCTGGGACCCTACCCTGCCCGACGACGAAGCGGAGCGCATCGGTGACCTTGCCATCGGTTTGCTGATGGACCTCGCCACCTGGGCCGACCGTCTGGGTGAACGTCCGGCGAAAACCGCCCTGGAAATGATCACCGTCAGTATCGCCGCGTGGGTATGCAATCAACACGGCCTCATCCACACTCTGGAACCGGTGGTCAACGGTCTGGCCATTCTGGCCAACAGTCGCGCCGAGCCCGCCGAACTGCGGCCCCTTGCCCGCTTGGCGGGCGAGGTGAAAGACGCCGCTGCAGCAGACTACGCTGCCGATCTGGAAGGCGCAGACCCGCACCGCCCCTGGCGCATCCTGCTACTGAACTGGGGGATTACCGCGACGCGCGCCCATGACCCTGTGGAAATGCGCAAGGCTTTTGCGGCGATCATTCACCACTTGCCAGCCGATGCCCCCCGCTTCTTTCAGGAGGGAACACAGCAGATGGCAGAGGGGGATTTCCCCGACGCGGTAAGGGCGGTGATGATGGAAGCGGCGGAAGGGGCCGGACACGGCCTGCACTGAGACCCGGAAAAAGGCCCGGACGACTGGCGCCCGGGCCCTTTTCACTTCGGCATATCCCCGCGTCCGTCCAGACAGGGGACCTCAGCGGTGACCGGCAGTCAGAGCTCTTTGCCGTGATGCGCCAGGAAGTCGGCGACACCTTCGCTGGTCGGCTTCATGCCTGCCTTACCCTTCTGCCACTGGGCAGGGCAAACTTCGCCGTGTTCTTCCGAGAACTGCAGTGCGTCCACCATCCGGATCATTTCGTCGATGTTGCGGCCCAGAGGCAGGTCATTGACCACCTCGTGACGCACGATGCCTTCACGGTCGATCAAAAAGGAACCACGCAGGGCAACTTCATCGTTGATCAGGACATCGTAATTGCGGGCGATGCTCTTGGAGAGGTCGGCGACCATGGGCAACTGGATATGGCCGATACCGCCCTTCTCTTCCGGTGTGTTCTTCCAGGCCAGATGGGTGAAATGGGAGTCCACGCTGCAGGCGATGACCTCGGTATTGCGGGATTTGAACTCGTTCAGGCGGTGATTGAACGCCAGAATTTCCGACGGGCAGACAAAGGTAAAATCGAGGGGATAAAAGAACAGAACCGCATACTTTCCCTTAATATGCTGAGAAAACTGGAACTTTTCGTTGATGCTGTTATCTGGCATGACTGCGGGGGCTACAAAATCGGGGGCAGCTTTTCCTACTAATACGGCCATTGGGTTTCTCCTGTGTTGAAACGACGGGACAAGTCTGAATTTTCACTATAGCAGAAGTTTTTCGCACCCTGCCAAACGCCCTTAGCCTGCGACGCCATGTAATATTAGTCTAATTTTATCTAATTTCCAACCCACCCCGAGGCAGCCATTCCTGCTGGGCTGCCTTTCCCGAATCCGCCCCCAACTAGTGGGCAGCACTGCCGCCTTAGGCTAGAATAGACCCGCAATCCGCCGGCACACCCGGCTATAATCCATCAGACTCAACCGTGAGGAGCTCCGCCCCCATGACTTATGTGGTGACTGAATCTTGTATCAAGTGCAAATACACCGACTGTGTAGACGTCTGCCCGGTGGACTGTTTCCGCGAAGGGCCGAATTTCCTGGTCATCGACCCCGATGAGTGCATCGATTGCACCCTCTGTGAACCGGAATGTCCTGCCGGCGCCATTTTCCGCGATGACGACATGCCGGATGGTCAGAAAGTATTCGAAGAAATCAACGCCCGTCTTGCCAAGATCTGGCCGGCCATCATTCAAAAGAAAGCCGCGCCGGAAGATGCCGATGCCTGGCTGCACGTCAAGGATAAGCGGGGACTGCTCGAAGAGTGAGTGACGCCGGCGCGCGCGCCGCGCTCCGTTCTCCCAGCTTTTACCGCCTGCTCAGGCTGGTTCGCGCGTACCGGGGACGCGTCGCCATCGCCATGCTGTTCATGGTGATTTCGGGCGCAGCCACCGGCGGAGTGGCCTACATGATCAAGCCGGTCCTCGACCGGATATTCATCGACCGCAACGCCGACATGCTGATCTGGCTGCCCTTGGGTGTCATCGCGATCTACGCGGTCAAAGGGAGCGCCGACTACCTGCAGGCCATCACCCTCGCCCGGGTGGAAGAAGACATTCTGCGCCTCCTGCGCGAACGTCTGTTCGCCCACACCCTGCGTCTGCCCCTCGGCGTCCTGATCGATAACAGTCACGGCAGCACCCTGTCCCGGATGAGTCTGGACCTGACCTTGCTGCAGCAGGGGCTGTCGGTGCTGGCGCGCTTCTTTCTATCCACCTTCCAGATCATCGCGCTGATGGCGGTGGTGTTTTACATGAGCTGGAAGCTGGCGCTCATCAGCTTCGTCACCCTGCCCATCGCGTTTTATCCCCTGATTCGTTTCGGGCAGAAATTGCGCCGGCGCGGCGAGCGCCAGCAGGAGCAGATGGGCCAGATCATGGATCAGTTCTCCCAGAGCCTGCGTGGCGCCGAGGTCATCAAAAGTCAGGGCAGTGAAGCCTTCGAGGCGCAACGGTTCGGTGTTCAGGCGCGGCGCTATTTCGACCTGATGATGCAGATCGCCCGTATTCAGAAGGCGACCGTCCCTATCATGGAAATGATCGCCGCGCTGGGCATCGGGGTCATCATCTATCTGGGCGGCAGTCAGGTGGTGAACGGCGGCATGACGACCGGGGCCTTTTTCAGCTTCCTGACGGCGCTCGGGATGGTCTACGAGCCGCTGCGCCAGCTTTCCTCGGCCAACAATCAACTGCAGCAGGGACTCTCGGCCGCAGACCGTCTTTTCGCCTGGCTGGATCAGCCCGCAGAATCCGGTACCCGTTCCGCCGTCCCGCGCCCCTGGGGCACCTGGCAGTGCCACGACCTCCAACTGCAGATGAGCGGTGAGGCGATTTTGCGCGGACTCCAGTTCACCATACCGCCGTTGAGCACGACCGCCATAGTCGGTTCCAGCGGTGGTGGAAAAACCAGCCTGGCGCGGGTGATGCTCGGCCTTCTGCCGCCCAGTGGGGGAGACATCACCGTGGCGGGACAATCCATCCGCGAACTTCCTTCCGGCGATTACCGCAGCTATTTCGCCTTTGTCGCGCAGGAGCCTGTACTTTTCACCGGCAGCGCCCTTAGCAATATCGCCTACGCCGACGCGCAACCCGATCGCCAACGCGCCGAGGCCGCCGCGCGGCAGGCCCACACCTGGGATTTTCTGGCCACGACCGGCGGACTGGACACGCTGATCAAGGGTAATGGCGGCAATCTTTCCGGGGGACAGCGCCAGCGGCTCGCCATCGCCCGCGCGCTCTATCTGGATCGCCCCGTACTGGTCCTCGACGAGGCCACCAGCAACCTCGACAGCGAAAGTGAAGAACACATCGCGGAGACCCTCAGCGCTCTCCACGGCCGCAAAACCATCATCATCATCGCACACCGGCCGCGCACCACCCGCCTTGCCGATCAGATCATCCGCCTCGAACGCGGCCGGATCGTGGCGGATGACCAGGAGCACGGGGCCGCATAGCGGTTCAGACGGTCACAAGCCTCCCGCGACATCCAGACGCCGCGCCGCCAGGGCTTCATCCAGACGACCCACCGGCAGATGGTGGGGCGCTTCCCGCAAGAGTTCCGGCTGCTCCAAGGCCTCCCGGCGAATCTGCGCCATCACCGTCACGAAACGATCCAGGGTCGCCTTGCTTTCGGTCTCCGTAGGTTCGATCAGCAGGCACTCCGGCACCAGTTGGGGAAAGTAAACGGTCGGCGCGTGAATCCCGAAATCCAGCAGGCGCTTGGCCACATCCAGCGCCCGTATGCCTGTCGCCTTCTGCAGATCGCTGACACTCAGGATGAACTCGTGACTGGCCCGCCGCTCCGGGAAGGCCGCCTGATAGCCCACCCGCTGCAGCTCCCTGAGCAGATAATTGGCATTGAGCGCGGCATAAGCCGACACCCGGCCCACCCCCGCCCGCCCCAGGCGCCGCAGGTAGGCATGGGCGCGCAGCAGTACGCCGATATTTCCGCCATGGGCGCTGAGCCGACCAATGCTCCGGGGCAAATCCCCTTCATCCAGCCAGCGCAGCGCGCCTGCCGCTTCCCGTGCGACTACTGGCAGGGGCAGAAAAGGCCGCAGGCGTTCCTGTACCGCCACCGCACCCGCACCCGGCCCGCCGCCGCCATGAGGCGTGGCAAAAGTCTTGTGCAGGTTCAGATGCATCGCATCAAAACCCATCTGCCCCGGCCGCACCCGCCCGAGAATGGCATTGAGATTGGCGCCATCATAGTAGAGCAGCCCCCCTGCCCCGTGAACGCGTGCCGCAATTTCGGTAATCCGACGCTCAAACACCCCCAGGGTGGAGGGATTGGTCAACATGATCCCCGCGATATCCGGCCCCAGATGCTGATCCAGAAAGGCCATATCCAGGTCACCGTCGGCCAGATTAGGGATTTCCACCACGTCAAACCCCGCCATCTGGGCGCTGGCCGGATTGGTGCCGTGCGCCGCCGTGGGAATCAGCATCTTCCGCCGTCCATGGTCGCCGTGCGCCGCATGATAGGCGCGGATCATGGCGACACCGGCCAGTTCGCCCTGGGCGCCCGCCGCCGGGGTCAGGCTCACCGCGGCCATGCCCGTCGTCGCCGCCAGCCATTCCTGCAACTCCCAGAGCACCTGCAACAGTCCCTGCATACCCTGCGCCGGCGTATCCGGATGCAGGCGCGCGAAGCCCGGCAGCGCGGCCATGGTATGGGCAATCCGCGGATTATATTTCATGGTGCAGGAACCCAGCGGATAAAACTGGGTATCGATGGAAAAATTCTTCTGGGATAACCGGGTGTAGTGGCGCAGCACCTCCAGTTCGGCCGGATTGGGCAAATTCAGGGGTGTCTTCCGCAGTAGCGCCGCCGGAATATCGGAGGGCAACGCCACCGCCGGAACATGATGATCGTGGTCGAAAATGGAATCGCTCATAAAGTCTCCAGCACCGAGGTCAGGGCACCGCGATACGCCAGCAGATCCGCCTCTTCCAGCAGTTCCGTGGCGCATACCAGCAGATCGCCCGCTTCGCCCATCCCCCAATCCGAGAGGGGGAGCCCCGCCAGCAAACCATAGCCCAGCAGCGCATCCCGCACCGCCACGGCAGCATGAGGCAAGCGCACGACAAATTCATGGAAAAAGGCCCCGCCATAAGGCAGGCTCACCCCCGGCACCCCCGCCAACAGTTCCCGCAGCCGCACGGCACGCTCATGGCACAGCACCGCCGTCTGCTGCAAGCCGTACCCGCCCAGCGCCGCCATATGAATGGTCGCCGCCGTCACCATCAGGCCCTGATTGGTGCAGATGTTGCTCGTCGCTTTGCCGCGGCGAATATGCTGCTCCCGCGCCTGCAGGGTCAGACAAAAACCCTCGCGGCCTTGGCCATCCACGGTTTTCGCCACCAGGCGTCCCGGCAACTGGCGCACTTGGGCCTTGCGGCAGGCGAGAAAACCAAAGTACGGCCCGCCGCCGCTCAAAGGAATCCCCAGCGGCTGCCCTTCACCCACCGCCATATCCGCGCCCTGTGTGCCCCAAACCCCCGGCGCCTTCAGCAACGCCAGCGCCAGCGGATTGACCACGGCTATGGCGAGCAGGCCATGGGCGTGGGCCCAGTCGGTCAGCGCATCCACCGGCTCCAGCAGACCCAGGGCGTTGCTCTGGGGAATAATCAGCGCCGCCGCATCCCCCGCATCTGCGGGCAATATCAGGGTGCCCGTAGCGCGGTCATAAGGCACGCTCACCAAGCGGATGTCTTGCAAACCAAGCACGCTGTCCAGCACCCGCCGCCAGCCCGGCAGCAGGTTCTCCGGCACCAGGATGGATTTGTCGCCGCCCTGAATACGCAACGCCATCAGGCAGGCCTCGGCCAACCCCGAAGCTCCGTCATAGAGGGAGGCATTACTCACCTCCAGCCCGGTCAGCCGGGTGATGAAGCTCTGATACTCGTAGATGACCTGCAGTGTACCCTGGCTGGCTTCCGCCTGATACGGCGTATAAGCGGAATAAAACTCGCCGCGCCCGGCAATTTCCCAGACGATGGCCGGGATATGATGGGCATAAGCCCCGCCCCCCGCAAAGCAGCGCAGCGGCGCGTTGGCCAGCGCCCTTCCCTCCAGTTCACGCTGCAGCGCCATTTCCGACAGTCCTTCCGGCAAGGCCATATCCTGCACCTGCAGGACTGGAGGAATTTCATCGAAAAGCTGGTCGAGGCGCTCAACGCCGACGGCGGCCAACATCGCCGCCGTCTCCGCTGCGTCGTGGGCAATATAGGGCATAACGATCAGACCTCCGCGATCTTGGCGTAGGCCGCCGCATCCATCAGCCCGTCACCAGCGGACGCATCCGCTTCCACCACCATGATCCAGCCCTGGCCATAAGGGTCTTCATTGAGCCACTGCGGGTTATCCCCCAGCCCGTCGTTACGCTCCACCACCGTGCCGTCGAGTGGCGCATACAAATCCGCCGCCGCCTTGACCGACTCCAGCACACCGCAGACTGCACCAGCGCGAATCGCCTTATCCGCCTCCGGGGCCTCTACGAATACCAGATCCCCCAGCAATTCCTGGGCGTGATCGGTAATTCCCACCCGGTAGCGTCCGCCTCCCAGGTCTTCCACCCACTCATGGGTATCACTGTAACGCAAGGTCTCCGGAATTTTGCTCATATTTCATGCTCCTCAGAAAAGGAAAAGGTTGCCGCCCCGTTGCGCCAGAAGGGCGGTTTTATCACCAGCGCCGGACGCCGCACCCCACGCACCAGCACCGCAGCTAGTGCCCCCGGCGCCAGAACCGCATCCACCCGGGCCAGGGCAATACCGCACTGCAAACTGGGCGAAAAAATACCGCTGGTGACCACCCCGCAAGGCTGTCCAGCGGCATTTTCGACGACATAGCCATGGCGGGGAATCCCCTCGCGCAGGGCCAGACCGACGAGCCTGGCACCGTCACCAGCCGCCGACTCCGCCTCCAGTGCCGCCCGGCCCAGAAAATCCCGGTCTGCGGCCCGCAAGTCCAC
>NZ_JABBDR010000100.1 GCF_018854495.1 Acidithiobacillus ferruginosus
GCTGCATGAACGGACTCACTTTTTGAAGCGACGAAAAGGCCAAAGTGTAGCCCCGTTCCCGTCCTGCATCACCCGCTGACTACGTAAATAACCCCCGAAAACTTCACATAACAACCCATTCCACGCAGTTGCAGATACGCCCCGCCATGATTAGCATCTCCGTCATGCAAAGCCTGACCACAGAAGATTACGCCCGCATTCTGAGCTGTCTGCACAGCGGCCCGAAGACCTGCAAGGAAGTCGCTGACGCGCTCAAGCTGTCTTACCCGCGCGCCAATCAACTCCTGCTGAACCTGGCTCAAAAGCGGACGATCCATTCACCCCGCTGTAGAACCAACGCCCAAGGCAGAAACATCAACCTCTGGGAAATACGGACAACCAACGAGTTGAACCCATGAAAGCCAAATTCAAAGACGCCACACCCGGCGCCCACCTCTGGATCAAGGATCACGGGGAATGGAAAGCCGTCACCGTGACGGAAGTGCGCAAAGGCGGCAAAGGACACAAGGTTACTTGGACCGATACCGATGGAAACCCCGGTAAAAGCGCGCTGGACACCATGTACGCCCAACCCAAAGACTGAAAAGCGGCTTATCCCCAAAATCTGTGGGGCATCCTGTGGGCAATGTGGACAAAACCCTGACCGGGATATGGAAAGCAGCACGGCGGAAAAAGCGGCACCCTCTCCCCAGACCCCTCACCCAGCCAGTGCAGGCCAAACCAGCCGCACGCCGTAGCCAGCACTCCGCGGAGCAAAGCTCCTTGGTTGCGGTCGGTGAGGCCAATTTGCGAGCAAATCGACCTCACCGCCTCGCTCTTCTTTCCGCTACGCGGTCCCGAGCAAAAGCTCTTTATCGGCCTTCGGCCTGTATCGACTTCCCTTTATTTTTCTTCTTCGTTTAACCAGCCCGGAGGGAGTAAGGGAGGGAGCCAGGGCGAAAGTCTCCCTAATGCACCCGGAAAACCCTTTTAAGGGGGGGGTTCGGGGCACATCAGGACTTTCGCCCTGATCGATCACCTGCGGGTCCAGCCCGTCGGTCGGTCGGTCGGTCGGCCACTCAAGGTGGCGGGGCGGCGTGTACTCGGAATCAGCACACACAACACGGTTCACGGGATTCCCCCGCCTGCTGCCTGTCCGTATCGCCCTCAGTCGCCTATCCAACGGTAAGCCTGCACGCAGGCCCTTGCGGTGAATAAACGCCCTAGGCTGTCTCTAGGCCCCGGATTCGAGCAGTTCCCATCCTCTCCGGGCGGTTTCCATACGGCGGGATCGGGCCTCATCCCCCAGCGCAGCAAGTCAGATTCACACCGGGGGCTTCTTGGGACGCTTGCACCGTATGGGCAAAACATCTCTGAAACCCTACGGCGGAGCGCGGGACAGACCGGGGCGATGGCAAAGCCGCCCGCGCAGGGCGCAGAAAGGCCCTGCAAGGCGTGGCAAACGTGCCAGGGGTGTAGATGCAGCAGAAAGGGAGAAATGGAGGCTAGAGGCCACTTGCCACCCCCGCAACGTGGCTCATGTTGGGCGCTCGATGCGCTCGGCCTACGTCGGGGGATGGGGGGGCTGCAGTCGCAGCCAGGTAGAAAGATTTTGCTTGCCGGTAAAAAGTCGCTACACTGTGCATGTCGCTTGCCCTGTTGAGTAGGGTTAAGGGACCACGGCAACAGCCTGGGGAGGCGTGTTGTCACGGCGTATGGGTTTATCCTAGCGCCATTTGTAAAAAATTCCTACCTGCCAGGCGGCGGCAGGATGCCAGGGGCCTCGATCCGAAAGGATCGGGGCCTTTGTGCGTCCGGAGCCGACATCTCACCAAAGCCACAACATTCGCCTTAACCAACCTTATCTGAGCAAGAAAACCTGCTGGAGTCGTCAAATCTGGTTGAGGAATTGGCGTGTGCTTCACCATGAACACGTTTTCGTTCACAATGAACACTACAACACGTTCACAGAATGGGGCGGACAGTGGCCATATTGAGCATTACAGAAGCTGCGCGACTCTTTGGAAAGAGCCGAACAACCCTATACAAATACAACAAGTCTGGGGCGCTTAGCTTTGTTCAAGGGGACGACGGCAAGCCTGCCGTTGATATGTCTGAGATGCTTAGAGTATTTGGCAGCGTTCACGGTAGTGCCGTTCATAATAGCCAAAATGAACAATTCAACACGTCCAAATTAGACAATGAACACGGCCTGTTAGCAGAAAAAGTTGCCGCATTGCAGGAGGTTGTCAGGCGACAGGACGAGTTACTGAGAAAGGCAGATGACCGCGAAAAATGGTTGCAGGAGCGGCTAGAACGATCTCAACAACAGATACAAGCACTGATCCATCAACCGCCAGAGCAGCCTGAAGCACTTCAAAAAAGAAAAAAGTGGTGGCCGTGGTGAAAGACAAACGGGCTGTGCCTTTTAGTAATCCATTAAACCGCCTATGCTTGGCAGAACAGACTCATACGGGCCTACCACAATGGAAAACATCGAAAACCTGGTTTTGGAACACTTGCGCCATATCCGAGGACGCGTGGATCAAATCGCTGAGGATATGGGCGACCTGAAACACCGCATGTCTGGCTTGGAACAAGCTATGAATCTGGTGAAACGTGAGATCAACCTGAGTGAGGAAACCGATGCCAGGCAGCAGATCACGTTGGACAAGCTGGCCGAGCGCATCGGACGCATTGAGCGCCGTCTCGAACTATCCTGACAGGACGCAAAATGGGCGGCCTCATCGTTTTGTCTCAAAATAGCTCCTCACCGGCAGGCGGAGAACCCAGCAAAATCAGGCCATCCGCCCAGC
>NZ_JABBDR010000101.1 GCF_018854495.1 Acidithiobacillus ferruginosus
TGCAAGGTGCGTAACAACTTGACCTGCATAGCTAGAGGCATGTCACCCACTTCGTCCAGAAAGAGGGTTCCGGAACCCGCCATTTCCAATTTCCCTGCCTGAGACCGCACCGCACCGGTGAAGGCGCCTTTCTCGTGACCAAAAATTTCGCTTTCCACCAGATCCAGGGGAATGGCACCACAGTTGAAAGCAAGAAAAGGCGCATGGGCGCGGGGGGACGCCACATGCAACCCCCTGGCAACCAGCTCTTTGCCGGTTCCTGACTCTCCGGTAATAAGAACATTGGAAGGGGCGGGCGCGACGAGATTTATCATCTCCAGAATCTCGAGTGTGCCCAGACTCTCCCCGATAATGCCGTGGCGCGGCAAGTCCTGGCTGCGTGGCGGTATGGTGTGACCCCGGCAACTCAACGCCTGGCGAATGATGGCGACGAGCTCCCCTTCATCCACCGGTTTGGTCAGGTAATGCTCCGCCCCCGCCTTGATCGCTTGCACAGCTTGTTCGATTTCACCGTAGGCCGTGGCAATCAGCACAGGTATTCTGGGCCAGCGCTCCTTGATGCGTGCCAGCAGTTCGGTACCGCTCATCCCTGGCAGGCGCTGGTCTGTGAGGACCAGGACGGGGAGTTCCCCGGCCATGACGGCCAGGGCGTCCTCCGCGCTTTCTGTTTGTGTAGTTGAGAAACCCTCAGCCTCCAGGATGGCTGCGAGTACGCTACGCAGGTTTTTTTCATCCTCGACGAGGAGAATTTTCTGGGATCGCATGCCGATGGTTTTTTCGATACCCTGAAATGATGATGTGTGGATCATCGGCCGGAACCCTGCGGAGGCAAACAAAGCGCGAACTCGGCTCCGACTTCCCGATGGCGCAATTCCACTTGGCCGTCGTGGACCATCATGATTTTCGTGACCACCGCCAGACCAAGGCCGCCACCCTTCGCCTTCCCTGTCACGTAAGGCTTGAAAATGTCGTTGGCTCGCTCGGGCGGCACCCCTGGGCCATTGTCCACGACCCCGGCCACAAACTGCCCGTTTTCTTCGCGCCGACCGTATAACGTAATGCAGCCACCGTGGTTCGGCAGGGCTTCGACAGCGTTGAGCAACAAGTTGCTGATAGCCTGTTCAAACAACTGCGGATCGGCGACGACCTGCAGAGACGGAGGGCAATTTATAGTAAGCGTAATTTGTTTGGCCTCCAGATCCGTCGCGTGCCTTTTGCTGCTGCGTAAGAGCAAGTCCAGCGCGGGCACTTCTGTGAGCTCTATATGATAAGGACGCCCGAAATCGAGAAATCCCTGGGTCATATCATACAGTCGCTGAACCTCCTCTTCTATGATATTTATAAATTCTTGCCGGTTCACCGGCTGCTCGTAGCGGACCAGGTATCGCGCCGCACCGCGTAAGGAGGAAAGCGCGTTGCGGATCTCGTGCGCCACCTGGGCCGACATCTCTCCAATCGTCGCCATGCATTGCATCGCCTGTTGTCTCCGGTGTAACTGGTCGAGTTCCACCAGGTATTGCTGAAACCGCTGTTCCAGCCTTTTGAAACCTTCCTCCAGGCGGGTTATTTCGTCGCCATCCGCCGGAATGGGGGAATATTGCGGGAGACCGTCCACATGGAGCCGCGACTCCACATCCGCCATCTTCTGCGAGAGACGCCGAATGGGGCGAGTAAACGTGTTGCTAATTAGAGAAGCGCCAATGAGACCAATGAAAGCCGTGATCATGCCAAGAAAGGAAAGACGCCTGATCGCAAGGTCCATTCTGGTGTCCACTATGCTTTGGATCACATCGTTATTGGCCAGCAGGCTGACATAGCCGAGGATATGCGATCCAGCACGGATAGGAGCCGTAAACTCCTCGCGCCCCGAGTTTGTCGGCACCAGGCCTTGCCGACCGATCGCCGATGACTGTGTGCTTGCGACTGTCAGACCCTGCGGATCTGTTATGATTGCGCGGCGGATAAGCGGGTCGTTCTCGACCTGCTCAACCAGTTTAAACAGCGTGCTGCTGTTTTCTGACAACAGAGGATCAGCGGCATCGCGGGCAAGTCCTCGGCTGAGATGGAGAACCTTACTATGAATCTGTTTCTCCATATTTTGTTCGACGGCGGTGTAGAGAAACAGCACGATCATCCCATAGATGCCGGCGATGAGCATGAGCATAAAGATTATACTTTTGGAACGCACGCTCAGATGGCGCCAGAAATTAAGGGCACCGAAGTGACTGATGTGTGCTGTCAATAGTAAATCCTCATGTTTCGGTTGTATCAATAGCACCCCAAATCCAGCGCATACCATGCGTGTTCCACGCCATTCCGCCATTCAATCCATCGGCATCCGGACGCTGATCCACGATGATCCTGCCACGCTGTCCACGGCCTCCAGGATGGCGGCCAGCGTTCCTAGGCGCAGAGGATCGTGGCAGGGAACCGTAACGTGATGCTCGCCCTGTACCGCAGAGGTCAGGCGCATGTGGCTTCCCGTCTGCCGCGTGACGGTATAACCCACACGCCCAAGTCTCTGTACCAACTCAGTGCCGGTGAGGTCACGCGGCAGCCTCATGCCACCAGCACTTCTTCGCGGGTAATATGCAGGCGAATAAGGCTGGGGCACTGCGCATCCTCAAAATGGCAGTGCACCGCATCCCGCACCAGCGCATGTAACGCGGGCAGGTCGTCGGCCTCGGTGAAAATGTCCGCACCAACAGCACGAGCTATAAAGCCACCTTCCGGGGCCTCTTCAACGATAAAGTGGATTTCGGACATGGTGCTTTCTCCTCATGCTTTACAAAGCAGCGTGACCCTTGATGGCATTGCGGCGTCCTTCACTAACACTTCTAATCGGCAAAGCTGCGAGGGAAGTTTTCATGTGGGCTCCCGAGCCAGGCGGGGAGTACATTGACGATGATTTTCCTTCTACATCTTTCGACCAATCAGAACACATGCCTTAGCCCTTGTCTCATCCAATTCTTGTGGTGTAGCCCGGCCTTTGAAGCGGGCTTGACGTTCTTTCCAGTCCATATTCTTCACCTGATCTGCGAGTGCCACGCCAGGGCTTTTACCCGTTATCTGCACCTCGAACGGGTATCCCTTGGTCTGCGTCGCCATCGGGCAGCAAACCATAAGCCCCGTTTTACCGTTGTAACTCGCCGGAGTCAGGACAAGAGCTGGCCTGTGGCCCTTTTGTTCGTGACCAGCCTGCGGATCAAACTGCAACCAGACAATATCTCCTGCTTCCGGGATATAGGAACTGCGCATCAGAGCAGTTCCTTGCCCACTGGAGGCCCGAAATCAACCGCCCCATGCACATTCTCGGGCGTAATGGCCGCCACCATTTCGTCCAAGTTAAAACCTGACCGAAGCGGCTCGATGATGATACGCCCACCTTCTTCCCGCACATCAACGGCTTCGTCCAGGTGCAATTTGGCTGCATCCATCACGGCGGCGGGCATACGCACGGCTGCACTGTTTCCCCATTTCTTCACAATCACCCGCATGACAGGTCGCCCCATATGTATCGTCTTTGTTTATACTATAGCCGTCGCTTGCGCTGGTCAACCTGTTGCATCATGAGGGTGTCGTGGCCACGAGCCCTTATGCCGTAGTGGCCACGACACCACCGGCCGGGCGATCAGGGAATTGCATTGGGTTCTCTATCTGCAACACAACCGGCGTTTGCGGCGTAATCGGCCCATGGCCTACGGGTATGGGTGCCTGACTGAGATTCACGGCACCTGCCGGATGGTCTATTTGCGCGGGTGCATAGGTCGCGGCACCTTGCGCACTGCTTTCGGTTCGACAGCAGTAGCATGGGAGCCGGGAACGAGGAAGAGGTTATCTAAAGTGACGTCTTACGGAACTGCGGTAAGATTAGGCTGACCTTTCCACGTGCCCGTTTCTGATATTGGATCATGTAGGTGGCACAGCAGCGGCTTCCTGGGTGTCCTCCCGCAGTTCGCGCATGTGGGGCCAGCAGCCTAAGAATCTGGTCCAGTTTGTCATTCTGACGATCCAGCCCGGATTCCATCCGATCCATCCTAGACTCCAACCGGGTTTCCATCCTAGCCATGGCTTCCGCACTTTCGTGACGTTGGGCGAGTATCTGCGCCGCCTGTTCACCCAAGCGTTCGCTCATTTGCGCTTGCACGCCTCGAACCTCGGCGATTTGTGCCTTGATGGCGTCCAGTTCGGGAATCAGGAACGCCTGCACCACCTGCTTCACGTCATCCGCTACACCCATAAAGCACCCCTTCTAGCCCCCATATTATAAGGTGCGACATGCCTGGACAAGTCCACGGCGGAGCCGGGTGCGGATTATCCGTTGGCGCCCAATGCGGGATTGGTATCCGTAAGAAGGTGCTGGATGGCCGTGGTTTGCTCGGCCATGTGCCCGACGACCTCGTAGTATCGGGGCTTAAACATGCCCACTAGGGGGATAAGGGTCATGGCCACCGAATGACTAAATCGTAGTCGAGCAGGAACATATAACGGTGTTTGCCAGTCGCCGTCAGGTGCGTGTCTATGGTGATGTCTGCGGGCGGATCTGCTACCACGGTGGCCCCTTCTTCGGTGAGGGCCTGCTTGAGCAGGCTATTATAGTCAGCAATGGATGTTTTGGACGTTAGTGTCGTATTTCGGCAGGCCGTCGTGAACTCTGTCAGGCATTCAGGATCGTTAAATTGGCCGCCGGTGGTGGTTGTGATCAGGGCGACGGTTTTGTTCGCCAGGGGCGAATTGTGGACTGCTGGCCCTGTGTAAGCGACCTTGGGCATGGGGATGTGGCACACCCTGAAAGCAAGGCGACTGCAGCGGAGAATGCAGCTAGGCGAAGCGTTTTTGTATGGTGCATGTTCGATTCATTTTGCGGTTTTAACTCAGCATTTCTATAAGCACAGAATGCCATGCTGTAATCGGTATCTCACCTATTTTCCCTGATAGACGGCGTTTGTCTACGGTGCGGACCTGATCGAGCAGGATGCGTGCAGACTTACCCGCAAATTCCAACTCGGGGCGGCAACCTAGCCGTTGTCCGCCGCTGGTGAGGGGAGCAATGATGACACGGGGCAGAGCGGCGTTTAGATCGTCTGGCGAGACAATCAGCGCCGGGCGCGTCTTTCTGATTTCCGTGCCGACAGTGGGGTCGAGGTTCACCCAATACACCTCGCCACGCTTCACCACGTCCAGTCCTCGTCGCCTTCATCAACGGGCAAGTCGGCCAAGGGCTCCACGTCCATTTCCGAATGGTAACCCTCAAACCATCCGGCACGCGGCTCTTGTACCGGCCTTATGAGCAGAGACTTGCCCTCCATGAGAATGTCTACATGGTCGCCGATTCCACAGTCCGTCAGAAACGCAGATGGAATGAGAATGCCCCGTGAATTACCAATTTTCCGAATGTTAGTACGCATGCCTGTCCCTCCAAGCGGGATTATTTAACAATGTTATAACATGCGGATCTGGCGGTCAATGCACAAAAAGAGTTCGGGCCGCGTTGGAATAGCGGGGATTTCTTATCGAATCCGGAGAGAACAGGCTGCTTGGAGATCGGGGTACGCTGTTCACGGCGAATGCGGGCGCGGTGCTCTGGTCGGCCTAGCACGCAGTCCAAAAAAATGCAATGATAATCTATTTTCTTGGTTTTTGTCGTTATTCTACCGATCAATGTCCCGTCAGGTTCTATGCGCTTGACATGTAAGTAAGACGTTATCACGCGCTCCGGATAACTGTTGGTATGGCGCTCACCAAAAGTTTCAAAAAGATGTACAATCTTTGTATCTGGATAAACGTCTATATATGAATTTCTAGAGCTATTTGCTGATTTATATATGCGAAAATAAATCTTCCCTGTTTTCGAGTTGCGCCCCTCGTAATAAGCTGCATTTTCGCTTGACGTTATTCCTGGAGTTCGTCGGTGAGCGCTAAAAATACAGTTGGCACCATTTAGACTGCATCTAACTGATGAAAAAAACCGGCTTGACTGTAAGCAAAAACATTAACGGCCTTTCCCGTAACAGCAGAAAACAAAAGATCGAAACTTCGATATGGGCTCGTCCTCATATAAATGGGCGGGCTGAATTCAGTGCGTGGACTGGTATCTACCACTCTTGTTGGAACCGTACAGACTATTCGGCGTTTCATCGGTGATAGGCACCGTTTTGGCAGGCGGTTTACCGCGCGTACTGATCACCCCTCCCCCTCATCCCCATCCTCGCCCGCCCGCCGCTCGCCCTTCAGGGCGATGCTCAGGTTCTTCAGCTTGCGATAGAGATGCGTGCGCTCCAGCCCCACCACTTCCGCCGTCCGCGCGATATTCCACTCGTTACGCGCCAGATGGTACTCCAGGAAGGCGCGCTCGAAGCGCTCCCGCGCGCGCTTCAGCGTACCGCCGAAATCTTCCCCGTCGAAATTGCTGTTGGCGAGGACGAGGCGATTATCCAGTCCCAGGGCACCCTCCACCTCTTCCGCGCTGATCTCCGGACCTTCCGCCAGAATCAGCAGGCGTTCCACCAGGTTCTGCAATTCCCGGATATTGCCCGGCCACGGATAATGCCGCAGTACCTCCAGGGTTTCCGGGGCGAAACGGCGCGCCGCCAGACCATCGCGGGCGCCATAAAAGCGTACGAACTCTTCTATGAGCACCGGAATATCCACACTCCGCGCCGACAGCGGCGGCACCTTCAGGGGCAGGGCGCTGAGACGGTAGTAGAGATCGCTGCGAAATTGCCCGCTCTGCACCGCGTGCGCCAGATCCTGCGCACTCCCGGCGATAACGCGCACATCCACGGGCACGGGCGTCGTCCCACCCACCCGGATGATGCGCCGCTCCTGCAGGGCCGAGAACAGGCGCGCCTGAGTTTCCAGATCCATATCGGCAATTTCGTCGATGAAGAGCGTGCCGCCATGGGCGACTTCCAGACGCCCGCGGGTCAGCTTGCCATGCTCCTCGCTGCCGAACAGTTCGACCGCCACATTGGGGCGGGCGATGGCGGCGGCACGCAGATCCACGAAAGGCCCCTGTGCCCGCCGGCTTTGCCGGTGCAGATAACGCGCGGCCACTTCCTTGCCGCTGCCCGGCTCGCCCAGCAGCAAGGCCCAGGAATCCACCGCCGCCACCCTCTGCAACTGTTCGCGGAACTGGCGGATGGCCGGACTGTCGCCGCTCGGTCGCTCCACCCAACCCGCCTGCGCACGCAGATCCCGGTTCTCGCGCTGCAAGCGACTGGATTCCAGGGCATGGGTGACGGTAAGCAGGGTCTTGTCCAACGACAGTGGCTTTTCGATGAAGTCATAGGCACCCAGCTTGGTCGCCTGCACCGCCGTTTCGATGGTGGCGTGCCCGGACATCATCACCACCGGCTGCGCCAGACCCGCTTCGGCCCAGCGCCGCAAGAGGCTGACGCCATCCTCACCTGGCATCCAGATATCGAGGAGTACGAGGTCCACCATCTGCTCGCGCAACAGCACTTCGGCCGCTTCCGCACTACCGGCGGTATGCACGCTGTAGCCTTCGTCCTCCAGAATTTCTGCCAGGGTCGCGCAGATATCGGGTTCGTCATCCACCACCAGAATATTCAATCGTGCATCTTCCATGCCGCCTCCTGAACACCTGTCTCAACCTAACGGAAAATCAATAACGATACGCGCACCGCCCTGCAAACCCTGATTATCGGCAATAATCTGCCCGCCGTGCTCCTCAACGATACGCCGGACGATGGCGAGACCCAGCCCAGAACCCTTCACCTTGCTGCTGACATAGGGCTCAAAGACCCGCGCCAGCAACTCGACTGGGAAGCCTGGTCCATCATCCAACACACTCAACTCTAGCATCTTTGTGGGGCCGGCGTCCGTCAAACGGGTGCGAATCAGGATATGCTTACCATCAGAAGATTCTACGCCACCCTGTAAGGCGTCAAGGGCATTGCGCAGAAGATTATTGAGGATTTGGCGCAGGCGATGCACATCGGCCCGCAGGGGGGGCAGGCCCGCACCCAGCTCAGCCCGAATCTCCACCCCGCTCTCTTGCCCACGATACAGGTCGAGCACGTCCAGAATCAGCGTGTTGAGATCGAGCGGACGCAACTCCAGTTGCGGCTGCCGGGCGTACTCCGAGAAGGCGTCCACCATCACCTTGAGGGCATCCACCTGATGGATGATGGTGCGGGTGGCGCGATCCAGGGTCTCCCCCTCATCGCCAAGGCGTTCCAGATATTTGCGCCGCAGCCGCTCGGCGGAGAGCTGAATGGGGGTGAGCGGGTTCTTGATCTCGTGGGCCAGACGCCGCGCCACTTCACTCCAGGCGGCGCTGCGTTGGGCGGCGACCAGCGTACTGATGTCATCGAAAACCAGGACGAAACCCCGACTGCCGGCGTCATCCGCAAAATGCGCGCCATGCACGATCATGGTCTGCGGCCCGTCGGAGCGCTCGATCTGCAACTCTTTCTGCATCCCGTTACGGGGGTGTTCCACCCAATCCGCCACCAGTTTCCACAGGGGCTCCAGCGCGGTACCGTCATGCAAGTCATCCAGAGCACTGCCTCTGAACAGATCCTCCTGAAGGATATGGGTCGCCGCGGCGTTGACTTCGGCCAAATGATTTTCGCCATCAAAGGTCAGGATGCCGCTGGAAATCTGTCCGAGCACGGTCTCCAGATACAACCGCCGCTGCTCCGCCTGCTCCTGCGCCGCCGCCGCCTGCTGCTTGGCCCGCGCCAGTTGTCGGGTCATATTGTTGAACGAATGTATCAGGACACCCAGCTCATCGTGACTCGCCACTGTCTGCAAGGGAATAAACTCGCCGCGTGCCACCGCCTGGGTTCCCGCCGCCAGACGCGCGATGGGCGCGGTCAGTCGTCGCGCCAGATGCAGCCCCATCCACACCGCCGACAGCACAGCCAGCAGCAAGGCCACCGCCAGGCTGAGCTGAAAGGCCGTTTTCATCGGTTCGCGCATCAGCATCAACTGGTGATACCGGGTATACGCCACCTGCACCGCCTCTGCGGCTCGGGTCAGTTGCTCGGGGATGGGCTGTTCCACATAAAGCATGCGGTTGCTTTCCCCCAGGTGTGGGCTCAGCACCGGGATCAGCACCTTTACCAGCAGGCCGCCCTTGGGTTCCGGCTCGATGGCGGCAGTCGGATGGCCCTCTTCCATGGCGAGAATTTCCCGGCGCGGCAAACGCGGGGCCAGACTGAGGTTATCACTGCTGGTGGCGATGATCCGGTTATCGCTGGAGAAGAGGGTTACGCTGCTCAGGCGATACTGATCGCGCAGGGCAATCACGGTGATTACGGCGCTGCTGTCCGACTCCCCCACCAGCGCCTGGGCAATGCTTTCCGCCGACAGCAACGTGGAATTGCGGTAGCGATCAACGCCCGCCTTGGCCACATTCAGGGCCTGATCCAGCGCACTCTGCACAGCGCTGCTGAACCACGAGTCCACGCCCCGATTCAGATACTGCCAGGAAAAGCCGAAAACGACGGCTGCCGGCAAAAAACTGAGCAGAGTGATGATGACCACCAGGCGGGTAGCCAGTTGACTGCCCACCTCGCCGCGCCGCAGTCGCAACAGCAGCGCCACCACCGAGATCAGTACCAGGGAGAGCAGAAAGAGGACGATCCCCGCCGAAATCACCAGCATGGGCACAAAATAATGGCTCAGCGGCCCCCCTGCGCTGGTGAAAAAGTTGATCCCCAAAAAGGCCACAATGGCGAGCAGGAGCAGAACGGCGTCCCAGCGCGGTCCCACCCGTAGCTGCTCCCCTGTGGTTCCAGCGCTCAGGGCACGCAACCAGTTTTTCAACGGGGAAGGGGGGCGACGGTCCATGAGGACTCCAGTTTCCAGTGGTCAAGCAAAGATCGCAAACGCAACGGCAGAGGTAAGGCCTGGCTATCGACATACACCCGCAATGCCACCTGACCCCGCGCCGCACCGTGGGCCAGCGGGAGCACGAAGTTCCGCACCCGGGTCAGCTTCGTGACGACCTCACTCCAGTGCCCGTACAAGGTAAGCACGCCCTGCTGATCCTCAATGGCATATTGGTTTGTCAGGGGATAATAACGGATGTGCCAGCGCTGTTCCCGGCGTGCATGAACGCCAATACCGGGAATGAAGGAGAAAGGCTCGGGTTCCCGCCACTCCGCCTCCACAACCCAAGTCAGCGTCTGCCCCTGGTCGAGCACCTGCTGCAGGAGCGCTTCCTTGCCCAACCGCACGCTGGCGTCGATTTCAACAGCATCCGCATGGGGGATTACCTGCACACGTTCCACGTGAAACGCCGGACCAGCCACTGCCACCCCGGTTGCGCAAAAAAACCCGCATAGCCCGAGCAGTATGACGACCAATAGACGCTGCCCGCTTCTGGCGGCCGGTAAACGCAACGCGCTGCTCAGGCGCATGCGTCCTTCTCCAGCAAGGCATAGTAAAAACCATCCATATCTTCCTGACCGGGCAGGCGTTGTCCGGTCAGCGGATGAGCCGTGCGGCGCGCATCGGAATGGCGCTGAACAAAGGCGGCGATCTGTTCTTCGTTCTCCTCGGGCAATACCGAGCAGGTGGCATAGAGCAACCGACCGCCGGGGCGCAGACAAGGCCACAACCCTTCCAGCAGACGCGCCTGTTGCGCCACGGCTTCGGCCACATCTTCCGGTTGGCGGCGCAGACGAATATCGGGATGGCGGCGAATGACCCCGGTGCCGGTACAGGGTGCATCCAGGAGAATGGCGTCATAGGTCTCACCATTCCACCAAGTGGCGGTTTCCGCCGCATCGGCCGCCTGCAAATGCACCTCGCCGCCTTGTCTTTCCAGAGTTTCACGCACTCGATTCAGGCGTTCCGCAGAGCGGTCCAGGGCATCCAGGCGCGTTGCCCCCAATGCCCACAGGTGGGCCGTCTTGCCGCCGGGCGCCGCACAGGCATCCAGAATTCGCTCCCCCTCCCGGGGCGCGAGAATGTGGGCCGCCAGTTGTGCCGCGCCGTCCTGTACCGCCACCCAGCCGGCATCCCAGCCCGGCAGGGTCGCTACCGGCACACTGGCGGGCAG
>NZ_JABBDR010000102.1 GCF_018854495.1 Acidithiobacillus ferruginosus
CCGCCATGACAACGTATCCGCTTATGGTCCTGCATGGTCTCCTGTGCCGCCCGCATGGCATAGGGGTCACCACCATCATAATCCGACCACAGGGTGGTTCCGAAAAAGCGGATGTTGCCGATGTCCACGCCTTGTCTTTCCAGCAGAGTACACCGCGCCATCAGATCCTTCGGTAGATGCTTGGCCAGGCCCTCCCGCCACTTTTCCGGCGCGCGTTCGACGGATAAACCCCAGTAATCGTGGTTTCCCAACACCGCCACAACATGTGGAAAAGGGTCGGCCACCATCTTGAGCCAGTCCGCCAGCTTTTTGGGCGTGCCGAAGTCTCCCGCCAGTACGAGAATACTGTCCCCGTCCGTCGGCAATGACGCCAGACGGACGGTAGCGGGTGGATTCACATCCACGTGAATATCCGACAGGAGGCGCAGAAAGGGCTGCGACTTGCCTGTCAAGGCGAGCGTATCCTCCTCCGACCGTTCCCGTGTCATTGTAACCAGTCTCCATTCCTGCCCGACGGCCGCTCCGCCATGGCCTGTATTTCCAGCAGTTGATACACCACTCCGCGCAGATCGCGCATGGACCGGGGGTTACGGGCAAAAGCCCGCTGCAGACGGTCCCTGACCGTGGCATCCAGATTGGGCAAGACAACCGTGTCCACGCCGTACTCCCGGGCGACATCCCGCCGCACGTTCTCCAGGATGCGATCAAAATCCGCCGCCTGGGGAAGCCCCACCCGGACGATCTCCCAACGAGAGCGCAATGGTCCCGGCAAATCCTCCAGACTGTTTGCTGTCGCCACCCAACTGATGGCGGAATAATCGACCTCACCGAGGAGAAACTCGTCGAGCACCCTGCTGCTACTGGCCGGTTCCAGAAACGTCAGCAAGGTCTCCCAGATCCGTCCGTTCTGGCGTCCCAGACCAATTTTGTCGATCTCGTCCAGGATCACCATAGGGTTGGGGCACTGTCGCTCCAGCATCATTTCCACCAGAAAACCCGGACGGGCGCTGCTCCAGCCGCGCGCAGTGCCTTTCAGGAGCATATTATCGTTGGCTCCGGCCAGCGGCACAAAGAGCGTCGGAGCACCCATGGTTTCTCCCAACCGCCTCAGAAATCGGGTCTTGCCCGTACCGGCAGGACCCAGAAGGAGCAGAGGCCGCAGCCGCAGACTGTCCGCGCCCAGGCGCTGAGCCAAGACCTGCTGCCGTTCCAGCGCACAAATCGCCGCTTCCATCCAGGGAAACTCCTGCCGCAGCAACTTCGCCCAAGAGAGGCTCTGCGGCCACGTCACCAGCGGCAAGGGGCGCAGAAGGGGGCGAAAACGCTCCAGACCACGACGATCCTCATCTTTCTGAGGCGCTTGCATGGACTGGAGCACCGTCCGCCGGGGACGCGTGTCGTCCGCCGTGATTTCCGCTCTGCCGAGTACCCGCTCCAGCATGCAGCGAAGCGGAAAAAGCGGGAGTGGCACATCGGTGCCATTTTTCCGAATAAACCCGTTTACCTCCTGGGCCAAGTCCGCGTCTTCCAGACGCGCCACGGCCTGCAGGCCCATTTCCAGAGTCAGCGATCTACACTGCGCGCTGCGATCACGGCCCTCCATCCAAAAATCGGCCTTGTTATCAAATTGCGCACGCCAGAAATAAAAGGCGTCTCTTAGGAATGTCCCGTAGGCTTTCGGCTGCAGGCGTGCGGCCAGCACCAGGGCATAGATCTCCCCCAGCTTCGAGCCCAGTTGCGCCGCCACCGTCGCCCACTGCCAGGCGAATTCCTCCGGCGGGCTCCAGCAGCCCTCTTTCTGAACAGCTTCCGCCAGATCGCCCAACGGGATGCAAGCGACCGCCATCTCCAGGGTAAAACGCCGGGTTTTTTCCAGTACCCAGGTGGGCCAATCCTGGGGCAGGAGTCCGGAATACCCCCTGGCGGCCGCACGCGCAGGAGGAATCCCTTGGGTAACCCAGCGAGGTACCGACTTGCCATCTTCCTGCATGCTTTCGCAAAGCGCATCCAGACACTCCAGCAGGCGGGGCAAACGCTCTTCGACATCGGTGTACCAAACGAACATTTCCGGCTCCTTTTCTGTGGGCACTTGGTCCACATTGGCACCACATTACATATATAGTGCGTACCTGTCAAAATACCTGTACTATACGTCCATCACGGGATGTGGACTTGCCGCATAGCGGGCTTCATCCTTACTTCCTATCTGCACACAGGAGTTTTGCCATGCCGCGCCCCGCGCTTTTTTATTCCGTAAGTCTCGATTCCCTATCCGATTTCTATACGCTATCGCCCTGGAGCCTGGCGGAGATGAGCCGCCGCTTCGGACTGGGCCGCTCCAATCTGATGGGCTTGTTACGGGGTGAACGCACCATCAGCAATGACAAGCTGATGGCGTTATTGCGCTGGTCCGGTCTGGAGGTGGTAGACGGCACATTGCGACTGGCCCCTGGGCTGCATGTATGGCGCGTCGCTTCGGTCAAACATCTGGAAGCCTTTGCACGCCTCCCCGCAGGCCTGCAGCCGGAGGATGCGTGGGATCTGGTCACGGAAGCCGATCGTCCCCGGCGCGAGTGGATTCATATATTGAGCCAATCCCGCGACGCGCGGCAGGTCCTGTTATCCGTACGGCCGGATTTTTATCCTCTTTTGCGTGACCGGTGGCCGGGGCTGGGGCGGCATGATCGGCTACGTCATTTTGCCGAAGGAAGAAAATATGACGAGATCGCAGGCCGCCTCGGGGGAGAACATCTCTACATTCCCTCTGCGGAAGGGACTCGGCTTTTCACAGACACCGAGGCCCCAAATATGGGCAGGGCTCCGGAAATAAACGAATGGGCGCGTTGGTTACGGCAGTCCCTCCATCTGGACACCAGCCCCTGGTTACTACCCGAATTAGCGGCGGAAGAGACGCAAGGCGGAAGATCAACCCCGTCGGCGACATCGGTTCACCCTGAAGCCTGCCAGCATGCCTGGACGGCCCTGACCCACCGGCTCGATACCGGTGGAACGCATGCCGATATTTGCGACGTCCCGGTTTTTTCTTTAGGCGATATTCACCCATATCCTGTAGGGATGGTACGCCTGGACCGGTCTTTTCTGGGCGAGAAAGCTATGGAGCAAGGCAAAGCGCAGCGCTTGCGCTTTTACAAAGACGAAAATACCGGTGTGATGTGGCTCGTTGTGATGAATAGCGAGTCCCCCTGCGGACTGCCCGACGCATTTTTCTCCGACAGGATTGGCGATTTCGCTCTTGTGCTACAAGGAGAATCGCTCCTGGTTGGCCGGATCGCCGTCCCTGGACAAAACATTCTGGGTCGGGTTCTGAGCCGCATGGCAGTTCATGAAACGGACGCTCACCAGATCGCCGCGCCAGGGTAGCCCGTAGGAGGTGGTGCGGGTATCCGGCGAAGCAGGTCGTATTGATTGCAAGCTGACGAATGATGAGAGGCAAGATTATGAGTATTCCTGAACCGCCCCGGGTTTCGTGGAGGCCATTTGGTTTAAGTGCAGGCCGTTAATTCGGTCTGTTCGGCGAGTTGCCGAT
>NZ_JABBDR010000103.1 GCF_018854495.1 Acidithiobacillus ferruginosus
CCCTGGCGGTGATACGCGCCCCGAGCAACAAAACACCCGCCGCGAACAGTGCCCAGAACGTGGCCACCACGATCTGCAATCCGGCGCCGGGGTGCGGCACTCCCAGCGCCTCCAGAGTGAACCGCGCCGCCGGGATCAGGATCGGCGGGATCGACCAGAAGTAGGCCATGATCACGATCCACGCCTGAAAATTCGAGTAATCGATGCCCATTATCCGCCGAGACCAGTGATAGGAGGCACCGGCGTTGGGAAAATGCTGATTCAGCGACAGAAATATCCACGAACACAGAAGGAAGGGAATGGCGATCAGCACGATCGCCAGGGGCACCGCTGCTCCGGCCGCCTGGACCATGGCCGACCCTGCCGCCGCCACGCTGAAGATGGGCCCCACGCTGGAGATGGACAGGCTGGACAAATCAACGAGCTGAAGTGTCTTGTGCAACGTCTGACGGGCGTCCGCGGGCATGACCGCTTCCTGAGCACAGGGTAGCTCAGGAGCCCGCCAACGCTTTTTCACGATGCGCGCGCAACCAGGCAAACCACGGCTCCAGACCCGCCCCCGTGGCGGCGGAGATCTGCAGCACCTCGGCATGATGCGCGACTTCGTGCAAATAACCGAGGCAGCGTTCCAGGTCGAAGGAAAGGTAGGGCAGCAGATCGATCTTGTTGATCAGGATCAGGTCCGCGCCGTGAAACATGTGGGGGTACTTTGCCGGCTTGTCTTCACCCTCGGTGACCGCCAGAATGACCACCCGTGCCGCTTCACCGAGATCAAAGAGGGCCGGGCATACCAGGTTTCCCACGTTCTCGATGAAGACGACGGAACCGGCGGCCGGGTCGATCTCCTGCAGTCCCCGCGCCACCATATCCGCCTCCAGATGACAGCCCTGGCCGGTGTTGATCTGCACCACGTTGCAACCCGCCTGGCGTATGCGTTCCGCATCGTGGGTGGTTTCCTGATCGCCCTCCACTACCGCCAGGGGGAACTCGTCCGCCAGTTCTGCCAGGGTCTTTTCCAGCAGGGTCGTCTTCCCGGCGCCGGGTGAACTCATGAGATTCAGGGCAAGCACGCCCCGTCCTGCCAGCCAACCGCGATTGCGCTCCGCGAGGCGGTCATTTTTGTCCAGAATCCGCGCCTCCAAAGACACCAGGTGGGCCTCCCCGTCCGCCGGTACATGGGGGTGGGGGTGGGGATGGGAGCCCGCAACACCCAGGTGCGTTATCCGCGTTTGTGCTCCATCGGAGCATCCACAGGTTTTACACATCACTGCACCTCCATATCCTTAATGTTGAGTTCCTTACCGGCCACACAGATCAGGTCGCCCGCACCACACGGACAATGCCCGAATACCTGCCGGAGAGGGACACGTTTGCCACAGGACCGGCATTCGCCCTCACCGGGAATCTCCAGTACCTCGAGGTCGGCGCCCTCCAGCGGCGTGCCCTGACTGCACACGTCGAAGCAAAAGCGGATGGAGTCCGGCACCACCCCCGATAACAACCCCACTTCCAGCCGCACCCTGGTCACCTTGCGACCACGGGCCTGCTCGCTGCAGATGGAGACAATGTTGCGGGTGATCCCGAGTTCGTGCATCGCCGTTCCTCGTCTAACAGATTCGCGGCAACTGTTCGCCCACCAGCATATCGACGATGCGTTCACCGCCGAAATGACTGCTCAGCACGACCCTTCCGGGAGGCCCCGCGAGCACCTCGCCGATAATCCCGGCATAGGTGCCCTCCGGGCAGGAGCGCAGCGCCTCTAGGGCAGCCCCGGCCTCCTCCTTTGGCACCACCGCAAGAAGTTTGCCTTCATTGGCCAGATAGAGGGGATCCAGGCCGAGCACTTCGCAAATGCCTCTGACCACGGGACGGACGGGAATGCTATCCTCCACGATGCGCATACCCACGCCAGCCCCCCCGGCAAATTCGTTGAGCACCGTGGCCAGCCCGCCGCGGGTCACGTCGCGGATGCATCGGGTGCCCGGCGCCGCCGCCAGCAGTGCGGCGATAATCCCGTGCAGGGGCTGGCAATCGCTCTCCACATCGGCGTCCAGGGCCAGATCGCCGCGTGCCTTCAAAATGGCGGCGCCATGATCCCCCAGGTGACCATTCAACAGCAGTTGGTCACCCGGTCGGATCCGGGCGATCTCCAGATGGACGCCCTTCGGGATGATTCCGATGCCGGCGGTGTTGATGAACAGCTTGTCCGCGCTGCCCCGGGGCACCACTTTGGTATCCCCGGTGACGATCCCGACCCCCGCCGCCTGTGCCGCCCGCGCCATGCTGCACATCATCTTCTCCAGAATGGTGAAGGGCAGCCCCTCTTCCAGGATCAGGGAGCAACTCAGCACGATGGGCCGTGCGCCGCCCACCGCCAGATCGTTTACGGTACCGTTGATGGCCAGCGTGCCGATGTCGCCGCCCGGAAAGCTGAGGGGATCGACGACGTAGGAATCCGTGGTAAAGGCGATCCGGCCACCGTCCCCAAGGATTTCCGGCACATCGATGCGGGCCTGATCCTCCAGCGGCGTGGCACTGGAGGCGCCCAGGGCGGGCAGAATCAATCCTTCGATCAGATCCCGCATGGCCTTGCCACCACTGCCATGGGAAAGATTGACCACCTCACCATGGGGTCTTTTGACGCGCGGTTGCGGATTTGCAGCCATCAGGACACCTCCTCTACCGTAGCGGGAACCTCTCCCGACATCTTTCCATAGTTGAAGTAGGCGGCACATGCCCCTTCCGACGAAACCATCAAGGAGCCCAGCGGCGTTTCCGGGGTGCATGCCCCGCCAAAGACCTTGCATTCCCAGGGTTTTATGACTCCTTTGAGCACCTCTCCACACTGACACGCCTTGGGGTCGGCAATGGACAGATTGGGTACGCTGAAGCGGCGCTCGGCATCGAAGGCTGCAAAGCGATTGCGGATACTGACCCCGGAGTGGTCGATGGAGCCGAGCCCCCGCCACTCGAAGTACTCGCGAATCTCGAACACTTGCTGGATGGCGTCGAGTGCCTGGGTGTTGCCGGCTTCGGGAACGATCCGCGCGTACTGGTTTTCCACCGCACAGCGCCGCTCGGCCAGTTGTTTCAGCAGCATCCACAGGGACTGCAGGATGTCCAAAGGCTCGAATCCCGCGATCACCACGGGTTTGTGGTAATGCCCGGCGATAAAGTGATAGGGATGGGTACCGATCACCATGCTGACATGGCCGGGGCCCAGGAAACCGTCCAGCTCCATATCGGAGGAGTCGAGAATGGCCTTGATGGTGGGCAGCGTCGTGATGTGATTGCAGAATACGGAAAAATTGGCCACCCGCTGGCGTTCTGCGGCGAGAATGGTCAGCGCCGTCGCCGGCATGGTCGTTTCAAAACCGAGACCGAAAAACACCACTTCCCGGTCCGGGTTATCTCTGGCGATGGCCAGCGCATCCAGCGGTGAATAGACCATCCGCACATCAGCGCCCGTGGCCTTGGCCTGCAGCAGGCTCTTGCGCGAGCCGGGAACCCGCATGGCGTCGCCAAAGGTGGTGAATATCACCTCCGGACACTCGGCAATGGCCACGCAATCATCCACCCGGCCCATGGGCAGCACGCAGACCGGGCAACCCGGCCCATGCACCAGTTCCACCGAGGGCGGCAACATCTGCTCGATACCGTATTTGAAAATGGTATGGGTGTGACCACCGCAAAACTCCATGAGTTGTAACGGCCGGTTCGCGGCGGCCGGGATCAGCGCCGCCAGCCTTTGAATATCCTTGACCAGATAGCGGGCCTTTTCGGGATCCCGGAACTCATCCACGTAACGCATCTTCGGTTACCTCCGCCCGCAAGTCTCCGCGCCGGTCTGCCAGGATGGTATGCACCAGGTCCCAGAGTATGTGAAAGGTCGTGACGTGGCATTCCTGGATACGGTGAATGCTGTCCGTCGCCACCACCAAAAGGTGGTCCACCAGGCCGCTCGCCTGCATCTCACCCCCCTGCATGCCGGCAAGGCCGAAGGTCATCATGCCGGTTTCCCGGGCCTTGCGGTAGGCGGCCATGAGATTGGCGGAGTTGCCACTGGTCGAAAAGCCGAACAGTGCATCCCCCGGTCTTGCCAGGGCCGTCAGTTGCCGTAAAAACACATGCTGAAAACCCACGTCATTACCGACGGCGGTCAGCATGGCCCGGTCACTCACCAGACTGTGCGCCGCCAGGGCCGGACGGCCTGTGGTAACGGGGTGCATGAACTCCACCGCCAAATGGTCCGCATCACAGGAGGAGCCACCGTTACCCATGGTGTAGAGCATGCCGCCTCTCTGGTAAACCGCCGCCAGGGCCGCCGCCATGGAAACCAGCGCCTCCTCGTGCGCCGCAAAAAACTGCGCCTTGACGTTCCGGCTTTCGGCGGATTTCTGCCGCACGGACTCCAGCAGCGCCGTTCTTTCCCGCTGCGGATTTTTGGCCTGACCGTGCAGAAAAGGATAGAGCTCCTGCAGAGGATCCATAGTTGCACCTCCCGGCGATTACGCCATGGGACCCGTTCGCCCGGACTCCCGCATACGATCCATTTCCAGCTGGGCTTCGCCCAGTTGCGTCAGCACATCCAGCGTCAGGGCTGCCTCCTCCGCGCTGATGCGACTCATGGCAAAACCCACATGCACCAGCACCCAGTCACCGACACAGGACTCCGCGGGGTGCTCCGCATCGGCAATGCAGGCGATATTGACCTCCCGCCGTACCCCGTTGATTGCCACCTCCGCCCGTCGTTCACGCGCACTGATGATTCTCGTGATCTGACCCGGAATACCTAGACACATGGCTCATGCCCTCCTGCAATATGATGTTGGCCAGCGACGATTTGAGCGGCCGCCACCACAGCCTGCCCAAAAGCCAGGCCGCCGTCGTTGGCGGGGATCAGATGCGGAACCAGAACCTCCAGCCCCTGGGATTCCAGAGCCTCCCGGGTCGCCCGCAGCAGGGTCAGATTCTGAAAAACACCCCCGGACAAAGCGACGGTGGAGGTCCAGGGTGTGGCACCCAGCGCCCCCCTGAGCAATTGCGCCAGGCCGACGGCGAAGCCTTTGTGGAAGCGCGCGGCAATCGTCGCCACCGGAACCCCACCCTGGAGATCGCCCAGCAGCGGCTGCCACAGGGTTCGCGGATCCATCTGAATGAAGTTCTTTTCGCTTTCGACGATGCCGAAAGGATAACCCGGCTCTGAGGCATCCCCCATGATGGACAGATCGACACAGGCCTCCAGCAGCATGGCCGCCTGCCCTTCATGACTCACCCGGTCCATGCACAGGCCACAGACCGCGCTGACGGCGTCGAACAGCCGCCCGGCAGAACTGCAGAGCGGCGAGCCGACGTTCCTGTCCCGCATGTGCAACAACTGCGCCACCGGCTTTTCGGCAAGGTATTCCACGATGGCCAGATCGGCGAACCGTTGGCGTGCTACGGACCAGCCGAAGGCGTCCGCAAGCTGCACAAAGGCGTTACGCCACGGTTCACGCATCGCGCGACTACCCCCCGGCAGGGCGGAAGGGCGCAACCCACCCAGGTGGCGGATTTCGCGGTAACTCACCTGCAAGCACTCGCAACCCCACAAAGCGCCCCCATCGCCCAGACCCATACCGTCCAGAGCCAGGGCGATGACCGGCGGATGCTCCAGCGGCAGGCCGTGTTCCGCCATGACCGCGGCAATATGGGCGTGATGGTGTTGCACGGAAATCAGGGGGAGATCGCCCTCCTCCGCCATCTCCACCCCCCACTTGCGCGACAGATATTCGGGATGGCGGTCCACCACGACGGCCTTGGGCACATGTTGGAAGAGCCGGGCGTAGAGGGCGAGGTTCCGGACAGTGTCGTCCCAGACCGCTGCCTGTTCGAGATCGCCCATGTGCTGGGAAAGGATGGCTTGTCCGTCCTTGATCAGACAGAACGTGTTCTTGAGCTCCCCGCCCAGCGCCAGCAGGTCTGGCGACGCCCCGAAACCCGCGGGCAGCGGCAACGACTCCGGCGCGTAGCCACGCCCCCGGCGCAGGATCATGGTATCGTCTCCCGCCATCTGCACCACAGAATCATCGACACGGTTGATGATCGCCCGGTCATGGGTCAGCATCCAGTCGGTCACTCCCCGCAGCGTCCGGACGGCGGCCGCGTCGTCAATGACCTGTGGAGCATCCGAAAGATTGCCGCTCGTCAGGACGATCGGTCGGTCTATCCGGCGCATCAGGAGATGGTGCAGGGGGGTATAAGGCAGCATAAATCCGAGCCGCCGCATCCCCGGCGCAATGCCGGGCGCCAGGGAGTCGTTGTCCAGACGGTTCAGCAGCACGATGGGCGCCCGATGAGACTGCAGCAACTTCTCCTCTGCGCGGCTCACGTGCGCATGGCGACGCACGACCTCCAGATCCCTGGCCATCAATGCCAGGGGCTTATGGGGACGGTGTTTGCGCAGGCGCAAGGCGGACACCGCACGGTCATTCGTGGCATCGCAGGCGAGATGAAAACCGCCAAGCCCTTTGATGAGCACGATTTCCCCGCGCTTGAGGAGGTTGGTCGCCGCGTCCACCGCGTCCAGTTGGGTATACCGGTCGGCACTGACCGCGTGGCCATCGAGCCGGACGAGCCGAGCCTTCGGGCCGCAGGCATGGCAGGCCACCGGTTGCGCGTGGAAGCGCCGGTCTTGCGGATTTTCGTATTCCGCACGGCAATCCTTGCAGAGCGGAAAGACGCCCATGGAGGTATGGGCGCGGTCATAGGGGATGTCTTCGAGGATCGAAAAACGCGGACCACAGTGTGTGCAATTGGTGAAAGGGTAACGATAACGCCGATGGAAGGGGTCGAAAATCTCCTCCAGGCAGGCGGGACAGGTAGCGGCGTCAGGCACCGCTCCCGTATGTACGTGCCCGGAGCGGCTGGTGCTGATCCCGAAAGGTCCCTCAGGAGGGTCTTCGCGCAAATATCCGCGGACCACCTCGTCAATGCGCGCGAGGGGGGGGCGTTCGTCGCGCAGGCGGGTCAGAAATCGATCCCGCTCTGTTGCAGGCCCCCAGATCCGGATCAGCACCCCTTCCCCATCGTTGCACACATCGCCCGACAACCCGCAGTCGCGGGCAATGCGCCAAACCGCGGGACGGAATCCAACACCCTGAACCAGTCCGCGCACCCGGACTTCCTCGCCCAGGGTTGCGACCCGGTCCGCGGGGGAATTCATGACCGCCTGTCCCAAAACAGCACGCGGTTGTTACCCGAGTCGGCAATGATCACGCTTCTTCCCGCAGCAGAAATCCCATAGGGCCAGCATAGCGTATTGCGCCCCACTACGCCCCAGCGGTTGTCCCCCTTGTGCTGGAAACCATCCTGACCGGCGAGGGTGCGTGCCGGAGCGCCCGTCAACAGATCGTCCGCCTGCCAGCCCAACAGCCGGCTGTTGGCCGTATCCGCCACGATCAGCCAGTTTTCCGTGGCGGTCACGCCATAGGGCATATTGAAGCAGGCCGCATTGGGGAAGTAATTACCGCGATTGTGGGCGTTCTGAACAAAGTCAGGCTGTCCGAGGACCATATCGGCCACCTGACCATTGCGCTGTGGCGCCCCACGCCAGAGCAGCACCCGGTTGTTCCCCGCATCCCCCATGACCAGCCAATCCCCGAAATGGGTTATCGCATGGGGCCAGCGCATGCTCATGGCGTCGGCTTCGTGACCTCCGTTCTCGTCCCGGCAATGAAAATCCGCCTGGCCCAGGACACCGTCCGCGGGTTGTCCAGTTTCCGTGGGAATGCCCTCCCACCAGAGGACGCGGCGGTTACCCGAATCCGCGACATAGAGCCGGGTGCCATCCCAAAAGACCCCATAGGGCCAGTATAAGGTAGACGCGGATGGTTGG
>NZ_JABBDR010000104.1 GCF_018854495.1 Acidithiobacillus ferruginosus
TCGATAATCCACTTTCCGCCCCCACCCTACGCCTGACTCCATTTCAGAGAGGCGACAACTACCCTGACACCGGGGGCCGGCATACCGCCTCGATCGAGGCGACTGACCAGATACCCCACAAGGCAAAAATTTCCCGCATTGTTAGAAGAAGGGTCTGTGCGGCTGACAATGGCCGTACCCATTCTTGAGGAAGGTTGGTGACTGTGTGCTTATCCACCCAGGCGCCCAAGAAACGTTCATTGGTAAAGGAATCGTTTTGGCGACTGCGACAAAACGCAAGAAACTCATCGACCTGCTGGCAGGCACTGGCAAGGTCGTCTGTTCTCCGCACGAAAAGAAACAAACGTGCTATTGGAACATCCCGCACTGCCTCGGTAATCGTTGTCATGATGGGATACTCCTCAATTCGGGCTGCCGACACATGGCTGCCATGCCGTTTCTGATTCACGGATTGCACCAGTCGCAGTGGCCCGCTGGAGCGGCCTTCTCCGGGCGTTCCAGCGTGACCTGATGGCCACACCTGGCACAACAGTGGATGTCCGCCCGGGTGTCCCGCGTCGGGGAATCACAATCCTCACAAGGCAAGCCGGGGATGCGCTCCACGATCTGGAAGCCGGGCGTGTTGCAGATCGGGCATGGGGTGCAAAGCTTGCGTGCGAGATCCCGTGTGGCCGAAGCAATAATCTCCATGCGCATGGGATTCATATGGGCACGCACGTCGCTTTCCAGGAAGGCGCAGCCGTTGTCCGCCTCGCCGCAGGCCCAGAAAAAGGCCTCGCGCAGTGATGCCCAGTCGGCAATCCCTTTGCGGACGCGGGAGTCGTCCTCATGGCGCGGGCGCACTACCATTCCATGCTCGGGAAAATCTGTCGCACGGGCGAATGTCTCGGCCTGCTCCCAGTTGGCAGCGAGCAGATGAGAGAAGTTGGTTCTACCCGAGGCAACACCCACCACTTCGATCCCGAGCGTATCGTCGATCCAGGCGAGCATCTCTACGTTTAAGGGAAACAGCCCGGTAAATGGGTCCGGCCCAAAACTGCCCTCGCTAGCGAGCCCCAGGGGTAAATGCGCCAGATCCATACCGATGCGGGCCTTTTTCCGCGCCGCCTCGATCTGGGTACCAGCACGGGGGATGTCGCGGGTAAAGGTACCCAGCTGGTCCGTGTCAAAGCCTGTCACCAGGACAACATCGCAACCAATGGCGGAGGCCAGTATAGGAGCGACGACTTTCTCCTTGCCGTGCTGAGTAAGTAGGGCCACGCGTGAACCATTGTAGATGGCGTTTTTTAAACGCGAATATTTTGCATGCTCTATCTCACGCATTTGATGGCATGACTCCCCAAAAAATACAGGCCATGGGGTTGCCATGGCAACCCCGACTTCATTTGGTCAATCCGCCACATTCCAGTGGGTTCCAACATGACCGGCACGGAGCCATGCTAAGTAACGGCGCGCTTCATAGATGCTGAGATGAGACGGTTCTTGATTGCGGTGATAACGTACACAGACATAATGCCCTGCCGCCCGTGCGTGGGCGCCATTGAATTCGTCATGGAACGGCGCCTCCTTTGACGAAATGGCATCAATGTTCTGTGCAAGTTCGAAAGCCGAAAGCCTCAAGTCTTCTGTGGGTCTTACCATCTGCCTGAAAAGCGACATAAAACCTCCCATTGCTCCATTCAAGTCCGGATCATCCGGAACACTCATTGCGTTTGTCACGGGACCTCATGGCTCGCGCCCGATATCACAGGAAAAAATACTCTTCATCGGATCCGTCAGTGCGCATAGAGGACGTTGACTGGAGTGAAGTATGGGGGAAGTAAATGATTACTAAAAGTTAAATATATTTACTATTGTATTTAACAAAGATTAAACGTAATTGAGGGTGCCCATCAGCTAGCATTTCAATCTAAAAACGGCAGTTATCACCAGATCGTGTGTAGGCCAGCCATTGAGTCACGAAAACGGGTTAGTACTGAGTGCCGACGCTGTCACTCTTGCGAAAGGCAACATGCCCGCATGTGCTAATGCAAATGTGCAGGCAGATCGGCGTGTTCTGCGAACCAGGCATATACATACCCGCCCCTTGTTTGGGAACCGAGATATCTTGCCTAACTACTAGTGACAGCATCGGGCGGCGACCTCGCATTGGGAAGGCGAGGAGCCGGAACCGATGATGCATGGACCAGAGAAGTCAGACTCCCCCATATTGTTCAAGCTCTTCAATAGGGTTTACTCGTTGCCTATCACGCTACGTAACCTATAAGCCATTCAACTTATTGATGGTACTAAATTTTTCTGTTGGGCCCTGTCTATCCGCCGGGCAGCGTCCTGTAGCATCGGTACCCAGCTTTCCTGGCGACGCTCAATAGGCGCGGAGATACTGAGGCCGACATTCCAGGGCAATCGGTTGCGGAGCAGCACGCCGAGACAACCGACGCCGATCTCGGCTTCCTCATTGTCCAGCGCGTAGCCACGTTCAAGTCCGCTTCGGGCATCTTTCCAGAGGGCATCGGCCTGGCACAGGGTATGTACAGTAAGCGCCGGTAAGCCGGTGCGGTTGGCATAACTTCGGACAGCAGCTTCGCCATTCAGCGCCAGCATGAGCTTACCGACAGCGGTGGTGTGTAGCGGCGCGCGACTGCCAATCACCTGCTCCACCCGCATCATCCGCGACGAGGTGGCGCGCTCTACATAGACAACTTCGTCGCCCTCCTGGATGGTGAGGTTCACCGTCTCCTGCACCTGATCGCGCAGCCAAGCCATGATAGGCCGGGCGATGGCGCGCAGGTCGCTGCGGCCATGGGCTAGCTGCGCCCAGTCTTGCAAGCGCGGGCCGAAGCGGTAATGGCCGCCAGCGTCGCGGGCGATCAGTTGGTTATCCTGCGCGGACGCCAGAATGCGGAAGGCGGTGGAGGGTGCGAGCCCGGTGATGGCGGCGAGTATTTTAAGTGGTGCGCTGCCCCCCTCCGCCGCGAGGGCGTCCAGCAGAGCACGCAGGCGGGCGATGACCTGGATGGAGGAGTTCCTGTCGGTGGTAGATGTTGACATAAAATATTCCGTATTGTGGAAACGATTGCCCATTGCGGAATCATACAGTCTTGCTTAGAGTGTATGCAATTTCTTTTTGTCACAGGATGACCGCACATGACCGCCCATACCGCCTTGCCCGACAGCGCCCCCGCCTTTTGCGCCGGCATGTTCCATTTTGGTGAATCCTGGCCGAATTTCGCGGAGTATGGTCGTAGTGCCGCCATTGCCGCCGGACACAAGGCCATTCCCAATCCTGCGGCCATGGAAGCCGTCTACCAGACCCTGCTCATGGCTGACGCCCTGCGTTACTGCACTTTGCAGATCTGCGCCGCCAAGTCCTCCGGACATCCTGGCGGCTTTGCCTCCAGTGCGGAGGCGTATGCCGCGCTGGTGATGCTCGGCCACACCAACATTGTCACCGAAGTGGGTCATCACGCCCCCGGTTTCTACAGCGCCATGTTCCTCGACCGCTCCCTGGAGGAAATGGGTATCCGCGACATGAACGACATGATGGCGCGTTTCCGCGAACAGCATGGCCTGCTTGGCCATCTCTCCGGGGCGATCCCTGGCCTGTTGGCTCCCGCGGGCCCATTGGGGCAGGGACAGCACTTTGCCATGGCGGGCGCGTTGCTGCACCCTGGCACCCTCTTCCCGGTGACCATCGGTGATGGCGGTTTTGGGGAGCCTTATGTGTTGAGCGCCATGAAGCACTTCCACTTCGCTTATCCGCGGGTCACCAACTACCTGCCGGTGCTGGTCTGGAATGGTTTCAGCCAGGAACATCACTCCATGGTTTCCCTGATGACGAATGACGAGATGATCGCCTACTGGCACGCCCATGACTTCGACGAAGTCATCCTGGTGGATGCCAGGGACTTCGACGATGCCGGTCAGGAAGGTGCCTATGTCGACTCCGCGCGCTTCTCCTTTGGCCAGCGGTTGGCCTTCATGGAAGCCGTGCTGGCCGGTGTGGCCAAGGCGGCGGATAATGCCCTGAGCGGACGTCACACCGCCTTTATCCTCAAGCAGATGAAGGGTGCTGGTGTGCATGTGCTGGGGGCCAAATCCCACAATCTGTATCCCAAAGACACTCCGGACTCCCCGGAAATCAAGAGCGCCCTGGAGCGTCGCGCCCTCAGTCCCGAGTCCTGGGCGCTGGTGCGCGAAAACTTCGCGCGTGCCGGGGGTGGCCCCGCCGCCAAGACAGCGGTGACCGAGCAAGTGCTGGAAATTGCCAAGCTGGGCGAATTTCCCCTGCAGGATTTCGCCTTGGGCGAGCAGGTCGTGCCCGCCACCGCCATGGGCGCGTTGGTGGCTTGGCTGGGGCAGCAGGACCCGCGCTTCGTGGTGACCAATGCCGACGGCAACGAAGCCTCGGCCATGAAGAACATCAATGACGCCCTGAAAATCCGCCATCCCACAGAGGACCCGCTTTACAACCAGCAGCCTGGCGGACAGGTCTATGAACCCCTGAACGAGGATGCCTGCGCGGGTTTGGCGGCGGGGTTGGCCCTTTTCGGCAGCCGTTCCTTGTGGCTGTCTTATGAATCCTTTGCCATCAATGGCTGGCCCATCATGCAGACGGTCGCGCAGGCGATGGCGGAATTGCGGCGCAAGACCCCGTCCACCGTCTGTATGTTCACCGCCGGAGCGCTGGAGCAGGGCCGCAACGGTTGGACCCACCAGCGCCCGGAGATCGAGAACTACTTTGCCGCTCAGATGCGCAGCGGCAATGTCTTCCTGCTTTATCCCACGGATGCCAACGCCATTCAGGCCGCCTACGAGTACGCGGTGAACAGCGTCAACAAGTCGATGGTCATTATCGCTTCCAAGAGTCCACTGCCGGTGCGGCTGACCATGACACAGGCGCGGGAGGCGGTGCGCAAGGGGGCGACGCTCTTGCACGATGCGGGTACGGGCAGCCGTGGCACTGTGACCCTGGCAGTGACCGGGGATCTGGTCCTGCTACCGGTTTTCGCCGCCAGGCAGGTGTTGGAGAAGGAGGGATACCGGGTGCGGATCGTGTCGGTGATCAACCCCCGCCAGCTTTACCGCCCGATAGATGTGGCCGCGCATACGGTTTCCGAGGCGGATAAGGACTTCATGTGCGACGCCGACTTTCACGACCTCTTCGCCGGTGATGTACTGCTGGGCATCACCGGCGGCACTTCCGGAGCGCTGGAGCCGGTGCTGCTGCGCAGTCGGGCGAGGCAGCGCGATGTGTTGGCCTGGTTGCGCGGTGAGACCACGGCCACCCCGGCCGAGCTCATGGCCTTCAACGGCATGACCGTCGAGAGTATCGTCGGTAAGATCCACGGCCTCAACGCCGGATAAGGATCCCAACGAATGGCCGATGCCGACAACAAAATCATCATCATTGACGACGATCCCACGGGTTCGCAGACCGTGCATTCGTGCCTGCTGCTCACCCGCTGGGATGTGGAAACGCTGGGCGTCGCCCTGAGCGATCCGGCCCCGCTCTTTTTCATCCTCAGCAACACCCGGGGCATGGTGGGGGAGCGGGCGGCGGCGGTGATCCGCGACATCTGCCGGAATCTGCGGGTGGCGCTGGATCGGGCGGCATCGGCGGGGCGGG
>NZ_JABBDR010000105.1 GCF_018854495.1 Acidithiobacillus ferruginosus
ATACCAGCAGCGAAACCACCCGCGCCTTGGCCAGAACCCAGAGGTCGCGAAGAAAAGACGGCCGTGCCCGGGGACCAGTAAGATCGCCAATGCCGTCGCTGTGTAATCCTTCTTTTAACATGACGCTAGGACCTCATTAACGCCACTGCAGGACAATGGCGAGAGACATGAGCAGGACCATGGACTGGTGAAAGACCACCATGACGCCAGGATCCCGGGGTTTGAGATTCACCGCATGAAACAATAAAAAACCAACTGCAACCTGGGTTACCGCCAGATAAAAAGCGACAGGATAGGCCGGCATCATCCAGCCAAGGGTGGCGACCAGCAACAAGGCCGCACTGACGTGGGCAGCAATGGTCCACTGTGAAGCCTTCTGCGGTTTGACGAAGGGGCCGATGGCAGTGCCGAAGCCGCGCTGACCGGTGGTCATGCCCCCGAGAAATACGGCGAGGAGCAGGGCATGCAGAGCGCCTACGGCACTGAGGTAGCTCCAGAAGTCGAGCCCCGGATAGACCAGACCGGTCAGGTAAACGAGGAAGACTCCATAGGCGAGCAGACCGTGGGTGCCGTGAACGAACGCCGGGGCCCTGCCAGCGAGGACATACAAAGTGCCCATCCCGAACAGGGCGGTAACTACGATCAGGGACAACCCGCTGATCGTAGTGATACTTGGCGACAGTATCACCAGCGCAAGGGCCACCAGACCGACTAGGGTCGCTACCAAGCGATGTGCAGCCTCAGGATCACCACGCACCATCAGTACCGCGATGTTGCGCGTGTAAGGCCAGCGGGTCCCCAAGGACAAACCGTAGCCAAAACCCTCAACGATACTGCCGAGCAGGATCAGGACGATGGCAAAACCCACCTCGCTGGCTTTGAGGCCGTTGACGACATCCACTATAAAACCCTGGTGGCTGTTCATGCCGCGCCACAACCCGGCCAGCACCGCCACCAGCAGCATCCCGGTAATCAGCCAGCCAATCACCCGTACTACCGGCGTCATCTCCCCTTCTACGGCGTGGGGAATGCCGTTCGTATCCTGGTACGTAACCCCGTCCGATACCCCATGATGAATGTTGCGCCGCATATTTACCACCTTAAATGAAGAAACGTCAGGCTATCTGTGTTTGGGAGTTTATCTGGATGAATTAATATATGTACCGAGGCAATCCTGTTATCGTGTTCTATAGTTCAACAAACTTAACCAATCATCATACGTTGCATGCAAGTATACTCATAACATCATATAAAGCATACCGCAAGACTTTAGATTCGTATTTTATAATAAATACCAATGGCCAGGGCAAGATAACCATCCCGCCCTGGCCACCAGGGTCTACACTAGCAAAGCGTCGTTACCCGAACAACCATCCGGGCATTACTTGACAACGATCTTCCCGAACATACCGGTGGCGGCATGCCCCGGTATCTGGCACACGTAGTAGTAAGTGCCCGCAGTCGGATGCCAGGTAAAATCCGTATATCCGAACTTGCCATCTTTTGGGACCGGACTAAATCCAGTTCCTGCGACAATGGGATCGATCACCGGCATAACCGCATAAGGAGGTCCTTTTTTGGTGATGTCAAAGCTATGACCAAATCCCTTGTTGGTGTTAATGAAGGTCACGTCCACGGTTGCCCCTGCGGGAATCTCCAGGGTCGGGTTCTTTTTGTCATGAACTTCAAAGCTCGGAAATGGAAATCCCGGGAGCACGGCCGCCGCGACCACATGTACCGTCTTGCCACTGTAGGTGACGGTGTCACCACTGACTTTCCCGGTGTCTTTCTCCAGCATGGCTTTTACTTGAGGAAGCGTCGCCTCTTTCCACGTGGTATCCAGAGTACCGGCCATCGCGGTGCCCATGCCAATCGTTGCAGCCAGAGCCGCAGCCGCACCAACAGTCACATACCAGTTCTTTTTCATAGTGTTCTGTGTATACATAAGTTATCCCTTCTCCTTAACGTTTAACCTGAGTAGAACCAGCCGCCCTACAAAACAATTACCGGGCCACCTGGCATTTTAATATGCTACCACACGGTATTCATCGCCCGTTACAACCGGGAAATTATCTCAAAACAGCACTCTAAGAGTAACATAATAGCCACCCAAAGCAATAATAGCCCACAATAATCCTATGATCAACACGATGTTTCCATCCCATACGCCATCATCGCGATCATCGTGAGAAATTAAACCGCCTTCCTTGTTCATGATTTACCTCCTTTGAAGCATGGGTAACGACGGCGCCACAGTAAAACGCAAAACAAATCCGGATGGCCGTCCGTTACTCGCACGGCCATCCGTGGAACATCATGCCTTGCTAGATGCGCCGTTTTCTCCCTTTTTTAGAATACGCAGCCGATCTTCCTTGCTTGCCTCCTTTAATACCCACCAAAAGTATGCACTAAGAAACACCACAGGAAACCCAATGTACCCCGTCAGCCAGAAGAACGTCGGATTATCAGCTCCGGACGGGATAACGAACGATAAATGTGACATATCCATTGTCTTACCCTCACTCTATTAGATAATCTTCTATACGAACTTATGCAATATAGAAGACAATAAAAAATGCAACCCATAGAATAACCACACCGCCCCAGAAGGTTAATACGTTATACGACACCCATCGCTCGCTTTTCGCGCGCTCCGGAGTACGGGTGATTTTCATGATGCTCGCCAGCAGCGCCAGGATGGCCGCCACGAAATGTACTAGAAACCACAAGCTGGTAATGTCATAAATCCCGCCATAACCACTACCGATGGTTAAGGTAGTCCAGCTGTAGACGATTCCACCGGCCATCACCAACGAGACCACTATCAGGGTTGCCAGACTGCTCACGATACCGGCGTCATCGCCCTGATCCAGTTTTTTGCGGGCCGCCATCACCGGCACCAGACTGACGAGCATCAGAACAGTCAACGCAACGCCCACGCCCATGTTCAATGTAGCGGGCACCGCAGTACCCCCCCAGAGAAAACGCGCGAGGTCCCACATCGCAAAAATGATGGCCGCAAAAAGTATCAGGAAAAAGAACGCACCTCTTTTTGCACGCTCCGAAGCCGGATCCATTAGCTTGGCATAACTGTTGTCTGTCATGGTTCAATTCCTCCTAAATTTACTTGCTTGGCGTAGGCACCCAAATAACTGGTTCTTTCGCTTCCGCCGCGTAGTTATCGTTCGGGCCCACAACCTCTGGCTCAGTTCCTGCTGGATATGGCACATACGGCGTTGGCGATTTTATTTGCCATTCCAGGCCGTTGCTGCCCCATGGGTTGGCCTCGGCCTTTGGCCCATAGCGCCAACTGTATAAAAGATTGGCCAGCGGAATGAGAAACCCTGCGCCCAAGAAAAAGGACGAGATAGACATAAACAGGTTAATGTCATGCAGGTAAGGAAGATATATCGCAATTCTCCGGTTCATTCCTTCTATGCCCGCTATGAACATGGGAAAGAACGTACAATTGAAGAATACGAAAAACCACCATGCGTGAAACTTTCCCCAAAATTCATTGATCTTCCGTCCAGTAACCTTGGGAAACCACCAGTATAACGCGGCAATCCAGCTAAAGATCACCCCACCAAGCATCGTATAATGGAAATGCGCAATAACCCAGTAGGTGTTGTGCAGCTGAAGATCAGCGGGAACGTCTGCATTGAATATGCCCGTCAGGCCACCGATCAGAAAGTTCATCATCGCCATCAACACGAGCAACACCGCAGCGTTAATTCTTAAGCGACCACCCCATATCGTCCCGATGGCGGACAAATAAATGAACCCCGTCGGAATGGATACGGTTTCCGTTATGGTCATGAATATGGGCATACGTGCGTCACTCACTGCCGTGAAGTAGTGATGAACGCCCAACATTGCACCCAACATGGAAACGCCAACCAGGCCAGCGATTGCCCAACCCCTAGCAAACAACGGACGCTTGGCCGCGGCAGGAAGAATCTCCAGCCATATGGCAAAAGCGGGCAAAATGAAAACGTAGACCTCTGGATGGAACAAAAACCAGAACTGATCCAGATACGCTAACGGGTGCCCGGTGGGACCGGTGTAAAAATGTGATCCGGCGATCATATCGGATAAGTCCATGAGCGCGCCGGTATAGGTTGCTGGGGACTCTACGACAAGAATGGTGGCTGCCGCAAATAAACCCCACACAAAAATCGGAACGCGACCCAAGCTCATGCCCTTGGCGCGCATGTACACCATGGTTCCGGCGATATTGATGGCTCCAAGTAGCGACGCAAAAAGAATGGTGGCGGCACCGAGCACATACCACACAATACCGCTACCACTGTTTTGCGCCAATGGCGGATATCCCCACCATCCAGTCTGAAACCCACCAATCGTAGGGCTCATAAAAACGGCAAAAGTCGCCGGGGGCAAAAGCCACCAACTCAGGCCAAGAAGCTTCGGGAATACCACATTTCTCGTACCAAGCATCAACGGAATAAGATAGTAGCCAACACCGCCGACGATGGCAGAGGCCACCACACCCAACAACATCATCAATCCATGAATACCGAACGTTTGGTTGTACTGAATTTCTGACAGCCACCAACTGGTGGAATCTGGTGTCAGCAGTTCAATGCGGATAGCCATGGCGGCCATACCGGCGAGGAAAAATGTTACTATATTTAATACCACGTAGCGTACGGCTGTAGATTTTGAATCGGGACCAAAACGAAAATAACGTTCGATACCCGTGTAAGTTGGTGCTTCTTTTCCTCCAAATGCGCGTCGTATCCATCCCTCCCATACACCGCTGCCCATCAGCCAGCAGATCAAGCCGACCACATAACCCACTGTCGCGGGTAAAGGATTTACTATTACCGTGTGGAACAATAAGGCGGTAATCCACGCTGCAGCAAAATATCCGGTTAGTCCCCAAAGCGTCGCACGGAACAGCGGAAACAGCATGCTGGCCGCAAATGGAGTCTTGTCCACTCCCATGTTGTTCAACGCATTTTCCTGAATTTCGTTAGTTGCCATTACTTACTCCTTATTACATTTTTACGTTGGGTGCCGGCAAACCTTCAGCTGGTCTACTAGAAGCTATTGTTTGCCACCCAAGCCTTGAAGTCCGCTGGTGTTACCACCTTAACCGGAGCGCGCATCAACGGATGGCCGTTGCCACAAATCAAGGAACACTGTACACGCAGCATGGGGTTTGTAGCGGTTGTTCCCAACATGGTGGGTGTAATAAACAAATGCCGCACTTCATTTGGGATCACATCCTTTTTCTCACCCCAGGCAGGCACCCAAAAATCATGCATGACGTCTTTTGTCCGCAGAACGAAGTCTATGGTGCGCCCCTCTGGAACCACCAGTTGTGAAACATCCGTTACGCCCTGCTTGGGATAAGAGAACGTCCACTTCCACTGTTGCGCGGTAACATCGATCACCAGTGGGTTTTTCGTATCTAACTGGATACCCCAAAGTTGTTCCAGACCCACCATACCCGGGTAAATGGTATTTGCCAGGTTGATGCCTATGGCCAAAACCAGCCAGGTCACCACGAAAGGCGCCCAGGTCCGTGCCTGATAAGCCGGCGCCGCAGTGTCTGACATGGACGATGCGCGGAAACGAAACGCGCTATATACAACCGCACCGCCGACCAGCACATATATGGCTACGGCCTGCCATAACAGGTATGTGGTAGCATCTGCGGTAATATGCGCCTGGATGCTCCCCAAGATGGGCCAGTTACCGATGCCCCAGGCCATCAGCGTTTCGCCAATCGCCAGGCCAATAATCCAGAACACCACTAAGCCACGGAAAGCTTTCCATAAGTTTTCTTTTGCTGCGTTCATATGCCCTCCCTAAATTAGCTTCCCTGAGCAGGTAGTATGTCAAGAATACCATGCATCCCATTCATGAAGTGTTGACCCGTCTGCAGAAAACACCCATATTCCCATTTCCCGGGCTTATTGGGCACCACAAAACTGAAGGTGTACTTTTGTCCACCGTTGAGGCTAACGGAAAATGCCGGTACCGGCCCTGTCTGGCCCCCGCTGGTAATGGGCACGCCATCAAAGAAGTTGTCTTTCCACCCCACGGCTATAGCCTGTGATTTCGGAAAGCCATTGTCCCGGGATACCAGTGTTCTGCCGATGGAGAACTGATGCGCAATCGGGGGTGCCGATTGCGATCGGTTATCAATCGTCAATTCCACCTTTTCCCCGGCATGCCAGGTCATCCGATCCGGTTTATAATAATAGTTAAACTCATCAATCGTATAATGATGCACCCCATTAATGACCTGCCCGGAAGGGTTGGGCAGAGCTACCGCCTTTTCCCACTGCAGGGCACCTATAATTACCCCTGCGCATATCACGGCGGATACAAGCACCGTAGTCATACCTTTTTTTGCTGCCATACCTCTACCTCCTTTGAGAAGCACATAAATCTGACGGTGCAAATGCCTGGCAGACCCATTTTTATAAATTTCAGCCTGCCAGGAAAACTTCTGTTGACCAGTTACAACGATGAAAGATAAGCCGCCACATCCTTCATCTGCGCCACGGTGATATTCTTCGCAATCTGATTCATCAGGGTATTAACCCGTGTGCCGTTGTGGAAGTAGGTCAACTGCTGAATGATGTAACCGTAACGCTGGCCAGCCAGACGGGGGAACGGACCCGCCCCTTGACCATCCGATCCGTGGCATTCCATACAGGCAGGGATTTGTTCGTTGGTAACCCCCTGGTTGAATATGGCCTTACCTTCTTTCACACCAGCATGCTTGATGCCGCTGCTTTGCATTGGTGGTTTCTGGGCGTTGAAGTAATCCGCCAGCGCCGTGATTTTCGCACTGTCCAGCGCCTGTGCCACGGGCCACATGTAGATCTCGCCATTCTGATCGGCACGCGAATGGTCCTTATACGCTTTCAACTGCGCTTCCAGATAACTTTTATGCTGTCCGGCCAGGCGGGGGACGATCGGATAGAGTGTGTCGCGACCCGTCATCCCGTGGCATACCATGCAATCGCTGGAGACGCGGTATGGTGCTGGCGCGCCGACGCTGCCGACTGCAGCACTCGCCTGCCCGGCCACCAGCAGGAGTGTACTGAACAGGAGGAAGGTTTTTGACTTATACATCTTGCTATGTGGATGGGTCATCGTGTCGTTCTCTTTATTGCGCAACCGGTCTTGGTTTAAGTATGTCGTCATGGCATCGGCTCCTAGTATGATATCCAGGCCAGCAGTTCAAGGGTGTTATACGCAGACGCCCCATATCCAAGGGTATTGGACGACGCCGAACCAACGCCATTGAACTTGTTGTATACGACATATCGCAAGGAGAAGCGGGTATTCCACCACGGCAGATAGGAAGCCTCTATCCATTCATTGCTGGTATCCGGAGAACCACTATTGGTGTATGTGGTACCATAGAGACCGGGGTTGGCGGATCCCCACACATTCCGGTATCCGCCCTGGATGCCGTAGTGATCATGGTACCAGTAGGTCGCGTTAATGTTGAAAAAGTTTAAATTTCCCGAAGGTGACGTTGAGTTTGCAGATATGGCTCCTGCTGGCAGAACTCCGCCTACTCCCCCAAAATGTTGCTGTTCATTTACCCATGCGGCGCGAACTGTCACGTTGTTATTGTCGTTGGTGTCCAGCCATTGAAGCTGGGTGTCGAAGTCATAGTCATCGAATGTATCAATGGGTCCACCGCTATAGTTACTGTTAGGTCCGCTTGATATAAATACCGGATTTCCGTTCACATCAAGGACGGTATTTCCATTAGGTATCGAAGCGTCATATACGCTGGACCACATGCCAAAAGCGCCGACCTCCCAGTTCCAGTCACCCCAATCGTGTTGATAAGCCAGACGGATATAAGGCGCCGCCCCGGAAAGCCTGCCGGCGGGCCCTGTGTTAAACGCCGCAAAACCACCAACCGGGTTTGTTTGGATTCCCTGACCGTTGGTATAGACATCGGCGTCTGCGTACAGCCAGTTTGCCCTGTTCGGCCCGAAGATATCGGCCCCGTAGACACCAAGACCTGCCAATGGGTAACCCGCACCCGCTGAGCCCTCAATAAAAGGCATGGGTACGTGGCCCCAGGACGAATAATCAGAGCTAAAAAATGGTGCCTGCCAGTCAGGGGTGGTATTCCACAGATCCATAGCAGTCGGCGTATTGTTGACGTCTACGCCCGTGACCAAAAGATTGTTCGTGCCCAACTTCCATGGATGGGTCCAGACAATGCTGGAGTCATCAAAATTAAATCCGCCCCCACCAGTACCACTACCTCCGCCCGAGTAGGTGAGGTGCAGAAACGAGCCGATATGTGGCGTAACTTCACCAGCATAGAACAAGCTCACCTGTTGTGGAAACTGAACATTATTGTTGGGAGATGCCCCTGCATTCGTGCCACCAAACACCGCCTGCCCGCCACCAACATTGGTCGCCGAAGCCTGCAGAAAGATAGAAAATTGTGACACGCGGGATATGAGCAGGCCGACGCTGTTCCCGAACTTGGCTTGGAGTTTCTGTTGCCGTTGCAGGTTTGTGGTCGTGAACCCGAGCAATTTGAACATTCTGCCCATGGGCGTCAACTGCGGGTAGGATGTGTGACAGGCGGCGCACGACCAACCGGTCTGACGCGCAAAGGATGGCAGTGCCCAAGCACTGGAAGATAACGCCATTCCACCAACTGCTGCTAATGCTACGATCAACCTTTTCTTTTTAAAACCAACGGACGATGACACCATAACCCCCTCCATAGCGGTATGCGCTTTCAGGCATATTAGATAAACAAAATACGCTCATGCGCCCGGTCTTCCTGCCAGGCTGGTAACACCAAACCACAACAACGCGATGCCAATTAATAAAACCTATAATCAAACATAATTCATAATATAAGCTTATGAAGCGTTTCTGGTTAGTCTCGACCCCACCCCTAACCAACGGTGTTGCGTTGCTAACAACACCTGCACGTTCTATTTAGTACAAACCGTAATACTTTGCAACATCTTTTTATGCTCTCATTAAAATACATGGCCAACCCTTCCATGTATTTCACGATCGCTTCACGGGTTACAATAATAATACCAATATAATCAATATGTTGTGCATATACACTACGATATCGATCCACTAAAACACAATAGAGGAAATAAAGAACATAAGAAAAGAATTATGTGCTAACGTTGCTTAAACATGTTAATCAGACCGTTTAATTATAGGCCATGATCGCTAAATCTCCCAAAAACTGGTATGCCAAGATATCACCCAGCCAGGCACACTCAACACAAAAGCGACGGAAGGGATATCCAAGGTCACCCTGATGTACACAGCTTAGAGTTAACGTTCCCCCAGATTCCTGCCGGATACGGCGGTCTGGAAGACCCTTTTTTACCGCCGTCCAACGACCTCGCCAACACGCGGTTTCAGGTGCATCTGACACGCGGTTTCAGGTGCATCTGACACGCGGTTTCAGGTGCGCAGACGCGCGGTTTCAAGTGCGATAACACGCGCGTTCACGTGCAAACACACGCGGTGTCAGATGCACTCAGACGCGCGGTTTCAGGTGCAGAAAACAGGCCGCAGCCCAATAATAACGGGCCTTCCAAAAAGCGTAACTCGCGCGCGCGTATTAACTGTTTAACTAAATTAACGACCACTCACCAAAAAAACCGGGGCATCCATTCTGAAGGGCTAAACCCCAATCAAGAAGTAGGGATTATGCTGCTGTCGGATCACAGGCTGAAACTGCCTGCACCGATAGAGGCAGGTGGTTGCAAACCTCGACGCATATTCTTGAAAGCCCATACAGATACTGGAGCCTTAGAACTATTATCGACCGCACAGTGAGCGATACGGATGGACGCATGCCATTAGACACCATACCGCTTCCCGACAGCCCCAACGTCTTACGCGCCCCGGCGCTGGATCTGCTGCAAAAGCAGGAAGCCTCCGAAGCAGAAGGCGCGGAACGTGCCCATCATATCGCCGTGGGCTGCGAAACCTCGTCCACGCTTGGAAAGCACCTCTCCAAACTGCAGCGCCGGCGATTTGGGCGCCGTTCGGAAAAACTCTCCCCTAAACAGATCAGCTTCCGGAAAGAGGCCTGAATACCGGAATCACCGCGATGGGGAGCGTGCTCGAAATGCTTCTAAACCTCGGCGACGGTGATGGCTATCCGCCAAGGAAACGAAACAGCAGGACCTCTGCAGGTCCTTCCCGCCGCCATCCCGCTCGCATGTAACTGCCCGACACCTTGCTCCGAGTGAAGGAAAGTACATCACGATCCTCTGACCTGCACCTGCACCTGCAGGTGAGTACGGTCAAAGATATTGATGATTTCAAATACGCTAGCGATCACATAACGGAAGTAGTTGGAGCCAATCCCCCTCGAAGAACTTGAACAAACGCGCCTGTTGGGGGAGTGCCACTTTCCAGCTAAAAATAAAGACCCCGCCAGTATGGTATAACCTTCTACATGACCAGAAAAATACTTCAGTTTCCGCCGACGTTGAATCACACCTGCCTTATTCAGTCGTGGATTTTTTGTTATATTCCTAGTGTAGATGACGGCAGTAACATGTTATATTATAACGTGTTATTTATAGTTACTACTTATCATGTTATTTTATTATGTTAATTTTACTGCCTTGAGAAAGAGAAGTTAAATAACTAACGAGCGCTACCATTTTCGTGCTGTTATAAGGCAGTTGTTTACCCATAAGAGCGTTTTTGATGCACGAGTCAACTTGCATATCAAGGGTAATCACATGCCCAGCCCGTTTGTTATAGTGAGGAAAAGTAGCCGCAGCGCCGATGAGGCTGGGTATGGATTTACCGTTTGGTAGCATTCCTTTGCTACGTCCACCTCCACGATGACAGGTCATGCAGGAATTACCGCGACTTCCCAGGGATGTTGAGGCAAAAAGTGTTGCGCCGTTTTTGATAGCATTTTGCATTGCGTTTGTCGATGTTTCCGCCGAAACGGTTACACACCAGAGCAAGGCGGATGCTGACAACGCGCTTACAAGAAAACGTATTTTATATCCCATGAGTAAAATCTCCTTTTTTCAATTGGCAGCCAACCGATCTGGCTTTGTCAGGTAGTTACCGTTCCCATGATTTGACGGGAGATCGTTATCTACACTGGCTCGAAGCCAAGCGCTAACGGTATGGAGGACCCTTAGTAGTAAAAGTCTATCCTTCGGTATCTGGAGAACAAATGCTCCATCAACTTTTGAGAGTATAGACGATATTCGTTGTTGACGTGAGGTCGGCATTTGATAGTGGCATTAGGCATTTAGAATAGGAGCTACAAGTATGTTTATGGATACTGGCGTCACCGACCGATAATATGGCGCCACCGATGTGCGGTGTAATGGCGTTATATCAAAGCGCCTGAAATGGGGGTCTCGAACGGCGTTAAGAATATGTGTTTTAGGTGATTCGGGGAATGACCGCAAGGCGTGGACACTTTCGCCATCCAGAATGATTCGATAGGCGCCGTACGGTAACCGATTGGGAAGATGTCCCCCTGCTCGGTGAAGTCGCGATTGCTGGTCGGCATAGTAGATATCCACTCGTCGCGTTCGGCGATGAGGTTGTGGAAGTCCTCATCATGGAGCGGGCGTATGGGGTTTGAGCCCGAAGTTACCGATGATAAGTAGGGTTACCTTGGCGAGTTGGCCGAAGCGCCAGTCAAGGTTACCTGTGGCACAAGCTGCATGCAGAGAGCCCATTAGAACAACCGTGGGTGTAAGGGGAACGTTCCTCTTTTGTCGGTGCCACAGCGTCCGACGATGAGGACGGGTGCCTGCTCCTGCAGGTGGCGACCGGTAGCCAGATCATGAACCAGAGGGCGATTCAAGTTCGGGAACCGGTCAAACGCGAAAACTCTAACACCTTAGCGCATCCACACCAGGATTTGGCGAATCGTAAACATCTCATACCTCCGACTCCAAAAGCTGGGAGAATAATCTAACAAGGAAGGTTCAAGACTTTACCGAGGCACTAAAATAGCCTTAGTTTAATATGATATGGAATCATGACATACGTAATCATTTCATCACGACTCATATCATATCGTGACACGTTGGGGTAAGTGGGCTTCGCAGGCCTTGACGAAATCTAAGGTTGGCACTGGCCTGAGCGATATTCCCGGCCCGGAAGTCGTCGTGAAACACTACCCCGGCTTTGGACAGATGGCCACCATGGGCAGCTAACCGCGTCCACCCTCGGTCAGCTTCGAGATACAACGGGCAGAACGTGCTGAACCGCTCGATACCCCGCTTGCTGCCCGGCTTGGGCATCTCCTACCCCAGTCAGCGATGCACGTCCAATCTGTGGATAAACTCTTCCTGCAGAGCCCGTCGAGAGTATTAACAAGATTATTCTTGGTGCCCATTGGCCCCCAACGATCCCGGCTGTCTAACCGCGCTTGAGAAGGTGGGCGCATTGATAAATCATGCATCATATCCACTGATATGATATCGTAGGATATTATATCATTGGATACCGAATTACGTGATGTGCCATGGCATGATACGACGCAGTATGCTAGCATTATACACCAGTTCGCAATACGGCGTCATATGATATGATACTTCTTGTCGGCGGTGAGAAGGGCGGCACAGGGAAGACTACCATAGCGGTCAATTTGGCGGCAGGGTTCCGCCTACAAGGCCGTGACGTACTTCTAGTGGATACCGACCCGCAAGGCAGCGCATCCGGTTGGTCGAGCATGCGCGAAGACCGTGATGATTCTACCCGTGTACCGTGTGTACAGAAATTTGGGAAATCACTTCAGCATGAAATAAAGGAGCTAAGTTCAAGGTATCAGGATGTTATAGTAGATGCGGGTGGGCGCGATTCCGTGGAGTTAAGGGCTGCACTGGTGGCGGTTGAACAGGTTCTCATTCCGGTTCAGGCATCGCAGTTCGACCTATGGACTATTGCGCGTATGAGTGAGTTAGTAAATAGTGCCAGCGTATTTAATGCTAATCTGCACGCAACGGTAATTCTTTCTCGTGCACCAACAAACTTACAAATACAAGACACCTATGCCGCACGCGACATGTTACAGAGTTTTGAAAATTTAACGATGTCGAATGTTATGATACGAGATCGCATAGTTTATCGACGATCCGTTGCAGAAGGAGGTAGCGTGCTGGAGTATCAGCCGGTAGACAGAAAAGCGCAGGCGGAAGTTACGGATCTAATAAATGAGGTGATAAGATGAGCGTAGGATTTACACGTGCTCCAAAAAATATATCAGAAAACACTGTAGAAGAATTCATATCTAAAGCCGATATTTATAACGTATCAAAGGATGCCCTACCATGGATTGGATTACGTGACGATAAGAGAACTGAACTTTATAACATTAGGTTTACTGAAGTGGAGATGTCTAAACTACGATTCATAGCAGAACACACTCCAAACTCTATGCAAACATTTTTAATAAAGCATATTTTGCCGGCTATTGATCGCGCTGTTGATGATGTCTTATTGGATATAAAGCGAAAAAAAGATAGTACAGATCATTCCATATGACTAGAGATAAGCAATACATTGGCAGTTTTCTTGCTGAGGCCTCCCAAATCAAGGATCCTTGTCTGCGGGAGGCGTTAGAGCGTGCCCGCACCGCATTTATTGAGCACCACGCAAGTGCTCAGGACATATCGGATAGGCCGCAAGACACTGAAAAAAAAGACCAAAAAGATAAGTCTGCTGCCATTGATCATCGGCAACCGGACTTTTTCGCTCTGGATATTATTGACTACGCGTTCAAAGATGACCCAGCCTCTATGGAGGCCCCGCTATATAGTCTTTCAACAAAAAAGGACACTTCGACATGGCTATGGGAGAGTGAAGACGGAAAAAAATGGGTAGAAGTTTCCTGCAACGCAGAATATGGCCGGGCAACTCAACATGACAAAGATATTTTAATTTACTGCATGAGCCAAATTACCGCCGCCATAAACGCTGGCTTAGAAGTATCTAAAACAATTCGTTTTACGGCCCGCGACTTGCTCAAGGTAACTGGGCGGGGCGTGCGCGGGGATGATTACGATCGTTTGAAAGATGCGCTGAACAGATTGCGGGGTACCAGCATAACAACAAATATCAAGACGGGTGGAAAAGCGAGTAGGCATGCGGAAGGATTTGGTATTATTGATCGTTGGCGGGTGATTGAAAAATCTGACCCGGATGGCCGTATGGTTGCTGTGGAGGTCACACTATCGGAATGGCTGTGGAACGGACTTACCGCGCAGGAAGTTTTAACTATTCATCCCGACTATTTCCGCCTGCGAAAGCCCCTCGAGCGTAGATTATATGAAATTGCCCGTAAGCATGTTGGTAAGCAAAGTGTGTGGGTCATCAGTCTTGGGGCGCTTCACCGTAAAAGTGGAAGTCGGTCTGTGCTGCGTAATTTTAAAGTGGATTTATCGAGAATTATAAAAGCGGATAGCATTCCGGAATATCGCTATTTTTTGGATGATGACAATAAGGTAACTATTTATATGAAAAAGTCAATGGATAAACGCGATGGGTGATAGTGGTTCCCGGCGCTGGGTAGGCTGTTCTTAGTCGATATATTTTTTGGGGTATGCCGTGCCCGCCAGAAGCTTGCTTGTAACGCCCGTTCAAGTTTACTTCTTTTCAGATTTCACGGCATCTTGTTGTAACCGAGAAACATTCATCATAATGGTGGTGTTCGGCGTCTCTGGAAGGATTGGCATGGTTTCCTTGGGGAATTTTCCAGTGAGGCTGTCTAAAAAGGAAACGATATCGTTCACCTGCTTATCCGTGACCGTCAGACCCAACTGACAGGCAGCCATGACCCGCACCGCAGTTTGCAGGGTTCGCACGGAGCCATTTTGGAAATAGGGCGCTTCTAGAGCGACATTGCGCCAACCGGGGACCTTGAAGACATGCATGTCTGCCGCTTTGTGGGTTACATCGAAACGACCTGGATCGTCCATGAGATGATATTTCTGTACATATTTGGCACAGACCGGATTGTGTGGCTGCACCGGGAATTTCTGGAACCAACCAGTCCCCATCGGCGTACCGGGGTTGTCGAACATCGGACCGGCGTGACATGACTCACATCCAAACGAGCGGATTGTTTTCATGCCCTCGATGGCACTACTGCTAAGGGCTGCCTTGTCGCCTTTGATGTAGCGGTCATAGGGACTGTTTGGCGTCACCAGGGTGCGCTCATAAGTGGCTATAGCCTCTACAACATGGTCGAAGGTGATAGGGTCCTTGTCACCGAATACCTTGCGAAATTCATCGCGATAGCCCGGTATTTCCTGCAGTCGTTTGACCAGGTCTGCTGCATTCGGCATGCCCATTTCTACATGGTTAAGGATAGGGCCTTTGGCCTGAGCCTCTAGGCTATCGGCTCGTCCGTCCCAGAACTGCACGGTGTTGAAGGCGGCATTAAACACCGATGGTGCGTGACGAGGGGTGTCCACCCGGCCAAGCACCCCAAACGAAAGTGGCAGGCCGTCACTGCCGTTGCCCATGACGTTATGACAGGTTTCACAGGACACATCGCCGGTAAGGGATAGTCGTGGATCAAAAAACAACTGCTTACCCAGAGAGATTTTTGGGGGCGTCATGGGGTTGTTTGCTGGTACCGGAACCTTCGAGGGGAACTCGCCACCGAAGGCGAAGGCTACAGCGATTCCACCAAAACCAACGGCTGTCGCCAAAACAGTACGGGCGGCGGCCAACCTGTGCCGCTTTCGCGCATGTAGACTACCTGTTTTTTTCATTGTGTCACTCTGTACCGCCTACGCTCGTAGAGAAATATAACACGGAAAACCGATCGTGAGCAACCCATTGGTTTTCTGTTGCCTAATGGGTAGTGGCAAGGGCAAAGTCAGCCGTACCACTTTTCTAAACTGCCGTTTTGGTCGCTTCTATATTGCTCCATCCATCTGTCGATAATGCCCATCCAGGTCTGTCTCACCCGGAAAACCCAGCGCATTCCTGCTTTAAATGAATAGTCAGGCCCGCTAAGACGTTTATTGGGACCATCGAATGCGTTTATGACACTTGCAAATTTGTTCAATTTTTATAGACAACGACACTGTAAGTACATTCCGTGAGAGCGTTTTAGTCTCGTTTAGCGATTGGTCGGGAAATGACGGGCTTGGCCGTGTGGGATGGTGACCCTGATCGCCATCCCTGCAGGGCCTTTCTTGTTCCGCCTTCAACGCAGGCTTTGATGCGCGGTTTAGGCAGTATCTTCAATAATCAACGAAGGGGTTGACCATAATCAGTTTTTATAGTCATATAGGGTCATTATGTGGTTATAGATTAATTAGATGATAAGTATATGCTAACGCGGGGGTAGAGATAGATGGTCCAACTTAGCTACACAAAAAAATCCGGCAAGATGGTAGCCATGGTATCTGTCGTATTTATCGGTATGGGCGCGATGCTTTTTGACACCATTGCCTATGGAGCGGCAAGCGCACCGAACAGCAAGGTTGTTGCTGCCACCGCTTCTTCGGCTGCGGCCGTCACGGTTCCAACACAGTCCGTGGCGAGTGGACAGAAAACGACGGATACCAACGCGACCGGCATTCCGCAACCGGTAAGCACCACCTGTATGGCATGTCACGGAATGACTGGAATATCCCCCAGTGGATCAATGTTTCCAGACTTGGCTGGTCAGTGGGCCCCCTATCTGGTTAAGCAACTCAATAACTTTAGAAGTCATACGCGTGCGGATCCCATGGCAACGGCTATTATGTGGGGTATGGCCGCGTCGCTGACGCCGGCACAGGTGCAACAGGTCGCAAATTACTTCTCTACCCAGACTCCACCGAAAGCAAAAATGGTAAACGCTAAATTAGCAGCAGAAGGAAAGAAGATATATGAAGGTGGAATATCTAACCTTCATGTGCCCGCATGTATGGCATGCCATGGTCCAACCGGTCTAGGTGACCCGCCTTACTTTCCTCGCTTGGCAGGTCAACGGCGAGCCTACGTAGAATTGCAGCTGCATTATTTCAAAAAAGGTCTTAGAACCAATGATCCACATGCCATAATGCGGTATGTTGCCTCCCGGCTAACGGCGCCGCAGATTACAGAATTAGCAACCTATGTACGCAGTTTGCCCGGAGGTGCTAATGAATAATTATGTACCAGTTGATGGCTTGCTGAACGGGCGTGTAATCATTGTTACAGGAGCCGGAGAAGGGATTGGGCGCTGTGCCGCCGTAGAATTTGCCCGTTTGGGCGCTGAAGTAGTGTTATTGGGCCGAACGCAGCGGAAGCTAGAGGGTGTATACGACGAAATCGTTGATTCAGGTTATAAAGAGCCGGTTATACATCCGATGGATTTGCTGACTGCCAAGGGGCGCGATTATCAGGATTTTGCACAACGCCTGAAAGAGAATTTAGGTCGCCTGGATGGGGTCCTGCATAATGCTGCGGAACTCGATATATTGACACCGATCCAGTATTACGACGAGGAGTTGTGGGAAAGCGCGATGAAGGTGAATGTGACCGCGCCATACTTGTTGACGCAAGCCTGTTTGCCACTGCTGCTAGCATCCGAGGATGCCTCCATCGTTTTTATTACTGATGACTGCGCTCGTGAGGCAAAAGGTTATTGGGGAGCCTATGCTGTAAGTAAAGCGGCAGTACAGCACCTTGGACTTACGCTTGCAATTGAATTGCAAAACACCAACGTTCGCGTGAACGTGATAAATCCTGGGCCGTGCCGTACGGGAATGCGGGTGAGGACACATCCAGGAGCATCAATAATGTCCGTTCCACCACCGATAGCGATAATGCCACTTTATGAATATTTGTTAGGGCCCGATAGCAAAAATACACGTGGGCAAATAATGAATGCCAGAGAGTGGCTGGACGCGGAACACGATGATCGCCAGGTTTTCGCTGTTCTTGAGTAATAAATCGATCGAAGTTGGATGGTGTCGCAAATACCCCTACGGAACAAGGCAAACTCTGGTGGTTACGTTGTTTGTATCAGAGCACTAGCGAGGTTATAGAAATGACAATAGTTACAGATTCGGAACATGGCCACAAAAATATTACACGCCGGCGATTTTTGGCGGCGGCCACATCCGCAGTTGGCGCGGTGGTGGCCGGAATGGTTGCTGTGCCGCTCGTCGATTCATTGGAGCCAACGGCAGCGGCCGAAGCGGCATCGTCAACCACTGTAGATCTGACTCCCATTGAACCAGGGATGCAGGTGACGGTGCCGTGGCAGAAGAAACCAGTAATAATAATAAATCGGACTCCGGAAATGTTGGCTACATTAAAAGAAACGATGCAAAAAGGGATTTTAAAAGATCCGCTATGCAAAGTGCCGCAGCAGCCTCCATACTGTACCAACATGTATCGTTCCAGAGTTCCTGAGTGGTATGTCGGGATACGTATCTGTAATCATCTATGTTGTATTCCACATTATAGGCCGAAGAAAGGAAGTGTTGCACCATGGTGGCTTGGCGGATTTCACTGCCCGTGCCATGGTTCAATGTACGATCTGTCTGCACGGGTGATACAGGGTTCCCCAGCCCCGCATAATATGGCAGTACCGGAGTACGAGCTCTCCACAGAGAAGATGAGTGCCACGATAACCCATATGTATCCCAAAGCTCACTTGTGTTGACAGATTGATAATTGAGGAGTGGATCCGATGAGTAGATTTTCGGCATGGGTTAACAAGAGGCTCCCGGTAGATGAGACCATAAGGGAGCATATGACGGAATATTTTGCGCCAAGAAACTTCAATATTCTATACTATGCAGGATCGTTACTGTTGTTGATGATTGTGCTTCAGCTGATTAGTGGGTTTTTTCTGATGGCGCATTATGTTCCTACATCTCAAGATGCCTTTGCTTCAGTGCAAGGCATTATGTACGACACAAAATGGGGTTGGTTGATACGCTATATGCATGTTGATGGCGTATCTTTAATTTTTATATTGCTTTATACCCATATGTTTCGCGGGCTACTGTATGGATCGCATCGTGCCCCTAGGGAGCTTGTTTGGGTTATCGGGTATGTTATTTATTTGTTAATGATGGCAGAGGCCTTTGTCGGATATGTGCTGCCATTTGGAAATTTATCTTATTGGGCTGGCGAGGTTATTACGTCCATTATGCACGCACTGCCGGTAGTTGGGCCATCTCTTACTACCCTGACGCGTGGCGGTCCCGGAATCGGGTCTGCGACACTGCAACGCTTTCTAGCGCTGCATGTGGTTCTGTTCTTCCTTATTATTCTCGCAGCCATCGCGCTCCATATCGTAGCATTGCATCGGGTAGGTTCGAACAACCCCGACGGTATTGACATCAAGAAACACAAGGGGCCAGATGGCAAGCCGTTAGATGGTGTACCGTTTCACCCATATTATACCGTGAAAGATTTGTTTGGTGTTGGGGTTTGGCTGACCATATTTGTTTCTGTTATATTTTATGCCCCAACCATGCATGGGGTATTCATGGAACGTACGACGTTCCTTGCCGCAAACCCGATGGTCAGTTTACCGGATGTAACCCCACCTTGGTACCTGTCGCCTTATTACGCAATGCTCCGTGCAGTACCTAACAAGTATTACGGAATCGCAATAATGATTACATCCGTATTGCTGCCGTTGCTGTTGCCTTGGCTGGATCGTAACCCCGTTCGGTCCAGCAGATACCGTCCGGTGTACAGGATAATGCTTATTGTTGCGGGGATTTCCTTCATTATTTTAGCATGGATAGGTCAGGAACCGCCGTTACCTAAATATTTTCTGATCGAGCGGGTGGCGACTGCGTTATACCTTGGGTTTTACCTATTGCTGCCGTTCGTTAGCATGATAGAACCTACACGGCCCGTACCGGAGAGGGTTACAGGATGAGCACGTACAGATATCTATGTTTTTTGTTGGTGTCCATGTTGATTCCAGGGATAGCATGGGGGGCGGAAAATACGGTGCACTGGATGACGCCGCATTACACGTTCAACCGGACCACTGTAATAGCTGGGGCGCGTTATTTCGCAGATCACTGTATGGCGTGTCATTCAGTTAGTTCCTTGCGTTACGAGTACCTCCGTGCAGATCTTGGCATGACGAAAAAAGAGGTGGAGGAGGACATCATGCTTCCGAATGGTGCGGCCTGGAAGGGACAAATAGTCTCCCCAATGCCCCCTGACATGGCAGCCAAGTGGTTAGGAAAGCCTCCTCCAAATTTGAGCCATATGGACCGGTATCTTGGCTCCAAATTTATTTATACGTACCTGCTGTCATTCTATTGGGATCCTGCGCGGCCATCAGGTTGGAATAATTATGTTTTCCCAATGGTTGCGATGCCAAATATATTAGCTCCATGGGGCGGTACGGTTGGACCCAAAGGGCAGGTAATTTTTCCGGGAAGACTTTCTCCTGCCGAATATCATAAAAACGTCGCAGATGTTGTGGCGTTCCTTCGGTACGCCTCGGATCCATCTTATTTTACACGAATGGCTATCGGGCCGTATGTCATTGGTATAATGGTACTATTCACCATCCTTGCGTATTTTCTCAAGGCGGCATATTGGATTGACCTGAAGAAAAAACGTAAGTAATACCCATACAACGGGTTAGCGGTTCCATGCCTGTTGTATGCTGGGCATGAAAACGGCCCGCCTGACCGGTGCGTTTACGGGTCTGGCGGGTTTTTCGATGTGCAACGCGCCGGTGTGTGGTCGTTATGCTCCGTCGCCAACAGCGCTGCGCTGTGGGGAGATATAATTTATTAATGAGCGCTAACATTATGATATAATGATGACTGCTGGTGGCGATGTGGAGGCAGCTGCTTTCTCGCCAAAGCGGAACCATCCGGCGCCTGGCAGGGTCCCATTCTACGGGTCCATAGGGCGGCCCGAGGAGGTCGCGATGTAGGGCTTGATTGCCCCATGCGCATATGGTATCAAGCTAATTATATGGTTTATGCTTAGGATAGTGCGATAGTGCATGGTTCGTCCCATAGATACGGGGTCTTCAGGTTGTTTGTCATTGCCGGTGTGTGACACGCAATGAGTTGGCTTTGGGCATAAATATGCATTGTTATCTTATTGTAGAACTGTTTACAGGTATATTAATAGCCTGCCACTAATCATGTAGTTATCAGAGGGGTCAGATTTGGCTAAGCAGATTTCGGGAGATGCAGGTTATTCGAGAGCGCGCTTAGCAATAAATTTTTTGGGTTCCATGCGATTGGCGGTTAGTCTGCTGGTATTGCTGGCCATCGCCTCTGTTATTGGTACGGTTCTCAACCAACAACAACCATATGAGGATTACGTTTTAAAGTTTGGCTCATTCTGGTTTGCTGTCTTTCGTGATGTTGGCTTGTACAATGTTTACCGGACTAATTGGTATCTGGCGATTGTTGGTTTTCTCGTGCTGTCTACTAGCACGTGTTTGATTCGTAATACACCGCGCATGTTGAGGGAAATGCTCGAGCCGGATTTGGTGGTTGGATCGGCGTACGATCCGCGATGGATGGTGAATAATGTAAAAATTACCTCGCCATTAGCCATCCAGTCCGCAAGTAACATGGTAGTAGCCGTTATGCGGGGGCGTGGATATCGACCGAAACTGCACGAAAGCAATGGTGGAGTGGTAGTTACTGGTCGTAAAGGTCGTTATAACCGACTTGGGTATATACTAACGCATGCGGCGATCATAGTATTTTGTGCGGCCGCTCTTTATAACGCCGATATTCCGGTGAAGCTAGATATGCTGCTGGGCGCAGTACGGCCGGAGAATAACTTTCATATTCCGCTGTCGGAAGTTACCAAAAAGGCGTGGCTTTCGGATAATAATCCTGCATACCGTGGCACCGTTACTGTACCGGAAGGCCAGTCAACGCAAGTCGTCTACGAGTTGGTGGGGAATGGTTATCTTGTACAACCACTTCCGTTCCGGATCATGTTGAAGCGGTTTCATGTCGCTTACTACTCTACGGGCATGCCTAAGGATTTTATTTCTAAAATTGTCCTTTACAACAATGAAGGTACAGTACTGAAAGAGGCTAATGTTCGAGTTAATCACCCACTTACCTATCATGGCGTTCAGATATTTCAGGCGAGCTTTGTAGACGGGGGATCCCTTCTGAAAATGAAGCGCTACATGTTTAATGATCCGGGTGCAGGTGCGGTTGATGAGCAAGCGCGCGTCGGGCAGTCAATAAATTTGTCCGGTACGACATATAAGTTAAAATTAAAAGGATTCTCACTGGATAATGTTGTCCCTGCGGACGCCATAGAATCCCAGCCGGGCGCAGCACACAAACACATCAACCTCGGGCCGAGTTTTACATATATTGCGCAAAGTAAATCTGCGTCTAGCGCCGAGTTTAAGACCTACATGCAGCCTATCACGAGAGATGGACAATCCTATTTTGTGCAAGGGGTTAGGACAGCGTTCGGTACTCCATACCAATATCTTTTTATTCCAACTGGACCAAATGGTTCCATTGGGCTATTTATGAAATACTTATCCGCGCTACAAAGTCAGGTAGGCGTGAATAGCGGTGAGAGCACCAAACGCTACGTTTTACATACATTTAAGCTGGTGGTCAACAAATATGCGCCATCTATGACGACGGAAGCCGAGGCATTATATTTCCAGTCAGCGATCAGCGCAATATTGCAGCTTAAAGCATATCCAGTACCCTTCGTGGTTACTCTTACCGGATTTGATCACCGCTGGGCGGCTGGGCTGGAGGTTACGAAGTGGCCTGCCACAGTGGTCATTTACTGGGGCTGTGCTGTATTGGTTCTTGGCATATTTATACTATTCTATCTGCCACAGCGCCGGATGTCGGTAGCGTTGCGCGCATTGGCGGATGGCACAGAAGTAATAGTCGGTGGCGCGAGCAGCCGAAATCCGTATGAGTTCACCAAGGAGTTTGAAGGATTGGTGGCACGTCTCAAGAGTGTCCTGCAGAGTCAGGATGACAGGAAGGAGAATAATGATGGCTAGCTCACAAGCAGACGAGTCGCTCTCGCTCACGAAAATTGAATCCGAGGGGCGCTGGGTTAATCGCATCAGCAAGCTGGACCTGCTGTGGTTCGCAGGACTCACGGTTACCGTTGGTGTTTTGGTAGACGTTTTTAACAGTCAGTTTTGGTTTTGGCAATACGTTGTTCTTGGTACATGGTATGTCACGCTGGTTGCAGTCGGCATTCACTGGCGTGCCTTCCAGGCGGCATTCCTGACGGTGGTCAGCGCCGCGCTTCTGGGTATTTGGTTGTATAGCATTGGTCAAACGCCGGCTAACGATGTCATCTTGTGTTACGTGTTACAGGGCTATGCCGGTGTTATGTGGATGATCGGGTTTCTTTTGGCCGCCACCGGTGCTTATCTTATCTACCTGCTTACCCTCTCGGAAAAAGTGGGGCGCGTGGCAACGGGGTTGACATGGGCCGGTGTTCTTATGGGCTTCATCGGCCTTGGTGTCCGTTGGCGCGAAACCTATATCGGGCATCCTGACTGGGGACATGTTCCCGTGACCAATCTTTGGGAGGTGCTGGTGGTATTTTGCGCAGCCACCGCCCTCTTTTACCTTTATTATGAGTCCCGCTTCAAATCCAGATCATTGGGAGCTTTTGTCATGCCACTGGTTGCAGCGGCTGCAGGGTTTCTTATCTGGCTGACCTTTGTCCAGCATATGGATCGTATCGCACCGATAATTCCTGCGCTACAAAGCTTCTGGATGAAATTGCACGTACCAATGATGTTTGTGGCATATGCCAACTTTACTATCGCCAGCCTGGTTGGTCTCGCCTATATTCTCGGCGACCGCTCGCGTAGAAGTGGTGGCGGCGGAATTCTCGCGCGCGCTCTTCCCAGCGGGGAGGTTATGGATAACATGATGTCCAAGGCTATTGCCTTGGGATTTCTGTTGTTTACGATCGCCACCATCCTCGGTGCCGTATGGGCCGCGAAAGCGTGGGGCGGGTTCTGGTCGTGGGATCCCAAGGAGACGTGGGCACTTATAGTTTGGTTGAATTATGCCGGATACCTTCATGCTCGTACAAGTAAAGGATGGCGGGGCAAGCAGATGGCGTGGTGGTCCTTCATGAGTCTGTGGGTTGTGACATTCTGCTTTCTGGGCGTTAACCTCTTTCTATCCGGGTTGCATTCTTACGGAAAGCTCTGATTGCCATTGGCGTTAAGGATATTTCGTGCGGGGCGACAAAAGTTGGCGGGCGCCGGCAGATAATGAAGGGCGATAGTATCATGGAAATGGAATTGGATCGGCATGCTGGCGCCCCTGTTATCCTTCGGCGGATGATAAATATGGATAGATGTCGGTCGTTATCGGTATTGCAGGCGTGTGTATGAGGTATCTGATGATTGTCGTTACAACCCTGGATATGGAAAAGAGCGCCGCCATAGAGGCTGTTTTTAACCGGGCCAAAGCAGCCACGGCTGAGTATGACGTAGAAGTTATTTTGACTGGAGAATCTGGGGTTATTGCAACCATACAGGCGGTAAAAAGTGGTTTCGACGAAGAATATCTGCGCCCGCTATATGACTCTATGCGGTCTGCGAAATCAGCCGGAGTGAAAATTAGTATTTGTGAACGATCTATAGAGTGGTGCAGTTTAAATAATAATGAGCTTATCCCGGAGATAGATGACGTAGTCAGCAGTCAATATATTATAGAGCGGGCGTCACCGGATACATATGTTGCTTATCTCTGAGATTGGAATTGTGAAATAGAAGCGTTGTGACGCAATTCTGTTTGTCGTTCATCAATGTCCATTGCGGGCGCACATGGTGACGGTTATGTGGTTGTTCTAATTCTTATCAGGTAGTCGGGTATACTTTAACGGTCTTGTGCCCGCAAAAAGAGGGTGATCCAATGCAACTGATGTCCGAGGTGGTTTTTCGTGCGGCGCTGGCGTGAGCATCTTTCCTGGCGCATGCCGACGAAACACACATGATGCCGCCCATTAGCAATACCCGAATGAGCGTGGAATATTTTGGCGACGCTAAAGGCATAATTAAAGGTCCTTTTATAAAAAATAATGTTTATCAATGTGCCAGCACGCTACCCCCTTCCAGGGGGGCATAAAGCGGCGCTTGACTCTTGCGGTGTGGCAGCCCCGTCCTTCCCGTTCCTGAGAGCGGCAGCCGCAGGCTGATGGGGCGGGGAGGGCGTCGACGCTACCGTGGTAGTACTGCTAGTAACGAAGGGTACCATGCTGTTCCTGCCAGATTCCATTAATCTGTTATGCATTTAGGCCCACAAGGGAGAACCTGATTGTCGGATCCTGTTCTCCTCGTAGTTGTTTGGCGGGGGATAACATGGATTCATTTCGCCAATAAATGCAAATATCTGCTGGTTGTCCCGATGTTTGAATGCCCCAAATTCTCCTGCACCTGTTTCAGCTCAACACCATTGGCCAGCCATATGCTGGCCGCAGTATGTCGTAGCAGGTGCGGACCCTGTTGTGCTTTTTTGATCCCTGTGCGTTCCAGAAGGCGTTTCACGATCATGTAGAGCACGCCGATGGTGAGCGGATTACCCTGGTCGGTCACAAAGAGTCGTTCATTGGGCGCGCGTATCCGGTGCCGCATTCTGAACCAACTCTGCATCCGGGAGGCATGACTTGGTTCGAAGCGCACCAGACGCTCTTTGTTGCCTTTGCCGATCACCCGCAGGCGTCCCGTGAGATAGCTTTCTCCGTTGGCTGTTGTCAACGCACAGACTTCGCTGGCCCGTAAGCCGGTGTCAAGAATCAACCCGACCAGTGCTGCATCACGAATCCCTGCGATGCTCTCCAAGCGGCCCGCCTCAAAGGCTAAGCGATCTATTTCATCCCATTCAAGCACCGGTTTGAGACGTGTTGCTGGCTTCCCGCCTTGCCCCCCCCGTTTGCGCTTTTGGTCATCCAGAAAGATTCTGGCCTGGTTCATCAAAACCGCGCCCTCAGATTCCAGATAATCAAAAAACAAGACTATAGCGGATATTCTCACTGTTTGCGTACTTTTTGGAGAAATGGTTCCGTCAATACCGTTAGTGACGAATTTTCGCACTATGTGAATACCTGCTTCTGATATGTCTAGAACCCCGTCTGATCCACTATATTCGAGAAAGCGGCGCACAGTGTGTCCGTAGATGCGTATGGTGGCTGGTGAATAGGGGTTTTGGAAGTTTTGGCCCGCCATCCAGGTGGCAAAACCGCTGCTGAGCCTGTCTATGTCGATCATACCCCTAATTTTCCCCTAGCAGCGTCTATGTAGTTAGTATAATGTATATTATATTAACTATAATAACGTAGTTTGGTCCCCAATGCCAGCCCGGGCGTTGGAGTATTATCATAACGTTATGCGTCGTGGCGCTCGCCAAGTGGTTTTATACGGAATATAATCTGTCTGATGGTTAACTTATGGACGGTCCCAATAATGGCGAATAACGTGGCAGGAATACCCGTTCGGCGGGTATCAGCGGAGTATTTCGGGGATGACGCGATTGATCTTCAGATTATCGAAGTGACTCTGGGCCTGAACCGTATTGCGCGCAATAAAGGCGATCGTGATGCCAAATTGATGAAAGTGGCATTATCGGCCTTACGCAAAGCTGTCGAGCAATATAGAGAAGAAAGTGGCGAACGATACCCGGATTTTGAGACCTTCGCCTCCTGGTTGGAGGTTAAGCCGGAAAGTGCGTAGAACGGAGTGCGCAGGGTTTGGTGGTGAATCTGGCGCAAAACTTGTGGTTGATCACGCCAAAGAACGCCTTATTTTTCAGGATGTTGGCGAGCGATAGCTGGGTTTTGAGGATGAGGCTGGTGATGCACTCGGCTAAGAGTTCATGAATGGGACGTGTTGAGATCACCACACCGTTCAATGCAGCAAAAACAGGGTATACACTGAGCTTACCGGGGTTTATCTTCCGTCTTCTCGGCGGACTCCAACCAGACGTTATAAAAGCTATGTTTCGTTGTGGCGGGGTGGAAATTGAACCGCGGCAACACGTGCGGCCACCAGGACGGCTAAAAGCGCTGCGATGGCCAGAAGCTCAGTTGAATCCATGCGATGGGCGTAAAGGCCGATAAACATCTCACGCAAAACAAAAACGATGCCTACTTCGGCCAGTACCCGCAAGCGAAGGCGATGAAACTCTAAATAATCTGTGAAGGTGCGGAAAAGTTCAATTAGGACGAAGGTTGAGAGAACATCAATGACGAGCCCCTGCCCGAGGTCTTCAACGAGACTGTGGATGTGTGTGAGGCCTTGGGCAGCAGCCGCCTCGTGCAGAGTGCTCACTGCAACTGCAAAATCATAAGCCAAGCCAACCAATGCTCCCAGCAGAGTAAGCAGCATAACAAAGATCAGCGCTATGACAATGAGGTCCAGAAGCTTGCCATAAAAACTCAGAGTCCTACCTCGAGCCCCAGCTCCTATCTCTTGTGACACGATCCGATTCCTTTCCTGCTGCTCTGGCATGGGTTAGTCCGTAGTCGTGGTGGGGTGGTGCAAGCGGAGCCGAAAAACCATGTTGTGTCGATAATGTTTCAAGTATGCACCTGTTGTTATCGGCCGGCAAGATTGGTTCCGTTACCGCATCTGAAGGCTAAGCGTTAGCATTCCACGGATATTCATCCGCGCCACATTTCTGTAGTGAAAATCCATCATATGTCGTAAATATATTTAATGACCAGGAGAAGTAAAAAGTTATGATAACCTGGATGTGTCGTGTTCCGTTGGTGATGTCTGTCAATCAATAGTTATAGTTCGTTTTGTTTTTATGTGTGATATACTGTACTGTATTTAGTCCAATAAATTATTATACGGTTTGCCTCGTGGTGGTGTCGTCCAGTCCGGAGATATTGGCAACGTACCACAACATGATTATCTTTCTATAAAATAATATTGCGATTATCGATTACTATAAACATCAAACAATACGCTATAATCATCCTGTCTGAGCAATCTACAGTGGCAATCTCCTGCCGAGGAGCAGGCATATATCTGGCAGAGGAGGTTTTCATGTCGGGATTATATATTATCTGTTTAAGTGGGGTGAGAGAGAAGTTGCAGTTTGCGGCGATGGCGGCGTCGGTTGCGGCTGTT
>NZ_JABBDR010000106.1 GCF_018854495.1 Acidithiobacillus ferruginosus
CAGCAATCCCGTGGAGACCAGCCTCATTTTGCCTTTTATACCGCATGTGTTGATCCCGATGGGCGCCGGCTTCATCGTTTTCAGTTATTTCGTGATTGTCGGCACCTCCAATGCCGTGAACCTGACCGACGGTCTGGACGGCCTGGCCATCGTCCCGACGGTCATGGTCGCCGGCGCGCTCGGCGTATTTGCCTACGTATCGGGCAACGCCGTCTTTGCCCGCTACCTGGACGTACCCTGGGTGCCGGGCTCCGGCCAGATGCTGATATTCTGCGGGGCACTGGTGGGTGCGGGGCTGGGTTTTCTATGGTTCAACACCTATCCGGCTGATGTTTTCATGGGCGATACCGGCGCGCTCGCGCTGGGTGCGGCGCTGGCCATCGTCGCCATCGTCGCCCGTCAGGAACTGGTGCTATTCATCATGGGCGGCGTGTTCGTGGTAGAAACCTTGTCCGTCATCATTCAGGTGGCCTCCTTCCGGCTCACCGGCAAGCGGGTCTTTCGCATGGCGCCCCTGCATCATCATTTTGAAAAAAAAGGCTGGCCCGAACCCCGGGTGGCGGTCCGTTTCTGGATCATCACCGTGATTCTGGTCCTCGTTGGCCTTTCCAGTCTGAAGATCCGCTGACATGGACATGAACGGGAAAAAAGCACACATCGTCGGCATGGGCAAGACCGGACACTCCCTCTTGCGTACGGCCCTGCGCCTGGGCGCTCATTGCCGAGCGGCCGACACGCGTCTGCTACCAGACGCCGCCGACTTGCAGCGCCGTTATCCAGCAGTCGATTTTCATTTTGGCGACATGCCCGAGGACCTGTTTCTGGAGGCGGATATTCTTCTGCTCAGCCCAGGGCTGGCACCGTCGCTGCCCGCCCTCGTCAGCGCCAGACGGGCCGGCGTCCAAATACTGGGCGATATTGAACTTTTTGGCCGGATCGCCCGGGCGCCCATCGTCGCGATCACCGGCAGCAATGGCAAAAGCACCGTCACCACCCTGGTGGGCGAAATGGCACGGGCCGCGGGACTGCGCGCCGCCGTCGGCGGTAACCTCGGCACCCCCGCCCTCGACCTTCTGCCGGAAACAGGGCCCGAGCCCGATCTCTATGTCCTTGAGCTTTCCAGCTTCCAGCTTGCGGCCTGCCAGGATTTCCACCCCCACGCCGCCGCCATTCTCAACCTGAGCCCGGATCATCTGGACTGGCATGGTGACTATGCGGCCTATGGTGCCGCGAAAACCCGCATTTTCCGGGCGATGGGCGCAGGGGACACTCTGGTACTGAACGCCGGAGACACTTTTACGGCCGCCCTGCCGCCCCAGGTCCCTGCGGGCGTGCAGGTACAGTTCTTTGGTGGCGTTGACGAACACGACGCCGGTATCACGGGTGACCGGCTCTGCCTGCGCAGCGACGGTCCCCTGCTGGATTTGGATCAACTCCCGCTTCGCGGCGCGCATAACGCCGAAAATGCGCTGGCCGCCGCCCTGCTGGCCCGCGCGATGGCCGTCCCTGTGACGGCCATCCGCCAGGCGTTGAGCACTTTCCCGGGCCTACCCCACCGCCTTGCCCGGATCGCCGAGGTCAACGGTGTGAGTTACTACGACGATTCCAAGGGCACCAACCTGGGCGCGACCCTCAAAGCCATGTCCGGCTTGCCGGGGCCCCTGGTGATGATACTCGGCGGCGATGCCAAGGGGGCCGACCTGAGCCCTCTGCGGGAGGCCTGTCGCGGGCAGCGTGGCGCTGTCGTCCTCGGTAAGGACGGGCCACAAATCTCCGCTCTGCTCGCCGGAATACTGCCCGTCGAGAGTGCCCGGAACATGGCACAGGCGGTCGAGAAAGCGGCGGCGCTGGCGCGGCGCGGCGACCAGGTGCTGCTCTCGCCCGCCTGCGCCAGTACCGACATGTTTACCGATTATCAGGATCGCGGCCGTCAATTCGCCGTGGCGGTACGGGCCCTGACGGAGGATCTGGCATGACCAGGCCGAGCTGGTGGTTGGCGGAAGACGGGCCCGCAGACACGGTCCTGTGGTGGATCATCCTGATTCTGCTGGGCTTCGGCCTCGTCATGGTGTACTCGGCCAGCGCCCCCATTGCCCAGCACGAAACCGGCAACCCTTTCTTCTTTGCGGAGAGGCAGGGCATCTACGCCAGCCTCGCCGCCGCCGTGCTTTATTATACCAGCCGCGTCGATCTGGACTTCTGGGAGCGCATCACTTTCCCGCTGATGGGCATTTCTCTCATCGCCCTGGCCATGGTTTTTGTTCCATTCGTCGGGGTATCGGTGAATGGCTCCCACCGCTGGATCAATTTCCTGATCGTCCGCCTGCAACCTTCCGAGTTGCTGAAATTTGCCCTGCTGCTTTTCCTCGCCCGCTACGTGGTACGCAAGGGGGAGTTGCTGGGACGCATCAAGGAAGGTCTCTGGCCGATTTTCGTAGTGCTGGGTCTGCTGGGTCTGCTTTTGCTCCTGCAACCGGATTTCGGCTCCTACGCGATGGTGGTGCTCCTTACCGGAGTGATGCTTTTCCTGGGGGGACTGCCCTTGGGTTACGTCCTCCTGGCCGGCATCGTGTCGGGTAGCGCCCTGGGGATTTTGGCCGTATCAGCGCCTTATCGCCTGGCCCGCATCACGACCTTCCAAAACCCCTGGGCGGATCCCTACGGCGCCGGATTCCAGTTGGTGCAATCTCTCATTGCCTTTGGGCGTGGTGGCGTCTTCGGAGTCGGTCTGGGCGACGGAGTAATGAAATATTTCTACCTGCCCGAGTCCTATACAGACTTCATTCTGGCGGTGATCGGCGAAGAGCTCGGCATGATCGGCGTGTGGTCCCTGGCGATTCTCTACGGCATCGCCTGCTGGCGGATCTACCGCGTCGGCCGGCGCGCGGCGGCGGCCGGGGATGCCTTCTTCGCGCTTTTCTGCTACGGCACGCTGACCTGGTTTGGCGGCGAGGCGGTCATGTCCATGGGCGTGAATCTGGGCGCTTTACCGACCAAGGGTTTTGCCCTGCCCCTGATCAGTTACGGCGGCAGCGCCCTGGTCTTTCTCTGCGCCGCGCTGGGCGTCGTCCTCGGCGTCAGCCGCCGCTATCCGGCCGTACACAAGGGCTCAGTCGTGATCCGGGAGGAACTCCAGAATGGCTGACAGCGTCCTGATCGCAGCGGGTGGCACCGGAGGCCATGTCTTCCCGGCACTGGCGGTCGCCGATGCGCTGCGCGCCCAAGGCGTGGAAGTGACTTTTGCGGGGACGGCCACCGGAATGGAAGCGCGCCTCGTGCCCGAGCGCGGCTACACGTTACATACTCTGGATATGCAGGGCCTGCGCGGCAAAGGCATCAGACGCTGGTTGCGCGCGCCGTGGCGGGTGAGCAGGGCCATTCTGCAGGCGCGCCGGATTTTGCGGCAGACCCGGAGTCATGTGGTCCTGGGTATGGGGGGTTATGTCACCGCACCCGTCGGCATCGCCGCCTGGACCTTGGGGCGCCCGCTCTGTCTGCACGAACAGAATGCCGTCGCCGGGCTCAGCAATCGTTTGCTGGCCCCACTGGCCAGGCGGGTTTTTCTCGGCTTCCCCGGCGCCCGCCTGGCCCGCGGTGAGTGGGTGGGGAATCCGGTGCGCGAGGCCATTCACGCCTTGCCGACGCCACAGGAACGCTTCCGCGACCGCAAAGGTCCGGTGCGCCTGCTCATCATGGGCGGCAGCCAGGGTGCCAAGGTGCTGAACGCCGTCAGTGCCGCCGCTCTGAGCGGTATGAACGACGCCGAGCGCCCTGCCATCTGGCATCAGACGGGCAGGGATCACGCGGAAAGCACCCGGGCGGCTTACGCGCAGGCGGGTATCGACGCCAAGGTAGAACCTTTCATAGACGATATGGCAGCAGCGCTGGGTTGGGCCGACCTCGCCCTCTGCCGCGCCGGTGCCGCCACCATCGCCGAACTGGCCGCCGCAGGTCTCGGCGCCATCCTGATCCCCTTCCCCTTCGCAGTGGACGATCATCAGGCCGCTAACGCCCGTTTCCTGGAAAAGGCCGGTGCGGCCCGCATGCTGCGTCAGGAGGGACTGGACGCCCCGCAACTGCGCGACGTGCTGCGTCCCTTGCTGGCCGATCCGGAACTCCGCCTGCGCTGGGCAGAGGCGGCACGCCGGCAGGCCAAGGGCGACGCCGCCGCCACCGTTGCGGCAGCATGTATGGAATGCGCGGGAGGCACAGATGCGTAACTGGGTACGACAAATCCACATGGTCGGAATCGGCGGCAGCGGCATGCGCGGCATAGCCGAGGTGCTGCTGAATCTCGGCTATGCCGTCTCCGGTTCTGATCTGCGGCCCGGCAATTCCACCCTGCGCCTGACGGATTTGGGGGCGCGGATTTTCAGCGGCCACGAAGCAGCCAATGTGCGCGGCGCCGATGTGGTCGTGATTTCTTCGGCCATTCCCGAAAGCAATCCCGAGGTGCAGGCCGCCCGCACGCTGCGCATCCCCGTCATCCGCCGCGCCGAGATGTTGGCGGAGCTGATGCGCTTCAAGCAGGGCATCGCCATCGCCGGCACCCACGGCAAAACCACCACCACCAGCCTGGTGGCAAGCATTCTCGGCGCTGGCGGACTGGATCCCACCTTCGTCATCGGTGGCCGCCTGAAAAGTGCCGGCACCCATGCCGCCCTCGGTAGCGGTGAATATCTGGTGGCAGAAGCGGACGAATCCGATGCCTCCTTCCTCTATCTCTCACCCGTCATGGCCGTCGTCACCAATATTGACGCCGATCACATGGAAACCTACGGCGGCAGCCTCGACAATCTGCGCGGCGCCTTCCTGCAATTTCTCCAGCGCCTGCCCTTCTACGGCCTCGCCGTCCTCTGCACCGATGAAGCCGTGGTCGCCGGCCTCATCCCCGAATTGCGCACCCCCGTGCTGCGCTACGGTTTCGGTGACGATGCGGATTTACAAGCGCGTGATGTCACCGTGCAGGGCATCGGCAGTCGCTTCGCCGTGTGGCGGCGGGTGGACAGCGACTATGTCCATTGGCTGGACGTGGAACTCGGCATCCCCGGCCGCCATAACGTCCTCAATGCCCTCGCCGCCATCGGTATCGCCAGCAAGGTGGGCATACCGGAATCCACCATTGTCGCTGCTCTGGCCGACTTTCGTGGGGTCGGCCGCCGCTTTGAGCTGGTCGGTACCTTCGCTGGCGTTACCGTGGTGGATGATTACGGCCACCATCCCCGGGAAATCGCCGCCACCATTGCCGCAGCCCGCTCCGTATGGCCGGAGCGGCCGCTGGTGGTGGCCTTTCAGCCCCACCGCTACAGCCGCACCCAGGCGCTTTTCGCGGATTTCGTCAGCAGCCTGGCGGCGGCGGACCGGGTGATTCTGACGGATATATATAGTGCCGGCGAAAAACCCCTGGCCGGCGTCACCGGCGGTGCCCTCGCCGAGGCCATGGCCGCCCAGGGCATAGCCGTCCGTTTTCTGCCCGACTTGCTGACCGCACCACAACAACTCCGTGCCGAACTTCCTGCCAATGCGGTGCTGCTGACCCTCGGTGCCGGCAGCATTGCCCGTCTAGCGGCACAATGGCCCCAGGTTTTCGGGGAGGATCCCTCATGATGCATGCCATTGGTGGCCGTCTGCGCCTGGGGGAACCCATGCGTCGCCACACCAGTTGGCGGGTCGGCGGACCGGCCGACCGCTTCTATCTGCCCGGCACACTGGAAGATTTGCAGGCTTTCCTGCAGCATTTCGCCACCGCCCCCATCACCTGGCTCGGGCTGGGTAGCAATGTGCTGGTGCGGGATGGCGGTCTGCGCGGTACCGTCATTTGCCTGGCCAACACCCTGGATGCAATCACCCTCGATGCGTCCGGCCTGGTTCATGCCGGCGCCGGCGCCGGCGCCGTCAAGATCGCTCATTTCGCGGCCAAAGCCGGGCTTGCGGGCGCCGAATTCCTGGCCGGCATACCCGGCACCCTGGGCGGCTGCCTGACGATGAATGCGGGGGCCAACGACGGCGACACCTGGAGCCTGGTGGAATGGGCCGAAGTCCTGCACCCCGACGGCCGAGTGCAACGTCTGTCCCGCTCCGAGTTCCAGGTGGGTTACCGCGAGGTGCAGGGTCAGGGCGCCGCCTGCTTCATCGCCGCGGGATTGCGCCTGTCGCCCGAAGACAGCGACATCGTCCTGCGGCGCCTGCGTGCCTGGCAGGAACGCCGCGCCGCCACGCAGCCCCTGGAATGGCCGAGCTGCGGTTCCGTCTTCCGCAATCCGCCCGGCGATCATGCCGCCCGGCTCATCGAGGCCGCAGAACTCAAGGGCCTGCGTTATGGGGACGCCGAAGTCAGCACCCAGCACGCCAATTTCATCATCAACCGCGGTGCCGCCCGCGCCGAAGAGATCGAGGCACTGGTGGCCAACGTACAACAAGAGGTCCTCCACCGCTTCGGCATCGAACTTCAGCCGGAGATGCGGGTCCTCGGGGAGGTGGCCGATGTCTGATTTGGCCCGCATAGCCGTACTTTATGGAGGTCCCTCCGGAGAGCGCGAAGTCTCTCTCGACAGTGGTCGCGCCGTGTTGCAAGCCTTGCAGGGGCTGGGTATGGATGCCGTCGGCGTCGACATCCAGCCGGCCATCCTCCAGCAGCAAATGGCGGAAAGCGGGGCGCAGATCGCCTTCAACGTCTGCCATGGCGCGGTAGGCGAAGACGGTCTGTTGCAGGCCTGCCTGGAGACCCTGGAGATGCCCTACACCGGCAGCGGTGTCCTCGCCTCCGCTCTCGCCATGGATAAATGGCGCTGCAAGCAGCTCTGGCGAGCCGCCGGTTTACCGGTGACCGACGGCATCCTGCTGCATCGCGGCGGCCACACGCCCGATCTCGGCTCCCGCTTCGGCTGGCCGCTGTACATCAAGCCGAACCACGGTGGCTCCAGCCTCGGCGTCAGCAAAGTCGGCGGCCCGGCGGAATTGGATGCGGCCTTACGGTGCGCCTTCGCCATCGAAGATGAGGTTCTCTGCGAGGGTGCCGTCATCGGCCACGAAGCCACCGTCGGCATCCTCGATGGCCAGGCACTGCCGCCGATCGTCATCGAAACGCCACGGGCCTTCTATGACTACACCGCCAAGTATCTCGCCGACGATACCCGTTATCTCCTGCCCTCCGGCCTCGGCGCTCCACTGGACCAGCAGTTGCAGGCACTGGCGCTCAGTGCCTTTGCCGAACTCGGCTGCCGCGACTGGGGACGGGTCGACTTCATGATCGGCGGCGACGGTCGACCCCATCTGCTGGAAGTCAACAGTGTGCCCGGCATGACCAGCCACAGCCTGATTCCCATGGCCGCCAAAGCCACCGGCATGGGTTTCCCGGAATTATGCGCCACCATCCTGCGCACCGCGCAGAGGAGAGTGAAACATGGTTAGCGTCATGCGCGATTACCGCCATGGGCAGCAACCGCAACATCCTGCCGCCACCCTCAGAAAACCGCCCAGACCCAAAGCCGAGGCGGCCCCGCCCAAAGTACGCCGGACCATTCCGTGGCGGCTTTATGGCCGCACGCTCTTTGGCGGAATCGGTATCAGCGCCCTCGCGTGGGGGGGCTGGATGGGCTGGAACTGGGTGCGTGAACCACAAGTCATGCCCATCAGCACCTTGACCATTTCTGGCATCTCGGCGCGGATCCCGCTGCCCGAGGTGAACGCCGCCCTCAGACCCTACGTGGGTCAGGGTTTTCTCTGGATCCATCCGGATCAGGTGCGACAGGCGATCGACACCCTTCCCTGGGTAGCAGATGCCGAAGTCCGCCGGGTCTGGCCCGACCGGCTGCAGATCCAGATCAAATCCTACACACCCGTAGCCCGCTGGCTGAGCGGTGCGGGACAGATGGTGGATGGCCAGGGTCAGGTGTTCAGCGTCCCCCCCCGGCAGGTACCGGCAGGACTTCCGAACCTCGAAGGCCCGGCCGACAGCGGTAGTGAACTGATCGCACAACTCGCCACTTTTAACGGTATCGTCGCCCCGCTCGGCGTCAAGGTGACGTCCCTTCAGGAAGATCGGCGCGGCGGCTGGCGCTGCATTCTCAGCAATCAGGTGCGCCTGCTGCTGGGCAGTGAAAACATCCTTCCCGCCTTAAGACGCTGGGTGGTTATCGCCCCCCAAGTCAAGGAATACCTCGTGCCGGGGGCCACCATGGACCTGCGCTACACCAACGGCTTTGCGGTCGCCATGCCCGCGGCGGCCACCGTCAGCAGTCAGTAACGGATCACCGATCCGAAGGAGCGAAACGAAATGAAACGCAGCAATCCGGAACTCATCGTCGGTTTGGACATCGGCACCTCCAAGGTCGCCTGCATCGTCGCCCAGTCCAGGGGCGGCCGTGAGGCAGAGATCATCGGCGTCGGTCAGCATCCCTCCCGGGGCCTCAAAAAGGGTGTGGTCGTCGACATCGAATCCACCGTTCAAGCCATCACCCGCGCTGTACAGGAAGCGGAACTGATGGCCGGTGTGCAGATTCACGGCGCCATCGTCGGTATTGCCGGCGGCCACATCCGCGGCTACAACAGCCACGGCATCGTCGCCATCAAAAACAAGGAAGTCAGCAATGACGATGTCGGTCGGGTCATGGACGCCGCCCGTGCCATCGTCATTCCCCAGGACCAGAACGTCATCCACATCCTCCCCCAGGAATTCATGATCGACAGTCAGGAGGGCGTCCGTGAGCCCGTCGGCATGTCCGGCGTGCGCCTGGAGGCACGGGTGCACATCGTCACCGGTGCCGTCAGCGCCGCGCAAAATATCACCAAGTGCGTCGAACGCTGCGGCTTGCAGGTACAGGATCTGGTCCTCGAACAGCTCGCCTCCGCCGATGCCGTCCTCACCGCTGATGAGAAAGAACTCGGTGTCTGTCTGGTGGACATCGGCGGTGGCACCACGGACATCGCCATCTTCCGCGATGGCGCCGTTCGCCACACCGCCGTCATCCCCATTGCCGGCGATCAGGTTACCAACGACATCGCCCTCGGCCTGCGCACCCCGCCCGTCGAAGCCGAACAGATCAAAAAGCTCTACGGCTGCGCCCTCGGTGATCTGATCGAGCAGGATGATGAAATCCCCGTCCCCAGCGTCGGCACCCGCCCGCCCCGAACGATTTCGCGGCGTATTCTCGGCGACATCATCGAGCCCCGCATCAAGGAGCTTTTCGAGCTGATCCAGGCGGAACTGCGCCGCACCGGCTACGAAGACATGGTCGCCGCCGGAGTGGTCATTACCGGCGGCTCCAGCAAACTGGAAGGCATGGCCGAGCTGGCCGAAGAAATCCTCCACCTGCCGGTGCGCGTCGGCGAGCCCATGCATTTACCGGGCATGGAAACCGTCGTCCGGACTCCGGGCCATGCCACGGGTGTCGGTCTGGTCATGTACGGACTGCACAATCAAGTGGCGAGTCAGGCCGAGCCACTTCAGAACCCGGCCATCGCGGCCCGGGAGAATCATATGGATACCAGCTTCGGTGGCGTTTTTCGCAAGATGCGCTCCTGGGTGCAGACGAGCTTTGGCTGATTCCTGCTCGCAGGGCTGAGGCACACCATTTCGCAGGACTTCAAGAAGGGGAAAGACCATGTTTGAACTCAATGAATGTGAACAGGACGGCGCTGTCATCAAGGTCATCGGCGTCGGTGGCGGCGGCGGCAACGCCATCAACAACATGTGCGCGGCAGGTCTGGAAGGCGTGGAATTCATCTCCGCCAATACCGATGCCCAGGCGCTGCGCCATTCCCAGGCCAGCCATACGATCCAGCTCGGCGCCCAGATCACCCGCGGCCTCGGTGCGGGCGCGGATCCCGAAGTCGGTCGCAAGGCCGCCGAAGAAGGGCGTGACGAAATCCGCGCGACCCTGGAAAAGGCCGACATGGTCTTCATCACCACCGGCATGGGCGGCGGCACCGGCACCGGCGCCGCCCCCGTGGTGGCAGCCATTGCTCGGGACATGGGCATCCTCACCGTCGGTGTGGTCACCAGGCCCTTCAACTTCGAAGGCAAGAAGCGCCAGCAGCACGCCCTCTCCGGCATCGACGAACTCTCCCAGTACGTGGACTCGCTAGTCATCATCCCCAACGAGAAGCTGTTGTCCGTCCTCGGCAAGAACATCAGCCTCAAGGACGCCTATCAGGCCGCCGACAACATCCTTCTCGGCGCCGTGCAGGGCATCTCGGAACTGGTCACCCGCCCCGGCCTGATGAACCTGGATTTCGCCGATGTCCGTACCATCATGTCCGGCATGGGTCTGGCCATGATGGGTGCCGCCAGCGGCCGCGGCGAAAACCGCGCCAAGGATGCCGCCACCCGTGCCGCCTCCAGCCCGCTGCTGGACGACATCAGTCTCGCGGGTGCC
>NZ_JABBDR010000107.1 GCF_018854495.1 Acidithiobacillus ferruginosus
GACGGAGGCAGGAGATAACTGGTCTTGCGGTCGGGGTCGATAAAGTGGGCCATCGTTCACTCATCATATTGAATTATAAATAATTATACCTCAATAGGCTGGCCCGTGAAAGTCCGACTAATGGGATGGTCGCCCCTTTCCCTAACGGCATCTGAGTGCCAAGGTGGAGATGTGACATTTCCACCCACGAAGAGAGGCGACCGAAATGAAGATTACGACAATTGGGATTGATCTGGCAAAAAACGTTCTGCAGGTGCATGGTATCGACGAACGCGGCAAGACGCTGGTGAAGAAGCAGCTCAAGCGCGAGCAGGTGATTCCGTTTTTCGCCAACCTGCGACCCTGCCTGATCGGGATGGAAGCTTGTGGCAGCGCGCATTACTGGGCCAGAAAGCTGGAATCCCTGGGCCACACGGCCAAGCTGATGGCACCGCAGTTCGTCAAGCCGTACGTCAAGACGAACAAGAACGACGCGGCGGACGCCGAGGCAATCTGCGAAGCGGTGGGACGACCCAACATGCGCTTCGTGCCGACCAAGAACGGCGAGCAACAGGCGGTATTGTCCGTGCATCGTGCCCGGCAAGGTTTCGTCAAGGCGCGGACAGCCCAGGCCAACCAGATACGCGGGTTACTGGCTGAGTACGGAATTGTCATTCCGCAGGGAATCGTCCACATCACCAAGCGCCTGCCGGAAATACTGGAGGACGGCGAAAACGATCTGCCGGGATCGTTCCGCCAACTGTTGCAGCGCCTGGGCGATCATCTCAAGGAGCTGGACCGGCAAGTGAGCGAACTGGAAGTCCAAATTCAGGTTTGGCACCGGGAGAGCGCAGCGAGCAAGAAGCTGGCGCAGATACCGGGCATCGGTCCGATCACGGCGAGCGCGCTGGTGGCCTCGATCGGGGATGCGAAGAGTTTCGCGAATGGGCGTCAGTTGGCCGCCTGGCTGGGATTGGTGCCCAGGCAGCACTCCAGTGGCGGCAAACCCACCTTGCTGGGCATCAGCAAACGGGGCGATAGCTATCTGCGGACGTTACTGATTCACGGTGCACG
>NZ_JABBDR010000108.1 GCF_018854495.1 Acidithiobacillus ferruginosus
AGTACAGAAGGATCACGCCCCCCGCCACCGCCAGCAACTCGGTCCGGAAGCTGGCTTCCTCGCGGGCAGCGATCCACAACCCACGTCCCGCAAAAAGGGCGCGCCGCCATAAGGCGCTGTTTTTTTTCACCAGCCCCCCTGTTCGCGCAAGGACAAGGGCTCGCCATCACCGACAATGAAGTGGTCCAGCAGACGCAGGTCCAGTAGTTGCATGGCTTGATCCAGACGCCGCGTCAGGGAAAGGTCCGCCGCGCTGGGTTCCGCCACACCGGAGGGATGATTGTGCGCAACGATGAGCGCCGCCGCATTCAGCTCGAGGGCGCGCTTCAGCACTTCGCGAATGTGCACCGTAGCGCCGTCGATAGTGCCGAGGAACATCTCCTCAAAACGCAGCACCCGGTGCCGATTATCCAGAAAGATCACCGCAAAAACCTCCCGGCAGCGGTCGCGCAAAGTAGCAGACAGATACTGTCGTACCCGCAGCGGCGAATCAAGGCCGTCCCCACGTTGCCACTCCTCGGCAAGATGACGCCTGCCCATTTCCAGCACCGCCTGCAGAAGGGCATATTTCGCGTCTCCGAGTCCTTTATGTACACAAAAATCATGATGGGAGGCAGTGAGCAATGCCCGCAAACTGCCAAAATTCAGCAGCAGCTCCCTGGACAGATCCACCGCGCTTTTACCCACCACCCCCACTCGCAGAAAAATCGCCAGCAATTCCGCATCCGACAGCGTCGCGGCCCCTTTTTGCAATAATCTTTCCCGCGGACGCTCGTCCATCGGCCAATCAGTGATGGCCATACGCTCCCTCCTTCCCTTACACTGGGAATGTGATGACTGATAGCGTATTCAACACGACGGAGCCCCTCGCTGGCAAACGGATTCTTCTGGGCGTGGGCGGCAGTATTGCCGCCTACAAAAGCCCGGAAATCGTGCGCGCCCTGCGCCAGGCCGGTGTAGAGCTGCGTGTAGTCATGACACGCAGCGCAGCACAGTTTGTGACCCCGCTGACCTTGCAGGCCCTGAGCGGCGAGCCCGTGCGTAGCGATCTCTTTGCCGCCACCGAAGAGGCGGCTATGGACCATATCCGTCTGGCCCGCTGGGCGGACGCCCTCCTGATCGCGCCCATCTCCGCCAATGGAATGGCCCGTCTCGCTCAAGGTCTGGCGGACGACCTCCTCGGCACCATTGTTCTCGCCAGTCGTGTGCCGCTTTTTCTCGCACCCGCGATGAACAGTACCATGTGGATGCACCCCGCGACTCAACGTAACCTTGCGCAAATCCAGGCGGATGGCGCCCACTTGCTGGGCCCCGACAGCGGCAGCCTCGCGTGCGGCGAGGACGGCGCTGGACGATTGCTGGCGCCCGACCGGCTGGTCGGTGAACTACGTCTAGCTCTGGCCGAGAAAACCCTGCGCGGCCAACGTGTCCTCATTACCGCCGGCCCGACTTGGGAGGCAATCGATCCGGCAAGAGGTCTCAGCAATCGGGCTAGTGGCCGCCAGGGCTTCGCCCTCTCCCAGGCCTGTGCAGAAGCGGGAGCGGAGGTGCTACTGATTACCGGACCTACCCATGAACAAACCCCGCCGGGAGTAACCCGCCTGGATGTCCTCTCTGCACGGGATATGCTCACGGCCTGCCTGCAGGCTCTGGACCGACCGACGGATATATTTATCGCCAACGCTGCCGTGGCCGACCACAGACCGAGTCACTTCAGCGCCCAAAAGCTCAGCAAAACCGCTATTGCCAACCCCCTTCCCCTCAGCATCAATCCGGATATCGTCAGTGCTGTACATCGGGATTCCCGGCGACCACGCTATATCGTCGCCTTCGCAGCCGAGACCCATAATCACCTTGCCACCGCCGGTACCAAGGCGCAGCGCAAGGGCGCAGACGTCATCGTAGTCAATGATATCAATTCTACCGAGCTGGGGATGGGGGCCGCCGATAATGCCTGCAGCATCCTGCAGGGTGAACGGGTGCTGCACATCCCGCGCTGCAGCAAAATCGATCTGGCACGCCACCTGGTGCGTCACCTCAGTAGTTTTATCGCACTGCCTGGTACGGAGATGGAAGACCTTCATGAATAACCTGCAAATTCGCATCCTTGATCCGCGTATCGGCCAGGATTGGCCTCTTCCCCATTACGCCAGCGCCGACTCGGCCGGCATGGACCTACGTGCCTGTCTGGACAGCCCGCTGCGGCTGGCTCCGGGGCAGGCCGAACTCGTCTCCGCCGGATTTGCCATGCATATCGGCAACCCTCAGGTTACAGCGCTGTTGCTGCCGCGCTCCGGTCTGGGGCACCGCGGGTTGGTACTGGGCAACCTAGTGGGCCTCATCGACGCGGATTACCAAGGGCCGCTGAAGATGTCCCTGTGGAATCGCGGCAGCGCAGAAATAGTCATCGAACCTGGTGAGCGCGTCGCGCAACTGGTGCTGGTGCCGGTTATCCGTCCCGCCATTACGGTGGTGGACCATTTTGCAGCCAGCGCACGGGGTGCCTCCGGATTTGGCAGCACCGGACGACAATAACAGGCAGGTACGCTCGCCCCCCTGCCGTAGCCTAACGGTGCAGGTATCACCGAAGCCTCGGGCGGGGGCTGACCAGGTTTAGCGAACGCATAGGGGCATGGCGATCTGAGCAAAAAAAACCGGCCACGAACGACGGGCCGGTTTCTGATCACGATACACAGAATTATTCGGCGGCTGCCGTTTGCCGGTCTACCAGCTCAACAATAGCCAACGGCGCATTATCACCAGCCCGAAAACCGTATTTGACGATACGCAAATAGCCACCTGGACGCGCCAGGTAGTGCGGGCCAAGGTCATCAAACAATTTAACCACCGCCTGGCGATCGCGCAGACGAGAAAATGCCAGACGTCGTTTTGCGACGGTCGCCTCCTTCGCAAGCGTGATCATGGGTTCGGCAAAGCGCCGCAACTCCTTGGCTTTCGGCAAGGTAGTAACGATCCGCTCATGATGAAACAACGACACCATCATGTTAGCAAACATGGCCTGTCGATGACTGCTATTACGATTTAACTGTTTACCACTTTTACGATGACGCATGACACCATTCCCTCTACATAATTTCTAACGTTAGCCGATGATCGAGTCCGTATCGGCCGCCCGCCCGGGCACCGGCGGCAGATTTTCCGGCGGCCAGCTGTCGAGTCGCATCCCCAACGTCAGGCCATGCGCCACCAAAACTTCCTTTATCTCATTGAGCGACTTGCGTCCCAGATTAGGCGCCTTTAAAAGTTCCTGCTCCGATTTCTGCACTAAATCGCCGATATAAAAAATATCCTCGGCTTTCAAGCAGTTCGCCGACCGCACCGTGAGTTCCAGATCATCGACCGGACGAATCAACAGGGGCGTAAGGCTCTGACTGACCTGCACTTGCGATGCCTCGGGTATTTCCCGGGTTTCCGCACCCGCCAGCACGCCAAGCTGACTGCGAAAAATGCGGGCTGCCTCCTGCACCGCCCAGACCGGATCCACCACACCATTGGTTTCGACATCCAGTATGAGACGATCCAGGTCGGTACGTTGCTCTACCCGGGCGTTTTCCACCAGATAGCTCACCCGCAGCACCGGACTAAAACTCGCATCCAGAGCCATCACACCGATACGCTTCTCATGCGACTGGCGTCGCGTAGCAGCCGCGTCATAGCCGCGTCCTTCGTCAATACGCAAACGGAGCACCAGTTCGACATCGCGGGTCAGCGTCGCGATTACCTGCTCCGGATTCGCCACTTCGATACCATGTTCCGATATGATATCGGCGCCGGTCATTTGGCCGGGGCCACGCTTGCGCAGTGTAACCACCGCATCTCCGCGTCCGTGCGCCCGTACCGCCAGCATTTTCAAGTTGAGCAGGATATCCACCACGTCTTCCTGCACGCCCTCGATGCTGGAGTACTCGTGCAACACCCCTTCAATCTCCACCTCGGTAACCGCCGCACCTTTGAGAGACGACAACAACACCCGGCGCAACCCACTACCCAGAGTGTGGCCAAAACCACGCTCCAAGGGCCCCAGGGCCATACGCGCACGGCGTGCTGAAATCACTTCCACGTCAACGCCCTGCGGGCGCAACAGCTCTCCAACCTCAGTCATAAGCGTTCCTCAACCCCCGGTCTTACTTAGAGTACAACTCCACGACGACCTGTTCGTTCAAATCCGGGGCCATATCTTCTCGCACCGGCACGGCTTTGATGGTCGCCTTAAGTTCGGTAGTGTCCATGCTCACCCATTCCGGGAAACCACGACCTGCTGTAGCTTCCACCGATGCAGCAATACGGATATGCGTCCGGGCAGCCTCAGCAACACTCACAACATCCCCGGCACGTACCTGGTAAGACGGAATATCCACACGTCGTCCATTAACCAGAATGTGGCCATGACGAACGACCTGGCGCGCCTCCGCACGAGATGCGCCGAAACCCAAGCGATAGGCAACATTGTCGAGACGCAGCTCGAGGAACCGAAGCAGCAACTCGCCGGTGACACCGCGTGCCTGACTCGCCCGCTGGAAATACCGCCGAAACTGCCCCTCCAACACGCCGTAAATGCGTCGGATTTTCTGCTTCTCACGCAACTGCCCGCCATACTCGCTGACACGCCCCCGCCGCTGGCCATGCTGCCCAGGGGCGTAGGCTCGTATACTCACTGGACATTTATCAGAAAAGCACTTCTCACCCTTGAGAAACAACTTTCCGCCTTCGCGCCGACACAAACGACAACTCGGACCCGTATATTTAGCCACAGACAACCTCCACCTAAAATTTAAACACGCCGCTTTTTAGGCGGACGGCATCCGTTATGAGGAATCGGCGTTACATCGCGAATACTCGCGATACGGAAACCAATGGAATGAAGCGCACGCACCGTGCTCTCGCGTCCAGGCCCCGGTCCCCGGACTTCGACATCCAGGTTTTTTACACCGAATTCCTGAGCTTTTTTACCCGCGTTTTCAGCGGCTACCTGGGCAGCAAAGGGTGTACTTTTGCGCGAGCCCCGAAACCCCGATCCACCGGAGCTGGCCCAAGTCAGCACATTACCCTGACGATCACTGATGGTGATAATCGTGTTGTTGAAAGATGCGTAAATGTGCGCGACACCATCCAGGACATTTTTCTTGACCTTCTTTCGCACACGAGTGTTCGTTTGAGTTTTTGCCATTTCTGGAATCTTCCTGCCTATCGCGTAATAGATTTGGCGGGACCCTTACGCGTACGCGCATTGGTCTTGGTCCGCTGGCCGTGAACAGGGAGGCCGCGTCGATGCCGTATGCCGCGGTAACACCCCAGGTCCATCAGGCGTTTTATGTTCATAGTAACTTCGCGGCGCAGGTCGCCCTCCACAAGAAACTTTGCAACCTCCGAACGTATGCGTTCCAACTCAGGCTCGCTGATATCCTTGACCCGCATATCACATGCAATTTCGGCTGCGCTCAGAACGGTCCGGGCACGCGTTCTGCCGATACCATAAATATACGTCAAGGCGATTTCTATTTGTTTGTTGTTCGGAATATTTACACCAGCGATGCGGGCCATCCGCAATTCCTCCAAGAGACTGAGTGGGGTGACCCCACAAGACTAAACAGTTTCGCCCGCACCTTAACCCTGGCGCTGTTTATGGCGCGGCTCAACACAAATCACCCGAACCACACCGTTACGACGAACAATTTTGCAGTTACGACAAAGCTTTTTAACAGATGCGCGAACCTTCATGACACCCCCTATTTGGCACGATAAATGATGCGACCCTTCGTTAAATCGTAGGGCGTCATCTCTACAGTAACCTTATCTCCAGGCAAAATACGAATATAATGCATCCGCATTTTTCCGGAGATATGTGCATTGACGACATAACCATTTTCCAAGCGAACCTTAAAGGTCGCGCTTGGTAAATTCTCTACTACCTCACCCTGCATTTCCAGGGTATCTTCTTTCGACATTTAGCGTGCTACCCCTACCGCTTTCACGATTCTAGAGAATACCTCATCCGCTTCACCCTCTCCGCTCACCAAGTGGTAAGCAGACCGATCGTGATAATACGCAATCAACGGCTCAGTTTCCGCCTGATAAACAGCCAGGCGCTTACGAATCACCGCAGGCTGATCATCCTCACGTTGTAGCAACCCCCCCCCGCAGACATCACAGATCCCTTCGACTGCAGGCGGGTGATAGCGTACATGGTAAATCGCCCCGCACGTCGCACACACTCGCCGTCCGGAAAGACGCTCCACGATTTCTTCATCAGCCAACTCTATATGAAGCACCGCAGCAATCTGATCGCCACGTCCGGCAAGCAAATCATCCAGCGCGTTCGCCTGATGAATAGTCCGGGGAAACCCATCGAAAACAACCCCTGCCGCGGCATCCGCAAGAAGCAGCCGCTCCGCAACGATACCAATGATAATTTCGTCGCTAACGAGCGCACCGGACTCCATAACCGCCGCAGCGCGAACACCAATCGCGCTACCGGACTGAACCGAGGCGCGGAGCATATCACCGGTAGAGACGTGAGGCAAGCGTATTAACTGGGCCAGGCGCTGCGCCTGTGTCCCCTTGCCAACGCCCGGCGCACCGAGAAAAATAAAGTGCTTTGCCACCATCACCGTCCGCTAAGAGGGTTTTTGCGAATCAACCCTTCGTACTGATGCGTCAGCAAATGGCTCTGAATCTGCCCCATCAGGTCCATCATCACGACGACCACGATCAGCAGGCTCGTGCCGCCGAAATAGAATGGGACATTGTACTGCACAATGAGAAATTCTGGCAGCAAACAAACCAGGGTCAGATATATGGCGCCCCAGAGCGTAAGCCGGGTGAGGATACGATCCATGTACTTAGCCGTATGCTCACCTGGTCGGATACCTGGCACGAAAGCTCCGGACTTTTTCAGGTTGTCCGCCGTTTCCCGAGGATTAAAGACCATGGCCGTGTAGAAAAACGCAAAAAATACGATCGCGGTTGTAAACACCACAACGTAAAGGGCGGAGCCGGGACTCAACGCCTGACCGAAGCGCGCCAGCCACTCCATACCTGGCACATTCGCAAACCAACCTGACAGCGTCGCGGGCAGCAGTATTATGCTGGATGCGAATATCGGTGGAATTACTCCGGACATATTCACCTTGAGCGGCATGTGGGTGCTCTGCCCGCCATATACTTTGCGACCGACCTGCCGTTTGGCGTACTGAATGGGAATACGTCTCTGCGCACTTTCCATAAACACCACAAATCCCGTCACAGCAAGCGCCAGCACAAAGAGCGCCACAACAAATAGTGGCTGAAACTGACCCGTTTTCATCAGTTCAAAGGTCGTCCCTATTGCATCTGGCAGTCCGGCAACAATTCCGGCGAAGATAATCATGGAAATGCCGTTGCCGATCCCGCGCTCGGTGATCTGTTCGCCAATCCACATCAAAAAAACCGTACCACAAGCCAAAGAAATGGTTGTGGTGAACAAGAATAGTGGGCCCGGGCTAATAACAACAGGAACATTCCCGGCATGCATCTTCTCAATCGCGATGGCGATTCCCAGACCTTGCATCAACGCCAATACGACCGTCGCATAACGTGTATACTCCGTTATTTTGCGACGCCCGGCCTCGCCTTCCTTTTTTAGTTCCTCCAGTTTCGGGAAAACCGACCCGGCCAACTGAAAAATAATGGATGCGCTGATATACGGCATGATCCCTAACGCAAAAACCGTCAGCCGGGAAAGCGCCCCCCCGGAGAACATGTTGAACATGCCAAGAATGGTTCCCCGTTGCTGATTAAAAAACGTCGCCATAGCCGCTGGGTCGATTCCGGGAACGGGAATATGCGCCCCCACCCGAAAAACCAGAAGCGCGCCTAGCAAAAACAGGATGCGGTTACGTAACTCATTGATCTTACCGGCACCCTGTGCGGCACCTCCAATGCTACGTAACCCAGCCATCAATCTTCCACCTTTCCGCCGGCCTTTTCGATAGCCGCCCTGGCACCAGCGCTGACTCGCAGACCACGCACCGTCAACACCTGAGTGAGTTCTCCGGTCAATATAACCTTGACCGCATCGGGCGAGCCGCGAACGATGCGCCGGAGCAGCAGGCCTTCCAAATCCACCACACCGTCAATGGCTGCAGACTCCAACTGCGATAACGCCACCTCCACGACGCGAACACCCAACGTGTTACGAAAGCCACGCTTGGGAATACGTCGTTGCAAAGGCATCTGCCCGCCTTCAAAACCTACCTTATGGTAACCTCCGGACCGCGCATGCTGGCCCTTATGACCACGCCCGGCCGTCTTGCCGAAACCGCTGCCGATACCCCGCCCAACACGCCGGCGGTCCTTCTTTGAGCCCTCTGCAGGCGCGATAGTGTTTAATTTCATGACAACTCTTCCCAGCGAAGAAGATAAGGAACCTTGTTTACCATCCCCCGAATCTCCGGGGTATCCAAACGTTCCACCGAGTGATGGGTATGGCGCAAGCCCAGTCCGGCGACGACCCGACGATGTTTCTCAGCAACGCCTATCAAACTTTTTACCAGCGTGATACGCAGACGTTTACTCATCGTGTCCTCCTTGCCCGCGAATCTCCTTAAGGCTTTTACCACGTTTCATCGCGATCGCCTGGGGGCTGATCAGTTTGTTGAAGGCATCAAAGGTCGCCCGAACCACATTGATGGGGTTGTTGGAGCCCAGCGACTTGGCGACTACGTTGCGTAACCCTACTGCCTCGCAAACCGCACGCATCGCACCACCCGCAATTACACCGCTACCTTCTGGCGCTGGCCGCAACATTACCCGCGCCGCACCGTGACGACCCTCTACCGGGTACGGAATCGTACCGCCCCGCATCAAGGGTATGCTCGTCATCCACCGGCGGGCTTGGTCGGTAGCTTTTTGAATGCCTGCAGGGACTTCTTTAGCCTTTCCGCGGCCAAAGCCGACCTTTCCATCTCCGTCCCCCACGACCATGAGCGCCGCGAAACCAAACTGCCGCCCACCTTTAACCACCTTGGAAACGCGGTTGATATGAATTAATTTTTCCTGCATTCCGTCATTGGGCTGCGTATCGCGATTTTCCCGTGCCATCTTAGCTCTCCATCAGAACGACAACCCGCCTTCACGGGCAGCGTCGGCCAAAGCTCTCACCCGACCGTGATAACGATATCCGCTCCGGTCGAATGCCACTTCCTTAACGCCCACAGCCAATGCCTTCGCTGCAACCCGTTGTCCGATTGTTGCGGCTGCCGCAACATCTGCTCCCCGCCCCATTGACGCACGCAACTCCCCCTCGAGAGTGGAGGCCTGCGCCAGAACCTTACCCTGCGCGTCATCAATCACCTGAGCATAAATATGCTTGCCCGAGCGAAAAACACAGAGTCGCGGTTTGGCCTGTGACGCAATACGTGCTCGCGTTTTACGTGCCCGCCGAAGCCTTGCCAAATTTTTATTCATAGTAGTAAGCCTCAACCATTATTTCTTCTTCGCTTCTTTACGTCTGACATTTTCTCCGGCATAACGCACGCCCTTACCCTTGTAGGGCTCCGGAGGACGATAGGCACGAATATCTGCAGCGATCTGCCCGATTTTTTGTTTATCGATTCCCCGAATGACAATCTCTGTCTGAGTCGGTGTCTCAATGGTGATGTCATCTGGCACGGGATAGTCCACGGGATGAGAAAAGCCGAGGCTCAAACTTAGGGTCTTGCCCTTCGCCTGGGCACGGTAACCTACGCCGATAATTTCCAGCTTTTGCTCATAGCCCTGGGAGACACCCTGTACCATATTACTCAATATGGCGCGCATGGTCCCCGCTTGGGCATTCTGGTTATCCGACCATGTCAGCGACGCGCTGCCGTCGTCTATCCGCAATTCCACCGCAGGATGAAAAGGAACCGACATTTCGCCTTTAGGGCCTTTTACTACCAGGCGTTGATCTGCAACGTGGACCTCAACACCCTTAGGCAGCGGCACTGGTTGTTTCGCTACACGAGACATTTTCGTTCCCCCTCAGGATACGACGCAGAGAACTTCACCACCAATCCCGGCGCTACGGGCCGCGCGGTCGGTCATAATTCCCTGAGACGTTGAGATAATGGCAATACCGAAGCCGTCACGCACGCGCGGCAAATCTTCCGCACCACGGTAAACGCGGACACCAGGCCGGCTAACTCGCCGAATTTCCGCGATCACACCCGCACCAGCATAATACTTCAAAGTCAGATCGAGAACGGGGTGACCGTTCGCGACGTCCTCTTTTACTTCCTGAATATAGCCTTCTTCCACCAGAACCCGTGCGATCGCACGTTTCAGCTTAGAAGCGGGCATCCGCACTTTCGCCTTATTTACCTGTTGCGCATTACGAATGCGCGTCAGCATATCAGCAATAGGATCCGTCACGCTCATCGTGTTTCCTCACCAGCTCGCTTTAACGATACCGGGAATTGACCCAGCCGACGCATGCTTACGAAAGCACAGACGGCACAAGCCGAACTTCCGATAGTAACCGCGTGAACGCCCGCACAATTTGCACCGGTGATACGCACGCACTTTAAATTTTGGAGTCCTTTCAGACTTTGCGATTAACGATTTCTTTGCCACGCGTCAAACTCCTTCAAGGCCGGAAGGGCATCTTGAAGGCTTTCAACAGCCCAAGGCCCTCTTCATCATTCTTGGCGGTGGTGGTAAACACCACGTCCAACCCGCGCAAACGATCGATTTTGTCATATTCGATTTCCGGGAATATGATCTGCTCTTTCACGCCCATCGTATAATTTCCACGCCCATCAAAAGACTTTGGCGAAAGCCCGCGAAAGTCCCGGATTCGAGGGATAGCGACACTGACGAGGCGGTCTAAAAACTCGTACATCACGATCCCTCGCAACGTCACCATACATCCAATCGGATAGCCATCGCGAATTTTAAATGCCGCCACAGACTTTCGCGCACGCGTGACCACCGGCTTCTGCCCCGCGATCCTGGTCATGTCCCCCACAGCAGCTTCCAGCACTTTTTTATCGCCAACCGCCTCGCCGACCCCCATGTTCAGAGTGATCTTAAGCAATTTTGGCACTTCCATGACACTACTGAAGCCAAACTCCTGCATCAGTTTGGGCGCAATGGATGTTTTATACAACGCATGTAAACGTGCTTCCATATTATTTCCCTTGCTTAACGGCGGCCAATGACTTCGCCGTTGCTCTTAAAAACACGCACTTTCTGCCCATCCTCAAGCACTTTATAACCGATGCGATCCCCACCGCCGGTTGCGGCATTGAAAATTGCCACGTTTGATACGTGAATAGGCGCCTCTTTCTCCACGATACCGCCCGCTTTACCCATGCGATCCGGACGAACATGGCGTTTGATCATATTCACCTTTTCAACCAGTACCCGCGAGTCCTCCCGAAGCACCTTGAGCACCTTACCGCGCTTACCCTTGTCTTTGCCGGCGAGAATCACTACCTCATCATCCTTACGTACCTTCAACATGGTCATCCCCTACAACACTTCCGGCGCCAAAGAAATGATCTTCATAAAATTTGCCCCGCGCAGTTCACGCGTAACCGGGCCAAAAATACGTGTCCCAATAGGTTGCAACTGATTATTCAGAAGCACTGCAGCGTTGCTGTCAAAGCGAATCAGGGATCCATCTTCTCGGCGCACGCCCTTGCGCGTGCGCACCACGAGCGCGTTATATACGTCGCCTTTTTTTACCTTGCCGCGCGGGACCGCATCCTTGATGCTGACCTTGATAACGTCACCGATATCCGCATAACGCCGATGTGAACCGCCAAGCACTTTAATACACATCACTTCTCGCGCTCCGCTGTTGTCCGCGACGTTGAGCCTTGTCTGTGTTTGTATCATGCGTTATCTCCCTCTATGACACCTTCGGCGAGCACACTTACCAAACGCCAACTTTTAGTTTTCGATAACGGGCGACACTCCTCGATTTTTACGATATCCCCGATATGGCAGATATTTTCCGCATCATGGGCATGAAATTTCTTGGACCGCCGAATGTATTTTTTATAAAGTGGATGCTGAATACGACGCTCAACATTCACCACTATACTTTTATCCATCAGGTTGCTGACTACCGTACCAACCAGACTACGCGGATTTTTCGCCTCGGTCATGAGTGCGCTTCCTTCTTCACGGTAATAGCTGTCCGTACGCGCGCAATATCACGACGCACAGTGCGTAAACGGGACGTCTTGGCCAATTGGCCGGTTGCATGTTGCATCCGCAATCTGAATTGCTCCTCCAAAAGGACCAGCAATTGAGCCTGACAACCCGCTAAATCAAGTTTCTGAACCGCCTGAGCTTTCATCCCATCACCCGTCTACTTACAAATGCTGTCTGTACCGGAAGCTTGGCCGCACCCAGCGCGAATGCTTCCCGCGCGATCTCTTCCGTTACACCTTCCATTTCATAAAGCACCTTGCCGGGCTGAATCAGCGCCACCCAATATTCCGGGTTGCCCTTACCCTTGCCCATACGCACCTCGGCAGGCTTTTTACTGATTGGTTTGTCCGGAAAAATGCGTATCCAGATGCGCCCGCCCCGTTTCACATGACGGCTGATGGCGCGCCGTGCGGCTTCAAGCTGACGCGCAGTGATACGGCCGCGACCAACGGCCTTGAGACCGAACTCACCAAAGCTCACTTTGCTTCCGCGCGTAGCGATACCTCGGTTACGCCCCTTGTGTTGTTTACGAAATTTTGTACGTTTTGGCTGCAGCATCGGAAACCCCCGTCACTTCTGGCGGGCAGCGGCCGTTTGTGCCGTGCTCCACTCCAGGATTTCACCCTTGAAAATCCATACCTTCACCCCAATTATTCCGTAGGTGGTGTTGGCCTCGGCGAAACCGTAGTCAATATCAGCGCGCAACGTGTGAAGCGGAACGCGACCCTCTCGATACCATTCAGTACGGGCAATTTCAGCCCCACCTAAACGACCGGCACAGTTAATGCGCATGCCTAACGCACCGAAACGCATGGCGTTGGTAACAGCGCGTTTCATGGCCCGCCGGAACATAATACGACGGACGAGTTGCTGCGCTACGCTTTCTGCCACCAACTGCGCGTCCAGCTCAGGCTTGCGGATTTCCTCCACATTGATATGCACGGGAACCCCCATGCGCTTTTGTACGTCATGCCGAAGCTTTTCAATATCTTCGCCCTTTTTACCGATCACAATACCCGGTCGGGCGGTATGTACGGTAATGCGCGCACTACGCGCTGGGCGCTCAATAATAATGTCAGAAACCGCCCCGCCTGCAAGTCGCTCCCGAATAAACTGCCGGACCTTGATATCTTCAAGCAGCTTCTCCTGGAAGTCGCCTTTGCCATACCACCGGGAATTCCAATTCTTAATGATTCCCAGACGCAGTCCGATTGGATTGGTTTTTTGTCCCATAGGTTCCTCAGTAAACCTCTGCAACTACAACGGTGATATGGCTGGTACGCTTCAGAATCCGCGAGCCGCGACCTTTCGCTCTGGCCGCAAACCGCTTCAGTACGGCACCACCATCAATCATGATCTGCTCGACCACCAGGGCGTCGACATCGGCGCCTTCGTTATTCTCGGCATTCGCGATTGCCGATTCCAAACACTTACGGATGGGCAAGGCGGCCTTTTTAGTAGTGAAGCGCAGAATCTCTAACGCTTTCCCCACCGGCTGTCCGCGTACCAGATCTGCTACAAGACGCGCCTTCTGGGGCGACATCTGTAATCCTTTAAGCACGGCTGATGATTTCATCATTCCTCCCCTTTAGCGCTTGGCTTTCTTGTCAGCGACGTGGCCCTTGAAGGTCCGCGTCAAAGCAAATTCACCGAGCTTATGACCCACCATATTCTCGTTAACAACTACCGGAATATGCTGACGGCCGTTATGAACGCTAATGGTCAATCCAATGAAATCGGGTGTAATCGTAGAACGGCGCGACCATGTTTTGATCGGCCGACGGCTGTTACTCGCCTGAGCACTCTGCACTTTGCGGTCCAGATGTTCATCAATGAACGGACCTTTTTTAATCGAACGTGGCACGTGAAATCCCCTTAACCACTAACGCGAACGACGACGCACAATCATATTACTCGTACGCTTGTTTCTACGAGTACGGTAACCCTTGGTCGGTTGGCCCCACGGCGATACCGGGTGGCGACCACCGGAAGTACGGCCTTCGCCACCACCATGTGGGTGGTCAACCGGATTCATCGCCACACCACGAACTGTTGGCCGCACACCCCGCCAGCGCGTTGCTCCCGCCTTTCCCAACTGACGAGATCCATGTTCTTCATTGCCAACCTCACCTATAGTAGCGCGGCAGGATACATGAATTCTGCGGACTTCACCAGAGCGCAAGCGCAGCTGGGCGTAATCGCCGTCACGGGCCATGAGCTGAACCGATGCGCCAGCGGATCGAGCAATCTGTCCGCCCTTGCCTGGGCGCATCTCAACGTTATGAACCACTGATCCCACCGGGATACCGCGAAGTGGCATACAGTTACCGGGCTTTATGGGCGTCTGCTCCGCGGAAAGCACCGGATCGCCGACAGACATGCCTTTTGCCGCAAGGATATAGCGACGTTCACCGTCGACATAACAAATCAACGCAATATGGGCGGAGCGATTGGGATCGTATTCCAAGCGTTCTACCTTGCCAGGTATGTCTAGTTTATTACGCTTAAAATCCACCAGCCGATAATGGGACTTGTGTCCGCCCCCCTGGTGCCGCCGAGTAACCCGCCCAAGATTGTTGCGACCGCCACTATGAGATTGCACCTCCACCAGCGCGGAGTGCGGGTTCCCTTTATGAAGACGTGTGTCGACGGTTTTTACCACGAAACGCCGCCCTGCAGAGGTCGGTTTGGTTTTAATCAGTGCCATGTGTTATCCCTTTTCCTCAGGCAACGCCGTAATCTATGCTGCTGCCCTCGGCCAGCCGTACATAGGCTTTTTTCCAGGACGAGCGACGCCCGACATGGCGACCTACACGCTTTTCCTTTCCCAAATAGTTACAGGTCTGAACAGAAAGAACCTGAACCTCAAAAAGTTTTTCAACTGCCGACCTGATCTCGCGCTTCGTGGCATCGCGAGCGACCTTAAATACGAACTGATTCGCCTGCTGCTGCACCATCGTGCTTTTTTCACTGATCACAGGCGCCAGCAAGACCAGATACTTACGCTCAGCGTTCATCCATACACCTCACCTAACCTGGCTGCTGCTTCAACATCCAGTAATACTCGGCCATATTGGAGCAGATCGGCAGGACCGATATCCTGCCATCCGGCGATACCCACTCTCGGAAAATTCCGCAAGCCCAGAAAAAGATTCAACGGTACTTCCCCCATGACGAGCAGAACATTATCTCCTCCTGCGCGACTTAACCAATCCCTACCCAGGCGGCTTCGTGGTTCTCCGAAATCTTCCTGCTGAATGATTTGCAAACGACCCTGGCGTAGCAATTCCGCTAGTACGGTCCGCATTGCCCCGGCCCACATTTTCTTGTTGACCTTCTGCGTGTAGTTTTCATTTCCGCCGGGAAAAGCTCGCCCACCACCGCGCCAGATGGGGCTGCGAATACTGCCCGCGCGAGCCCGCCCCGTACCTTTCTGTTTCCATGGTTTACGTCCGCCACCGCGCACTGCCGCACGATTCTTCTGTACGGCGTTGGCCGAACGCATGCCGGCCATCTGGGCCACCACCACCTGATGCAGCAACGCCTCGTTATAAGGCACACCAAAAACACCATCGGCGATCTCGATTTCGCTGCTCTTCCCGGTGGTCACTTCCAAGCTTTGCACTTGCATTGTTTTTCTCCTAACCACGCACGGCGGGACGAATCATCACGTCCCCGTCTCGCGCACCAGGGACGGCACCCTTGATCATGAGCAGGCGACGATTGGCATCGATGCGTACCAACTCCAGATTGAGTGTTGTGACCTGTTCTGCGCCCAGGTGTCCGGCCATTTTCTTGCCCTTAAACACGCGGCCCGGCGTCTGGCGACAGCCGATGGATCCTGGTGCACGGTGGGACAAGGAGTTACCATGACTCGCCCGGTTACTCCGGAAATTATGGCGCTTGATGGCGCCGGCGAAGCCCTTACCTTTGCTCACGCCCGACACATCCACGCGCTGCCCTTCAGCGAAAATGTCCAGATCAATGTCCATACCGCACGCATAATCAGCAGTGTCTGCCACGCGGAATTCCCGTAATAGCCGCCCGGGAGCGATGCCATTTTTACGAAAGTGTCCTGCCAAAGCAGAGGTTACCCGCTGTGGACGGCGCGTACCGGTTGCCACCTGCACTGCACAGTAACCGTCAGTGGCGATATCTTTAACCTGTGCCACCGTATTCGGCGCCACATGAATGACGGTTACCGGCAGCACACGCCCGTCGTCTGCAACGATGCGCGTCATACCTACTTTCCGTCCGATCAGGCCCATTACCATTGTATCGTCCTTTATAATTACAGCTTGATCTCGACATCGACGCCAGCCGCCAGATCCAGTTTGATCAGGGCATCCACCGTCTTGTCGTTGGGATCGAGAATATCCAGTAAGCGCTTGTGTGTACGCTGTTCAAACTGATCGCGCGCATTTTTATCCACATGCGGCGAGCGCAAAACCGTAAAGCGTTCGATTTTTGTGGGAAGGGGAATCGGGCCACAAACACGCGCACCGGTCCGGCGTGCGGTTTCTACGATTTCCGCAGCAGAAATATCGAGCATGCGATAATCATATGATTTAAGACGGATACGAATCTTGGAACTGTCCATTATTCGACCACCTTGGAGACGACGCCGGCGCCAACGGTACGGCCGCCTTCACGTACCGCGAAACGCAAACCTTCCTC
>NZ_JABBDR010000109.1 GCF_018854495.1 Acidithiobacillus ferruginosus
CCCAAAAGGCCATACAAGCCGTAGAACAGCGCGTGGCCCAACTGTCCACCGGCGGTGGCACCTCGGACGGGCGCTTCATTGCCCAGTTGGGCGGGCAAGTCGTAGAACTCGGGCCCGTCAATGCCACCATCCACAAGATCAACGAATGTGTTGCCGTCACTGATCTGGAGCATCTGGCGCAGATATATACGGAGATCATGGTGCATCTGCTGGAGGCCGCGAATGGCCGTTAGTGGCGCACGTCGTACCGTCTATACCGTACTGGGACTGTCGACGCTGGTACTGAGCGGCTGTGCAGGCGTCTCGACATCACCCACCGCCAACGGTGCGTCGCCGTCCGCCTCTGCGGCCTGCGCCACCCCCGCTCCTGATCTGCGCGCCGCCTATAACCGTCCTTATCAGGTTCACGGCCGTACCTATGCGCCGCTGAACAGCTCCGCCGGATATGCCGTGCGCGGCATGGCCTCCTGGTATGGCTGGGAATCCGGCTCCACCACAGCCATGGGCACCCCTTTCCGGCCTCGCGCCTTCAGTGCCGCCAGCCGGGATCTGCCGCTGCCGACCTGCGCCCGGGTCACCAACCTCAGCAACGGCCGAAGTGTTATCGTGCTGGTCAATGATCGCGGCCCCTTTGTGGATGGCCGCGCGATGGACCTCTCCTACGGAGCGGCCAATGCCCTGGGGATGGCGGGGCAAGGCGTCGCCCCGGTGGAGATCGTGGCTCTGGCAGCGGTAGCCGCGCCTCCGCCAGGCACATCCAGGGGCACGGTTACCGCGGCAGCATTGCCCATGGCCCCGGAAATACCGGCGCCATCCCAAACCTTTCTGCAAACCGGAGCATTTAGCCGGGTCAACAATGCCACCCGTGAACGCAACCGTCTGCTCCATGCCGGTATTCGCGGCGTGCTCATCGTGCCCGGACTGGTGAACGGGCAGCAATATTACAAGGTGCAGATTGGCCCGCTGCCGGGTGGTGTCGCCGCGGTCCAGGTCATCGCCGAACTCAGGCAGATGGGTTTTCATGATTTTTACAGCATAGAACAGTAAGGAACCGCGAGATGCCCCAACCGGTGTGGCCCAACTTCTATATTGTCGGTGCGGTAAAAAGCGGCACGACTTCGCTTTACGCCTACCTGCGGCAACATCCCCAGGTTTTTTTGCCGGCGATGAAGGAACCGCACTTTTTTACCCAGCCCCATCCGTCTCCGGAACAAAGGCATTGGATTCAATATGTGGGCAATGTCGAACAGTACCAGCAGCTTTATCGCGGCGCGGAGCGATTCCCGCGGATAGGGGACGCCAGTCCCTCCTATCTCTGGTGCGAAGAAGCGCCGGAGCGTATCCACGCTGTGCAACCGGAAGCCCGGATCATCGTCATCCTGCGTGATCCGGTGCAGCGGGCCCATGCCCAGTACCTCATGGACTTCAACGAAGGAGTACTCGACTTACCCTTCGTGGAGGCGTTACAACGGGACTGGACCCGCCCCGACAAGGGCTGGGGGATCTCCCAGCTTTATGTGGAGCTGGGGCGCTATACCGCACAGATCATGCGTTACCAGCAGCAATTCGGTGCCGACCAGGTGCATGTCTGTCTCCTCGAGGACCTCAAGAAAAACCCGTTGGCCGTGCTGGAGGACATTGCCGATTTTCTGGAGATCGACCGCGGACCATTGCGCGACATGGATCTGGGAACCGTCCATAACGTCCATCGCCTGCCGCGGGGAAACTGGGCCCGGCAACTGGCCAGCGGACACATCAGCCGGTATATTGGCGAGCATCTTTTTCCACGCACCTGGGGCGAATTCGTCTGGCGCAACATTTTCCTGCGCGAAGGGCGCAAGCCGCCCATGGATGCCGAAGCGCGCAGCTTTCTTCAGGCCATATACACCCCGGAAATAGAGCGCCTGGAGCAGTTGTTGGGCCGCCCGCTGCCGGAATTGCGGACATCCTGGAAACTTTCGGAGCCAACGGGTCAGTCGCTCTCCGCCGCCCGGTCTCCGAAGCCCTCCGGCAACCGCTGACACCCGTCCGCCAGCGCGCCCGCTTGCTGAATCACCCCCCCTCTACTATCTTTACTCTGGAGTCGGAGATCGGTTTTACTGCGGAGGAGAGCGTCATGTCTGGTCGTTATATTCGGTTTTTCAAGGATATCCGCATAGAAGACGTGCCTCTGGTAGGCGGTAAAAATGCCTCTTTGGGAGAAATGTACCGGGAACTGAGTCCCCAGGGGGTGAAGGTTCCCAATGGTTTCGCCATTACCAGCGAAGCCTATCGTTACCTGCTGGATCAGGCTGGCGCCTGGCCGGCGCTCCATGATGCGCTGGACGGCTTGGACCCGACCAACGTCACCGACCTGGCGCGGCGCGGCGCACGGGCACGCGAAATCGTCTACGGCGCCCCGCTACCGGCAGATCTACAGGCGGAGGTGCTCGCGGGCTACGCCGAACTGCGCAAGGAATATGGCGAAGCACTGTCCGTAGCCGTCCGTTCTTCTGCGACCGCCGAAGACCTGCCCACCGCCAGTTTCGCCGGTCAGCAGGATACGTACCTCAATATTTCCGGCGAAGCCGCCCTGCTGGACGCCTGCCGCCGCTGCTTTGCCAGCCTGTTTACCGATCGTGCCATTCACTATCGGATCGATCAGGGCTTTGATCACTTCAAGGTCGCCCTGTCCATCGGCATCATGAAAATGGTGCGTTCCGATAAAGCGACCAGCGGTGTGATGTTTTCTCTGGATACCGAAACGGGTTTCCGTGACGTGGTTTTCATCACCGCATCCTGGGGACTGGGTGAAAACGTGGTGCAGGGCGCCGTGGACCCAGACGAATTCTACGTCTTCAAGCCAGCGTTTCTGCGCGGTAAAAAGGCGGTGCTGCGGCGGGTGTTGGGCAGCAAGAAGATCAAGATGATCTACACGGAAGGAGATACCCGGCACAGCACCCGCAATATCGCCACCCATCGCCGCGAGCAGGACACATTCTGCCTCAGCGACGCGGATGTGCTGACCCTCGCCGATTACGCCATCAAGGTCGAACAGCATTACAGCCGCAAGATGCAGGAAAGCCGACCCATGGACATGGAGTGGGCAAAAGATGGCATCGACGGCCAGCTTTACATGGTCCAGGCACGGCCGGAGACCGTCGCGTCGCAGAAAAAGGGGCAGGTACTGGAAGAGTACATCCTGGATGCTCAGGGCCCTGCACTGATACAGGGGCGCGCCATCGGCGGCAAAATCGCATCCGGCCCGGTGCGCATCATCCGGGATGTGAAACATCTGGCGGACTTCAGACCCGGTGAGATTCTGGTGGCGGACATCACCACCCCGGACTGGGAGCCCATCATGAAGGAGGCGGCAGCCATCATCACCAATCGCGGCGGACGCACCTGCCATGCCGCCATCATCGCCCGGGAACTGGGCATTCCCGCTGTCGTCGGCACCGATCATGCGACCACCACGCTCAAGGATGGTGACAGCGTGACCGTATCCTGTGCCGGTGGCGATGTGGGCAGCGTCTATGCCGGCGCCCTGCCCTTCACGGTCCGCCAGACCGATCTCGCCACCCTGCCCCGCCCGCAGACGCAGATCATGATCAATCTCGGCAATCCGGAAATCGCTTTTCAGACGTGCATGCTGCCCAATGACGGTGTCGGCCTGGCGCGGATGGAGTTCATCATCAGCAGCGCCATCAAGGCTCATCCCATGGCGCTGCTGCATCCGGAAAAGGTCGAGGATGCCCATGAACGCACTGCGTTGGCCGCGCTGACCCAGGGCTACGCCCAGCCCGCCGATTTCTTTGTGGAACGCTTGTCGGAAGGCATCGGAACCATCGCTGCCGCGTTTTATCCAAAGCCGGTGGTCGTGCGCATGTCCGACTTCAAAACCAACGAATATGCCGCCCTATTGGGGGGACGCTGGTTTGAGCCGGAGGAGGATAACCCGATGCTCGGCTTCCGCGGCGCCTCGCGCTACGCGCATCCGGCCTATACCGAGGGATTTCGTCTGGAATGCCTGGCCATGAAGCGGGTCCGTGAAGAGATGGGGCTGGATAATGTCATCCTCATGCTGCCCTTCGTGCGCCGGGTGAAAGAAGCGGACGACGTGTTGGCGAAGATGGCGGAGTTCGGCCTGCGCCGCGGCGAAAATGGCCTACAGGTCTATGCCATGTGCGAAATTCCCAATAATATCATCCTGATCGATCAGTTCGCCCAACGCTTTGACGGTTTTTCCATTGGCAGCAATGACCTGACCCAGCTCACCCTGGGCGTCGACCGCGACTCGGCCATCGTCGCCTTCGACTATGATGAACGGGACGATGGCGTCAAGGAGATGATCCGCCTCGCGGTGGAGGGCTGCGCCCGTAACGGCATCCACTCCGGGCTTTGTGGACAAGCCCCTTCGGACTATCCGGAAATGGCTGAGTTTCTGGTGCAAATCGGCATTCAGTCCATGAGCCTGAATCCGGATACGGTGCTGGCGACCACCTTGCATGTGCTCGACGTGGAAAAAAAGCGGAGCGGAGGGGCATGAAGGTCAACCCGGTATTGCTGGTGATTTTTGACGGCTTCGGCCTCAACCCCAATCGCGCTTTCAATGGCTGGGCACAGGCGCACACGCCGCATCTCGATCACTACTTTGCCAGCTTTCCCCATACCGCCCTGCAGGCTTCGGGGCGGGCGGTGGGCCTGCCGGACGGACAATTCGGCAATTCGGAGGTGGGTCACCTCACCCTGGGTTCGGGGCGGATCCTCCTGCAGGATCTGGTGCGCATTTCCGACAGCCTGGAGGACGGCAGTTTTGCGCGGATTCCGGCTTGGCAGGATATGCTCAGGGACGCCAAACGCCTGCATCTGGTGGGCATGGTCTCCGATGGTGGTGTGCACTCCCATATCGAGCATTTGCTGAGCATCCTGCCGCTGGTGGTGGCGGCAGGCGTGGAACCGGTGATCCACATGATTACGGACGGCCGGGATACAGCGCCGCAGTGCGCCGATCTCTACGCCCGTCAGGTGGAAGAAATCCTGCACAAGCTGGGCCAGGGGCGCATTGCCACCGTCTGCGGGCGCTATACGGCCATGGACCGTGCCGGCTACTGGGATCGGACGGAAAAGGCCTGGGCCGCCCTGCTGCGCGGCGAAGGGTTCACCGCAGATACCGCTGAAGCGGCCATTCACAGCGCCTGGAAGCGCGGTGAGGGAGACGAGTTCATTCCGCCCACCGTCATTGGTGATCCACGGCAAAACCGTATTGCTGCCGATGAGCCTGTCTTCTTTTTCAACTTTCGCTCGGATCGCATGCGCCAGCTCAGCGCCGCCATCGCCATGCCGGCCTTCACCCACTTCGACCGCCGCGGTGAGTCTGCCCGGCGTGCCTTGTGCATGGCCTCCTACGACGACGCGTACCCGTTCCCAGTACTGTTTCCCCCGGAAATTCCCGTCAACGTCCTGGCCGAAGTGATCAGCGACGCGGGACTGCAACAGTTCCACTGTGCCGAGACCGAGAAATACGCCCATGTGACCTATTTTTTCAATGGCGGCCGGGAAGACCCCTTTCCCGGCGAGGATCGCGAGATCATCCCCTCGCCACAGGTGGCCACTTACGACCTGAAGCCAGAAATGAGTGCTCCCCAGGTGGCGGACCGCATCATCGCGGCACTGGAGAGCGGCAGGTATGCCTTTGTACTGGTGAACTTCGCCAATGGCGACATGGTCGGGCATACCGCCAAAATCCCCGCGATCCTGCGCGCGGTGGAAACCCTCGACCTGCAGTTTCACCGGGTGCTGCAGGCGGCGCAGCGGCAAGGCTTCAAGGTCATTCTCACCGCCGATCATGGCAACTGCGACGAAATGGTGGACCCGGTGACGGGCGAGCCACACACCCAGCATACGGTGTATCCGGTGCCCATGCTGCTGATTGGCGAACCGGGCGTACATCTGGGTATTGGTCGTGGCACCGCCGACATCGCCCCCACCATCCTGGAGCTCATGGGCCTGCCGCAGCCCAAGGAAATGACGGGACATAGCATCCTCCTCAAAAACCGGCCCGTCTGAAAGCATTTTATAAGGAGAACACGTTATGAGTGCCAACGATCGCGTCAACGAAATCGCTCAGCTCACCGAACGCCTCAAAGACAAGTATCCCGCCGAAATCAATGCGTTCCTCGGTTTTATGGGGAAGACCGAGGGTAATCCGGCCCTGGGCAAGGCGCAGAAGGAACTGATCAATGTAGCACTGTCCGTTGCCGCCCAATGTGAATGGTGTATCGCGCTCCATGTCAAAGGCGCTGTAACCGCCGGAGCCACCCGCGATGAAATCATGAGTGCAGGCTTCTTGGCAGTGCTCATGCATGGCGGCCCAGCGCTCATGTATCTGGTGCGCCTGACCGAGGCCGTCGATGCGTTTTTGCCGGAAGAAAGCCATGGATAAGACACAAATGGCGGCCATGCTCCGCGACATGTTGCGCGCGAGGGCCTTTGAAGAGGCGGCGGCGCAGGCCTATGCGCAGGGCCATATCGCCGGTTTCCTGCACCTGTATCCGGGTGAAGAGGCGGTGGCCGTGGGCGTACTGCACGCGGCCGAGCCGGGCGATTACGTGGTTAGTACCTATCGCGAGCATGTCCATGCCCTGGTGCGCGGCATTCCGGCACGGCAGATCATGGCCGAACTGCACGGCAAAAAAACCGGGATCAGCGGCGGTATGGGCGGCTCCATGCATCTTTTCGATAAGGACCGGCGCTTTCTGGGCGGTTACGCCATCGTCGGCGAGACCTTTCCCATCGCCTTGGGCGCGGGCTACGCCGTGGCCTACCGCAAGCTGCCCGAGGCAGTGCTCTGCTTCTTCGGGGATGGCGCGGTGAACCAGGGCACTTTTCATGAGTCCCTGAACATGGCCGCCCTGTGGAAGCTGCCCATTTTCTTCATCTGCGAGAACAACCATTATCAGATCGGCACCGAGATTCACCGTCACTCCGCCATCACCGAGGTCTACAAGCGCGCCTGCGCCTATGGCATCCCCGCCGAAAAGGCGGATGGCATGAACGTCATCGCCGTGCATGAAGCGGCAGAGAGGGCGCTGGAGCGCATCCGCGCCGGAGAAGGGCCGCAGTTCCTGGAACTGGAAACCTACCGTTACCGGGGGCACTCCATGGCGGACTCCGGCAGTTATCGCCCGAACGCAGAGCTCAATGCCTACCAGGCCAACGATCCCATCGCGGCGGCAGTCCATGAGGCGGAGTATCCGTATCCCGGCATCGAGGCCGTTGCCGCAGCCAGTGCAAATAGCGTAACCCGCTTTGCCGACCATTGCTGCCAGGAGGGGCATCTCGACGATGCGACGGTCGAGCGTATGCGCCGAGAGGTTCAGGAGGAAGTGGCAGATGCGGTGACTTTTGCCGAACAGAGCGCCGCACCGGATATGGAGGATGCCTGGAAGGCCTTCCACCGCAATCGCCGTTTCGAAACCCTCATGGAGGTCGCGCGATGAGCGAGATGTTTTACTGGCAGGCGTTGAACCGCGCCATGGATGCCGAGATGGCTGCCGATGAGACCGTGCTGACCCTGGGCGAGGATGTGGGCCTCTATGGGGGCACCTACCGGGTGACCGAGGGCCTCATGGCCAAATACGGCGAATGGCGGGTGCGTGACACCCCCATTTCCGAGAACAGCTTTACCGGCCTCGGGGTGGGCGCGGCAATGCTGGGTCTGCGCCCGGTGGTGGAGATCATGACCATCAACTTCGCCCTCTTCGCCATGGACGCCATCGTCAACATGGCGGCAAAGATCCCTTTCATGTCCGGCGGCCAGTTTCCCATGCCGCTGACCATCCGCATGCCCGGCGGCGTCGCCAAACAGTTAGGTGCCCAGCATTCGCAAAGGCTGGAGCATATGCTGATGAACGTGCCCGGCCTGCGCATGGTGGTTCCCGCCACTCCCCAGGATGCCTACTGGCAGTTGCGCCAAGCCATCCGCAGCGATGATCCCGTGATAGTTCTGGAGCATGAGTTGCTCTATTTCAGCAAGGGGAGAGTAGACGAAATGGTACCGGCTCCGCCCATCCATCAGGCGGTGGTACGGCGACGGGGGCGGGATATCACCTGCGTCGCCTACTCGCGGATGCTGCCCCTCGCCCTGCAGGCGGCGGAGACGCTCGCCGCGGAAGGCATCGAACTCACGGTGATCGACCTGCGCAGTCTTTCACCCATCGATTGGAATACCTGCATCGCGGCAGTGGAGCAAACCCACCGCTGCCTGATCGTCGAGGAGGACTGCCGCTTTGCCGGAGCCGGGGCGGAGTTTGCCGCCACCCTGCAGGAGCACTGTTTTTATCTGCTGGATGCCCCCATCCGGCGGCTGGCGGGGATGGACATCCCCACCCCCTTCAATGGCACACTGGAGGCCGCCAGCATCCCGCGGGCAGACGATATAGTACAGGCAGCCCGGCAGATGATGGCACGAAAGGAAGCAGCACGATGAAAACCGAAATCACCATGCCGGTATTGTCCGACACCATGCAGACCGGTCGCCTGACGCGCTGGAACAAGTCGGTGGGTGACGCGGTAAAAAAAGGCGAGGCCGTTGCCGAGGTCGAGACCGATAAGGCGATTCTGGACGTGGAAGCCTTTTCCGACGGTTATCTCACTGGCCCTCTGGCCGCTGTGGATACGGATATCCCGGTGCGGCAGGTGATCGGTTACATCGCCGACGCGCCAGAAGCGGCACAGGCGGATACGGGCGGTGCCACCAAAACCCCCACACCAAGTACACCGCCTGCACCGCCTTCGGTTACACCCGCACCGGT
>NZ_JABBDR010000011.1 GCF_018854495.1 Acidithiobacillus ferruginosus
ACCAGACTCTTGCTGAGTCCGATGGCCAACGTTTTCAGGTATTGATCGGCCAACGCTGTTCGCGGGTAGTGCCAGGGGTCTTTGGCCATTTCTATCCTGTTTTATTGCCATGATAGATAATTATCCATGTTACCGATAAAACCAGGTAATTCAATCGTTCCGCTTTGTGTGGAGGTTTCGGCTGCAAAAAGCGTGGTGGATTGCACTTTGGAATACGGGTTGTCGTCGGACACATGGGAGCGGTTGTGACACTTGTCGTCTTCCAGGTCCACCTGAAGGGCGGCACCCCTAAACCCTACACCACTCAATGCAAGAACAAGAACACCTGCTGGATCGGCGAGCATCAAGATGCATACACCATTCAGAAGATCGGGGCCCGCGAGTCGTTCATCAGGATTACCGCCTTGC
>NZ_JABBDR010000110.1 GCF_018854495.1 Acidithiobacillus ferruginosus
ACGCCCGCCGCTTCCAGTACCGCATATTTGGCCGCCGCCGTTCCCGCACCACCGTCGATGATCGCCCCCGCGTGGCCCATGCGCTTGCCCTTGGGCGCCGTGGAGCCGGCAACGAAAGCCACCACCGGCTTACGGACATGCGCCTGGATAAAGCCCGCCGCATCTTCCTCCATGCGTCCGCCGATCTCGCCCACCATGACGATCACCTCGGTCTGCGGGTCCGCCTCAAAAAGCGCCAGGACCTCGATGAAGCTCATACCGATCAGCGGATCGCCGCCGATGCCCACGCAGGTACTCTGCCCCAGACCCAGACGGGTGGTCTGCTCCACCGCCTCGTAGGTGAGGGTGCCGGAGCGGGAGACGATACCTACCCGTCCGGGCTGGTGAATCGCACCGGGCATGATCCCGATCTTGGACTGTCCGGGCGTGATGATTCCCGGACAGTTGGGGCCGATGAGCCGCACCGCCGTGCCCGCCAGATAATGCTTGACCATCAGCATGTCATGCACGGGAATGCCCTCGGTGATGCAGACGATGAGCTGGATGCCGGCGGCGGCGGCCTCGACGATGGCATCGGCGGCAAAGGGCGACGGCACATAGATCACGCTGGCCTCAGCGCCGGTGTTCTGTACGGCATCGGCCACCGTATCAAACACCGGCAGACCGAGATGGCGGCCGCCGCCCTTGCCGGGCGTCACACCACCCACCATACGGGTCCCGTAGTCCACGGCCTGCTGCGAGTGAAAAGTCCCCTGCTTGCCGGTAAAGCCCTGGCAGATCACACGGGTGTCGCGGGACAGCAATATGCTCATAGATGCACCAGAATCAGGAGAAGAAGAACACCGATCACCACCTCTCCCAGAAGCAGGAGAAGCACATAGGGATTGCGCCGGGGCGCTGGATGGATTTTGGCGACCTCGGACCGCAAGGCCGCCAGATCCTGCTGCAATGCCTGCACATCGCCCGCCTGCGCCACGGACTTGAGCCGCTCGTCGAGGATCTGATCGAGCAGCACGGCCATTTCCGCCATCACCTCGGCGCTTTTCTGATCCGCGCCGCGCTTCACATAGGCGTCGGCCAGACGCGAAATCAGCGGGCCGGAATTGCGTAGCACCGGCCACAGACGCTGCAACCAGAAGATATTGATGGACACGTCAGCCTTGCGCCGCCGCCACGGCCTTCATCGCCGCGTCGGTGAGACCATCGGCGGTGATCAGGGATAGCCCGCTTTCCCGCAACAACGCCATGCCCTCCTCCTTCCGGGTGCCTTCCAGACGCACCACCACCGGCAGGTGAAGACCCACCTCCGCCGCCGCCTGGATGATGCCCTCCGCCAGCAGATCACAGCGGGTGATGCCCCCGAAGATATTGACCAGTATGGCCTTCACCCGGGTGTCCGAGAGGATGAGCTTGAAGGCCTGGTTGACCTTGTCCGCGGCCGCGCCCCCGCCCACATCCAGAAAGTTGGCGGGCTCGCCGCCATGCAGCTTGATCAGGTCCATGGTCGCCATGGCCAGCCCGGCCCCGTTGACCATGCAGCCGATGTTTCCTTCCAGGGAGATGTAATTCAGCCCGAACTGCCGCGCGGTGATCTCCCGTCCGTCCTGCTGGGTAGAGTCAAAGAGTTCGTCGGACTCGGGGTGGCGGTATAGGGCGTTATCGTCCATCACCACCTTGGCATCCAGGGCCAGCAGCCTGCCTTCAGCGGTGATGGCGAGGGGATTGATCTCCACCATCAGGGCATCGAGCCGTTGCGCCAGGCGATACATGCCCTGCATGATGCGCGTAAGCTGCTGCACCTGGCCGGCGTCCAGCCCGAAGCGGAAACCGATCTGGCGCGCCTGAAAAGGCAGAAAGCCCGTACTGGGCTCGACCACCACCCGGTGCAGGGCCTCGGGCCGGGAGGCCGCCAGCTCCTCGATGTCCACACCGCCTTCACGGGTCGCCAGAAAGGTGATCCGCGCCTGCCCCCGGTCCACCATCAGGGCCAGATAAAGCTCGCGGGCGATGCGGCTGGGCTCCTCGATCAGCAAAGCCGCCACGTGCTGTCCCTGCGGGCCGGTCTGGGCAGTGACCAGCGGTTTACCCAGCAACTCCTGGGCGGCCTTTTCCACCTGGGCAATGCTGTCCACCATCCGCACGCCACCCGCCTTGCCGCGCCCGCCGGCATGCACCTGCGCCTTGACGACCCAGGCCGGGCCACCCAGTTCACGGGCCTGATTGACGGCTTCCCGCACCGAGAAGGCGGGAATGGCGCGAGGCACCGGCACCCCTTCCTCGGCAAGCAGGCGCTTGGCCTGATACTCATGCAAATTCATGATGTTTCCTCACAAACGACGCACCAGCGCCGCACTGAACTCCACGGTACTCAGGGCGGGCACGTCACCGCGCAACGCCGCCAGATCACCCGTCACTTCGCCGCCGGCGATGGCCGCGTTCATGGCCGCCATGATGCGCGTCGCCGCCTCGCCCCAATCCAGATGCTCCAGCATCATCACCGCCGACAAAATCAGCGAACTGGGATTGGCCTTACCCTGTCCGGCGATGTCCGGCGCCGTGCCATGGGTGGCCTCAAAAATCGCATGGGTATCGGAGAGGTTCGCCCCCGGCGCCATGCCGATGCCGCCCACTTCCGCCGCCAGCGCATCGGAAATATAGTCGCCGTTGAGGTTGAGCGTGGCCACCACGGAATAATCTTCCGGCCGCAGCAGAATCTGCTGCAGGAAGTTGTCGGCGATGACGTCCTTGATGATCAGCTTGCCATCGGCGATGGCCCGCTGCTCGGCCTGCTGCGCCATCGCCTTGCCCTCCGCCTTGCTCATCGCCGCCTTCTGCCGCCAGGTGAAGACCCGTCCGGCGAACTCCCGCTCGGCCAGGGCATAGCCCCAGTCACGAAAACCGCCCTCGGTGAACTTCATGATATTGCCCTTGTGCACCAGGCTTACCGAAGGTTTGCCATGCTCCAGCGCATACCGGATGGCGCGGCGCACCAGACGCTCCGAGCCCTCCACCGACACCGGCTTGATGCCGATGGCCGAACTGGCCGGGAAGCGGATTTTGCCGACCCCCATCTCGTCCTGTAAAAAGCGGATGATTTTTTCGGCTTCCGGACTGCCCGCCGGCCACTCGATACCCGCGTATATATCCTCGGCGTTTTCCCGGAAGATGACCATGTCGACCTTTTCCGGGTGACATACGGGGCTGGGCGTGCCGGTAAAATAACGCACCGGCCGCAGGCAGACGTAGAGGTCCAGATCCTGGCGCAGCGCCACATTGAGGCTGCGGATTCCACCCCCCACCGGGGTTTCCAGCGGCCCCTTGATGGCGATCTTATACTCGCGGATAGCGGCCATGGTCTCTTCGGGAAGATACTGCCCCTCACCGTAGAGCGTCACCGCCTTCTGCCCGGCAAAAAGCTCCATCCAGGCGATCCGCCGCTGACCGCCATAGGCGGCCTGCACCGCCGCATCCACCACCCCACGCATGGCCGGCGTGACATCGCAGCCGATCCCGTCCCCCTCGATGAAGGGAATGATTGGTTGATCGGGCACCCGCAGCACCCCGTCCACCTGGGTGATGGGCTTCCCCTGAGCCGGAATCTGAACATGCGCCATGGTCACGATACCTTCTCCAGTTGTTCACGTGCCCAGGACAGGGCGCCCCCCTTGAGGATCAACTCCAGGTCCCGGGCGCTCGCCAACTGCGGCATCACGGAAATCTCGAATCCCCCGGTTTCATCGCGCAGGGTCAGTGCCTTGTTCAGCGCCAGCCCACCGAGTTCCAGGCTGAGCCGATCCCCCGCCTGCACCCTGGCATAATCCGCCGCGTCCACGAAAGTCAGGGGCAAGATGCCGAAGTTGACGAGATTGGCCAGGTGAATACGCGCAAAGGACTTGACCAGCACCGCGCGCACGCCCAGATAGCGGGGCGCCAGCGCCGCATGCTCCCGGCTGGAACCCTGCCCGTAATTGTGACCCGCCACGATAAAACCGCCCCCGGCCGCCTTGGCGCGGGCCGGAAAGGTTTCATCCACCATATGAAAGACAAACTCCGAAATGGCCGGCAGATTGGAGCGCAGCGGCAGCACCTTGGCTCCGGCCGGCATGATGTGGTCGGTGGTGATGTCATCTTCCAGACGAATCAACACCTCGCCCTGCAGTCTTGCCGGAGCGGCCTGCCCTGTGGGGAGTTTGGCGATGTTGGGGCCACGGATGATGTCCACTGGGCTGCCTTCGGCGGCGGGGGCGAGCACCATCCGGTCATCGACCAGAAAGCGCTCCGGCACCGGCACATGAATGGGCGCCAGCCCCAGATCGCGGGGATCGGTGATCACCCCGGTCAGGGCACAGGCGGCGCAGGTTTCCGGGCTCGCCAGATACACCGCCGCATTCTTGGTACCGGAACGCCCGTAGAAATTGCGGTTGAAGGAACGCACCGAGACGCCTTCCGTGGGCGGCGCGAAGCCCATGCCGATGCAGGGTCCGCAGGCCGATTCCAGAATGCGCGCCCCGGCCCCGATGAAGTCCAGCAGGCCGCCATCCCTGGTCACCATTTTCATCACCTGACGGGAGCCGGGCGACACCCCCAGGCTGACGCCGTCCGCGACGACCTTGCCCTTCAGTATGCTCGCCACGGTCATCAAATCCGTATAGGACGAGTTGGTGCACGATCCGATGGCCACCTGCGCCACGGGCGTTCCCGCCACCTCGCGCACTTTCCGGACGTTGTCGGGGCTGTGCGGACAGGCGATGAGGGGCTCCAACTGGTCGAGATCGATTTCCAGCACCTCGCCATAGCCGGCGTCGGCATCCGCCACCCACTCCGACCAGGAGGCATCGCGCCCCTGCGCCGCCAGGTAACGACGGGTCACGGCATCACTGGGGAACACGCTGGTGGTGGCGCCCAATTCGGCGCCCATGTTGGTGATGGTCGCCCGCTCCGGCACGCTGAGATGGGCGACCCCCGGCCCGAAATACTCAAACACCTTGCCGACACCGCCCTTCACCGTCTTGTGGCGCAGCACCTCGAGGATGATGTCCTTGGCACTCACGAAAGGCTGCAAGCGGCCGGTCAGCTTGACCCCGACCACCTGCGGCATATTGAGGTTGAAAGGCAACCCGCCCATGGCCAGGGCAATATCGAGACCGCCCGCGCCAATGGCCAGCATGCCCGCTCCGCCGGATGTGGGCGTATGGGAATCGGAACCCAGCAGGGTGCCGCCCGGCCTGGAAAAGCGCTCCAGATGCACCTGATGACAGATGCCGTTGCCGGGACGGGAGAAATGCACGCCATATTTCGCGGCGAAGCTTTGCAGAAAACGATGATCGTCGGCGTTCTCAAAGCCCGACTGGAGCATGTTGTGGTCCACATAGGATACCGACAGCTCCGTGCGCACACGCGGCAGGCCGAGGGCCTCGAATTGCAGATAGGCCATGGTCCCCGTGGCGTCCTGGGTCAGGGTCTGGTCGATACGGATAGCGATAGGGCTCCCCGCTTCCAGCGTGCCACTGACCAAATGGGCGGCAAGTATTTTCTGGGTGACATTCATGGCCATGAACTGCTCTCCTGATCTGCGGAAAATGGTCGGGAACAACGAGTGCCTCCATCATCGCAAAAGCACCGCCCCGCGCCAAGCATTCGCAACGAGCGCAAAACCCTTGACCAGATAGCTGCGCAACTGCTGGGTGGCCCAGATGCGGAACTGCGTGCCGCGAAGGGAGATGAAATTTCGCTCACAACATCATCTGCTTCGACCATTCGCTACACAGCTTACGAAATGATCGACTACCCTCCATCGTCTGTTGCAAATCCATCAGCGCCGAGAAGGCAGGTTGGTCGGTGGTTTCGCGGTAGGTACCGGATGCCATGCGCTCGCCAAGCCACCCCTTGGCGTCGCGTGGTCGTTCCGCATCAAAATGCTGTGGAAAGTCAAACACAAACCCGCGATGTCCATGCAGCGACTCGGCGGATGCGAGAAACCATGCCTCATATTCCCGTTTAGCCAACACCACAGACACACGCCGATGAGGGACGATACCGTATGCGCGCTCCAACACCTGTGCGCCCAGTTCAGATGGGCAGTCATCGTCCGCATCAAGCAACACCAGTATCCATCCGGATTCACCGCACTTGGCAGCAGCCAGAAGCAGCATGCGACGAAACTCATCATCGCGGTTCAAGAAGCGGTCACGCCGCACACGAATAGGCGGCAGCACATTAAAGTTTTTATCGGGCGACTGCCACGCCCCCACACGACGCAGCAAAATCGGCAAGGCGGCCACTTCACCATCACCTTCAACGATAGATGCGATGACCGTCATTGTTCGGTTTCTCCGAAAAGATCGGGTTGCAGTTTATCCTGTTCGGCCAACACTGTCGGGTCTGGTGCAATCTGATTGAGCCGCAGTAACTCACCTGCCGTAAAGAGATGATCCCGCATCGTGCAGCGGGATGCCTCATCCAGCGGCGCAATGCGCGTCTCGCCAGCATTTGCTACCACGGCAAGCAATGTGTTCGAACTCAATGAGCGGTCATCAAGCAAATCCGGGCTGTGGCTGGTAACAATGACCTGTGTCTTCTCGGATGCGCGTTGCAGCGCCTCCCGCAATACTGAGGAAGCCGCTGGGTGCAGCGCAGTTTCTGGCTCCTCTATACCGATCAACGAAGGGGAATAATCGGCGTTACCCTGGAACAAGGCGGTCAGCACACCCAATGCCCGCAGGGTGCCGTCTGACATATTCTGTGCCAGAAAATGCCAGGGATACTTGGCGCCCGCCATGTCCTGCCGGAACTCCAATGTCTCCATCGGTCCAATCGATTTGCGCGTCACACCATGCACCATCGGCACGACGGTCTGTAGATACTCCTCAATGAGGCGCATGGATTCAGGTGGGTCGGCACGTTCCAGATGGCCGATAACGCTTGCGATATTTTCGCCTGCTGGTTTGAGCAGGCGCCCATCCTGCGGCTTTTGGAGTTCGCGTATCAGTTTCGGGTTGAGGTTGTAGAAACCCATCGCGGTGAGCGCGTCGAAGACGGGCCGGAACACCGACAAGCCCGAAGCACTCACCAATGCAAGGCGATCTGACGTCACAACGGGAAACGTCATCTCGCTGCTCGCTCTGAGCTTACCGCGATCAAGCTGAAAAAAAGGGCCTTTACCAATACCGCCGAGCACACATTCTTCGGTCAGTACCTCATAACCTCGTCCGGGCAAAGCGCCCACATTGAAAGCATAGTGCCCCGGTTGCCCACTGCGCAGCCGGAACTCCAAGCGAATGCCAAAATGGGTCGGGTGACCGCTGGACCGTCGGCGCACTTCCGATAACCCACCGCGTTCGTTGAGCGCATTGTCGAGCGATCCTGTCAGCGCATCGCGGACTAGATGCAACGCATCGAGAAAATTGCTCTTGCCCGATCCGTTGGCACCCACCAGATAGGTCAGAGGGCCGAGCTGCACATCGCAAGTGGCGATGCTCTTATAATTACGCAATACCACGCGGGTTATAAAGTTCGATGAGGCCATTCTGGCTCCTTGTTATGTCGGTTGCTCACTACCTCAGCAAAGCGTCGAGCTCATCTCTGTCGTGGATAGGGACTGGTGAAGGAGCAGACATTGGTGTCAAGAAGGTAGCCCATCACAGCCCCTGCAGGTCAGATAGTTGAAGCTGTTGCAGCCTGTCCGGGAAGTCGGGTGCGGCGCCCCATGCCCGTTCCAGCCATGCCGGATCGGATTCGCGCTCGCTTTTTGCGTGCAAATAACCAATAAAATCGAG
>NZ_JABBDR010000111.1 GCF_018854495.1 Acidithiobacillus ferruginosus
CACCCCCGCCTCGATAATTCTGAGGCGGGGTTATTGAGTATAGGTGTCTGGCGGTGACCGACTTTCGCGGAGGGAGACCCTCAACTATCATAGGCGCTGCAGCGTTTCACGGTCCTGTTCGAGATGGGAAGGGGTGGTTCCACTGCGCTATGGCCGCCAGACAAGGTTAAACTGCTCTGGCCCTGAGCGCGGTTGTGCCGCGCTCAGGGTGTTGCTGAAGGGAAGGCTTCTTTCAATGGATGCTTGGGTGATATATGGTCAAGCCGCACGGGCGATTAGTACTCCTTAGCTGCACGCATTGCTGCGCTTCCACATGGAGCCTATCAACGTGGTGGTCTTCCACGGCCCTTCAGGGGGCTTTAAGCCCCGGGAGATCTCATCTTAGGATGGGCTTCCCGCTTAGATGCTTTCAGCGGTTATCCCGACCGTACATAGCTACCCGGCAATGCCCTTGGCAGAACAACCGGAACACCAGAGGTACGTCCACTCCGGTCCTCTCGTACTAGGAGCAGCTTCCTTCAAATCTCCAACGCCCATGGCAGATAGGGACCGAACTGTCTCACGACGTTCTGAACCCAGCTCGCGTACCGCTTTAAATGGCGAACAGCCATACCCTTGGGACCGGCTACAGCCCCAGGATGCGATGAGCCGACATCGAGGTGCCAAACTCCCCCGTCGATGTGAACTCTTGGGGGGAATCAGCCTGTTATCCCCGGCGTACCTTTTATCCGTTGAGCGATGGCCCTTCCATACAGAACCACCGGATCACTAAGACCTGCTTTCGCACCTGCTCGACTTGTCTGTCTCGCAGTCAAGCACCCTTGTGCCTTTGCACTCACTGCGCGATTTCCGACCGCGCTGAGGGTACCTTCGTGCTCCTCCGTTACTCTTTGGGAGGAGACCGCCCCAGTCAAACTACCCACCAAACACTGTCCCTGATCCGGATCACGGATCGAGGTTAGAACCCCAAGATCACCAGGGTGGTATTTCAAGGACGGCTCCACCAGAACTAGCGTCCCGGTTTCACAGCCTCCCACCTATCCTACACAAATCATCTCAAGGTCCCATGCTAAGTTGTAGTAAAGGTGCACGGGGTCTTTCCGTCTTGCCACGGGAACGCTGTATCTTCACAGCGACTTCAACTTCGCTGAGTCTCGGGTGGAGACAGTGTGGCCATCATTACGCCATTCGTGCAGGTCGGAACTTACCCGACAAGGAATTTCGCTACCTTAGGACCGTTATAGTTACGGCCGCCGTTTACCGGGGCTTCGATCAAGAGCTTGCACCCCCTCACTTAACCTTCCGGCACCGGGCAGGCGTCAGACCCTATACGTCGACTTTCGTCTTTGCAGAGCCCTGTGTTTTTGTTAAACAGTTGCAGCCACCGATTCTCTGCGACCCCTTCGGCCTTCCTCCGCAAGGGAGTACAACCTAAAAGGGCACACCTTCTTCCGAAGTTACGGTGTCAATTTGCCGAGTTCCTTCACCCGAGGTCTCTCAAGCGCCTTGGAATATTCTTCCTGCCCACCTGTGTCGGTTTGGGGTACGGTCATCGTAAGATTAGAGCTTAGAAGCTTTTCCTGGAAGCGTAGGTTCACTCACTTCTCCTCCGTAGAGGATCGTCATCACGCCTTGGAATTGCCTTCCCGGATTTGCCAAAGAAGACTCCCTACACGCTTAAACCAGGACGTCCAACACCCGGCTGAGCTACCTTTCTCCGTCACTCCATCGCATCTTACAACAGTATCGGAATATTAACCGATTTCCCATCAGCTACGCCTCTCGGCCTCGCCTTAGGGGCCGACTCACCCTGCGCAGATTGACTTGACGCAGGAACCCTTGGGCTTACGGCGAGGGTGGTTTTCACACCCTTTATCGCTACTCATGTCAGCATTCGCACTTCGGATACCTCCAGCATGCTTTCCAACACACCTTCATCGGCTTACCGAACGCTCCCCTACCGCGTGTCCCTAAGGACACACCCGCAGCTTCGGTATATGGCTTGAGCCCCGTTAAATCTTCCGCGCAGGCCGACTCGACTAGTGAGCTATTACGCTTTCTTTAAAGGATGGCTGCTTCTAAGCCAACCTCCTAGCTGTCTTTGCCTTCCCACATCGTTTCCCACTGAGCCATATTTGGGGACCTTAGCTGGCGGTCTGGGTTTTCATCCCTCTTGACGACGGACGTTAGCACCCGCCGTCTGTCTGCCTGGCTCTTACTTGCCGGTATTCGGAGTTTGCAACGGGTTGGTAAGCCGTGACAGCCCCCTAGCCGTAACAGTGCTCTACCCCCGGCAGTCATACCAGACGCGCTACCTCAATAGCTTTCGGGGAGAACCAGCTATCTCCGGACTTGTTTAGCCTTTCACTCCTATCCACAGTTCATCCCCGACCTTTTCAACGGGCGTGGGTTCGGACCTCCAGTAGGTTTTACCCCACCTTCATCCTGACCATGGATAGATCGTCCGGTTTCGGGTCTACTCCCTGCGACTGTCGCCCTATTCAGACTCGGTTTCCCTACGCCTCCCCTCTTCGGTTAAGCTCGCCACAGAAAGTAAGTCGCTGACCCATGATACAAAAGGTACGCAGTCACCCGTAATACGGGCTCCCACTGCTTGTAGGCATACGGTTTCAGGATCTATTTCACTCCGCTCTCCGCGGTTCTTTTCGCCTTTCCCTCACGGTACTGGTTCACTATCGGTCAGAGACGAGTATTTAGCCTTGGAGGATGGTCCCCCCATCTTCAGACAGGATTCCACGTGTCCCGCCCTACTTTGCTCATGCCTAGTTCCACCAAAGTCTTTTCGGATACGGGGCTATCACCCACTACGGCCGACCTTCCCAAGTCGTTCTCCTAAGTCTAAGGCTATATCATGAAGGCTGTTCCCGGTTCGCTCGCCGCTACTACGGGAATCTCGGTTGATTTCTTTTCCTGCAGCTACTGAGATGTTTCAGTTCACCGCGTTCGCTTTACACACCTATGTATTCAGTGTGCAATAGCCAGATCACTCTGGCTGGGTTGCCCCATTCGGATATCCCCGGATCAAAGCTTGTTTACCAGCTCCCCGAGGCTTTTCGCAGGTATCCACGTCCTTCATCGCCTGTCTCTGCCAAGGCATCCACCGTATGCCCTTATTCACTTGACCATATATCCCCAAGCATCCACCTGGAGGTCTGCCATCGGCAAGATGACAAACATGGCCTTCCCTTCCTCAACTGTCAAAGAACGA
>NZ_JABBDR010000112.1 GCF_018854495.1 Acidithiobacillus ferruginosus
TAGATTTGAACCCGCAGCGACAGGATAAAAAGGCTGCTTAAAAAATGGGAGACGCGACAACTACCTTGACAGACGCCGCCGGGAGACCAATGAGGGGATGGCGTTTTCCCATAACCTACTGCTTGATGCACTGATTGCGCTTACGCAGGGAGACACCGGAACCGTTGGCGCTTATTCACCGGTCTTCGCGCGTGGCACCCCCATGGAACAAGTGCATGCCGAGATCAAGCAACTGAGTCTTCGCTATCCGCTTCGGATTGCCGACCCGATTTATTGTGACCCGGATACGGGTGCTTTGTCCTTACAGGACGAACTGTCATGCCATTGAAAAAATGAACACGGTAAAACCCGACCCGGATGGTTATACTCCGACTTTATGCGCCAGGAAGGTACCCATGGTGAAGCGACTGACGCTCATACGCCCCGACGATTGGCATCTCCATCTTCGGGATGGCGCGATGATGGCGGCGGCACTCCCCGACACCGCGAGGTGCTTTGCGCGCGCCATTGTCATGCCCAATCTTCAACCCCCCATCACGACAGTCGATTTGGCGCAGGACTATCGCGACCGCATCCTCGCGGCACTCCCAGCGGATATGCGCTTCGAGCCGCTCATGACCCTTTATCTCACGGACAATATGCCGGTGTCCGAGATCGGGAAGGCCAGAGCAAGCGGCTTCGTGCACGCGGTCAAGTACTACCCAACCGGGGCGACCACCCATTCCGAGCATGGCGTGACCGATCTGAAGCGTGCCTATTCAGTGCTCGCGGCGATGGAAAAGCAGGATCTGCCGTTGTTGCTGCACGGCGAAGTGACCGATCCGACCGTGGACGTGTTTGACCGTGAGGCGGTGTTCATTGACCGGCACCTCATGCCCTTGACGCGCGATTTTCCCGGCCTGCGCATGGTGCTGGAGCACATCACCACACGCGCGGCGGTCGAGTTCGTTCGGCAGGCCCCCGACAACGTCGCCGCGACGATTACCGCACACCATTTGCTGCTCAACCGCAACGCGCTATTCGAGGGCGGGTTACGGCCACATTATTACTGCCTGCCGCTCCTGAAGCGGGAGACGCAGCGCTCAGCGCTTATCGCCGCCGCCACGAGCGGCAACCCGAAGTTTTTTCTCGGCACCGACAGCGCGCCGCATCCGCGCCAGGCCAAGGAGTCCGCCTGCGGCTGTGCCGGCATCTATAGCGCGCATGCCGCAATGGAACTGTATGCCGAAATTTTTGAGCGCGCCGGTGCGCTCGACCGCCTGGAGGCCTTCGCGAGCTTCCACGGACCCGATTTCTACCGACTGCCGCGCAACAGGGACACCCTCACCCTGGAGCAGCGGATCTGGACGGTGCCCGAAGAACTGCATTTCGGGCAGGACACGGTGGTGCCATTGCACGCCGGCAAAACGATGGCGTGGGCAGTGCTGACATAAGCCAGCAGCGTGTCGGCCGCCAGGATTCCGTAAATTTCCGCTGTATTTTGCCGCGGCTTACACATACTCAGGAGGGTAATGATGTCTGACAACCGCAGAAGCAAAACCATCACGCAGGGCGTGCAACGCTCGCCCAACCGGGCCCTGCTGCGTGCGGTGGGGTTTGGTGATCGGGACTTCGACAAACCTATCGTCGGCGTGGCGAATGCGCACAGCAGCATCACCCCTTGCAATATCGGCATCGGCGCGCTTGCCACGCGTGCGGAAGCGGCACTCAAGGCGGCTGGGGCGATGCCGCAAACCTTTGGCACCATCACCATTTCCGATGGTATTTCGATGGGTACCACCGGCATGAAATATTCGCTGGTGTCACGCGAAGTGATTGCCGACTCCATTGAAACGGTGTGTCAGGGCCAGAGCATGGACGGCGTGCTCGCCCTCGGCGGCTGCGACAAGAACATGCCGGGCGCAATGATCGCCATCGCCCGCATGAACATTCCGGCAGTTTTCGTTTATGGCGGCACCATCAAGCCGGGCCACTACCGGGGCCAAGATCTGACCATCATGAGTGCCTTTGAGGCGGTGGGGCAATACACCGTCCATAAAATTGACGACGAAGAACTGCTGGAAATCGAGCGTCGCGCCTGCCCTGGCGCGGGCTCCTGCGGCGGCATGTATACCGCCAACACCATGTCTTCCATCTTCGAAGCCATGGGCATGAGCTTGCCGTACTCCTCCACCATGGCGACGGAGGATGCGGAAAAAGCGGAGAGTGCGGCACAGTCCGCAGAGGTATTGGTAAGCGCCATCCGAAAGCAAATCCTGCCGCGCCAGATATTGACGCGGCAGGCGTTTGAAAACGCCATTGCGGTGGCCATGGCCGTGGGCGGCTCCACCAACGCGGTATTGCATCTGCTGGCCATTGCGCATGCGGCACAGGTACCACTCACCCTTGATGATTTCGAGGCCATGCGTGGGCGTGTGCCGGTACTCTGCGACCTGAAACCATCGGGCCGTTACGTCGCTACCGATCTGCATCGCGCGGGCGGCATTCCCCAGGTGATGAAAATACTGCTCGCCCACGGCGTGTTGCACGGCGATGCGCTGACCATCAGCGGTCAGACGCTTGCAGAAGTTTTGCAGGATGTGCCGAGCGAAGCGCGTACGGATCAGGAGGTGATACGCTCGTGGAACAATCCCATTTATGCCCAAGGGCACCTTGCCATCCTGAAGGGGAATCTCGCGCCGGAAGGTGCTGTGGCGAAAATAACCGGCTTTATAACGCACAAGATTACTGGTCCGGCACGGGTTTTTGAATCCGAGGAGTCGTGCATGGAAGCGGTCCTGGCGCAGAAAATCAAGCCCGGCGATGTCGTGGTCATCCGCTACGAAGGACCCAAAGGCGGCCCCGGCATGCGCGAAATGTTGTCTCCCACCTCGGCGATCATCGGTGAAGGACTGGGCGATTCGGTCGGCCTCATTACCGACGGTCGCTTTTCCGGGGCGACATACGGCATGGTGGTCGGTCATGTCGCGCCGGAAGCTGCAGTGGGGGGCACGATTGCCCTCGTCATCGAGGGCGACTCGGTGACTATAGATCCCGAACAGCGTTTGCTGCAACTCAATGTGTCTGATGAAGAAATAGAACGCCGCCGCGCCGTCTGGCAAGCACCCGCACCGCGCCACACGCGCGGTGTATTGGCGAAGTACGCCAAATTGGTTTCCTCGGCCAGTAAGGGGGCCGTAACAGATTGAACGTTAGAAACGAGAGGCTGTATGCGCTGATGCGGCGCGCGTCAGTCGGTCGCTTACGGCCTGCCAGTCGGCGCCGCTGGGTGGTGCCTCGATCAGCAGACCATCGAGCCCTTGCTGATCCAGAGCGCGCAACTGCGCGTAGAGTTCGCGGGCCCACCCTGTCGGATGCGGCGGCATATGGTGCCGGAGACAGGATTCGGGCAGCTGCGTGGCGGACATCGCCAGCACTCCGATGCGTTGCCCCTGCCTGAGGCGCCGGCATATTTCCGCTTTCAGATGCCCCGTCGGCACCAAGTAGAGAGGGGTTCTTGGGGCGTAATGGGAGCGCAGCATCCCCGGTGCCCGTGGCGCATTGTTTTCCGGTGATGCGACGGGCTGCTCCAGGACAGCTTCGATCTCAGCAATCGTAATCGCGCCTGGACGCAGCAGCCGGGGCTGCTGCCCGCTCAGGTCGAGAATGGTGGACTCAATGCCGACCCGACAAGGTCCGCCATTCAGAAGGATATCCACGGCATCGCCTAGCTCCTCGCGCACGTGTGCTGCGGTGGTGGGGCTTATCTGGCCAAAAAGGTTGGCCGAAGGAGCAGCGATGCCGCCGCCAAAAACTTCGAGCAGCGCCAGGGCGAGGGGATGATCGGGAACTCGCAATCCTACCGTATCCTGACCGCCGGTCACCATATCGGGCAAACGGCAGGCGCGGCGCAGGATCACGGTGAGTGGACCTGGCCAATAACGCTGCGCGAGGCGAAAGGCCGCTGGCGGAATATCCCTGGACCATCGGCCAAGAGGGTCACTATGCGCCATGTGAACGATCAGCGGATGGTCGGCTGGCCTGCCCTTTGCCGCAAAAATGCGGGCCACGGCTGCGGGGTTTTCCGCATCGGCCCCGAGGCCGTAGACCGTCTCAGTGGGGAAGGCGACGAGGCCACCACGGTGCAGGACAGCCGCAGCTTCCTGCACTGTGGCGCGAAATTTCTTACTCGAAGTCATGGTTTAGTTGCTCCCCGCCGCGGCTGGCAGCGCCGAACGCTGGTCATGAGAGGACCACTCCCACCGCTGCCGGTAGAGTCTCAGCCAGACAGTGTTTCGGCCAATAAAGACTAGATTTGGGTTGTAGGTGGGCGGGTGTATCTCTTTGTCTTCAGCCAGCGCCCTGTTCACATCACACAGAATGGCCCTCTGATTCATTCATGCGCAGCACAGTTTGCGTTAGAGTTCGCTTTTGGCGTGGCGTGGGTGGCCGCAAGCCGATTGGCCAAGCCGTGAAGAAACGGACCAATGGCCGTCCACGCGGGTGCCTGGTGCCCCGGCCGATGCGGCACCCGCTCCACCGGACAGTCCAGCCAGTGCGCCACGTCTGCGACGTTATCCATAAGCAGATCGGTCATCGGCCCCGCTTGATTGAGCACCACGCCAACCAGTGGTAATGCCCGGTGCTGTAATACCTCCACAGTGAGCAGGGTGTGGTTGATGACGCCGAGGCGATCGGCGGCTACTACCAGCACCGGCAGCCGCAGTGCGGCGGCCAAGTCGGCGTTGGTAGTTCCCGCCGCCAGCGGGGAGAGCAGGCCGCCAGCCCCTTCCACCAGCAAGAAGTCGTCTGCGCCAATGCCCGACTGGCAAGCGGTTACCAGTTGATCCAGATTCAGCGTCCGACCCTCCAGGGCAGCAGCCCGCTCCGGTGAGAACGCCGCCCGCAGTGGATAAGCACAAACCTGTTGCAGCGATTCGGTACTGCCCGCAGCCTCCCAGAGCGCGACAGCGTCCTGGGGCAGCAGGCCATCCTCGCCCGGGGCACACCCGGATTCCACCGGTTTGCGCGGGCGCACCAATAGGCCCCGCTGCACCAGGAGACGGGTCAGTGCCGCAGCCACCCAGGTTTTGCCGACGCCCGTGTCAGTACCAGTAACAAAAAGTCCGGTGAGGCCTGCCATATCCGACTCAACGGCGTATTGAATGCTTTTCATAAGCTTTCCATGGCGTAGTCGATGCTGATTTCTCTGTCTGCCACGGGCCGGAAACGCCGGTTGGTGAAGGCTGCATAGTCAGGGTGCCTATGGTAGGAATCAATCACTTCCGGTGCCGCAAAACGCACCTGCCAGCAGTAGCGGTATTGAGCGTGTTCTCTCATCGCCTTACCCGTAATCACTGACCGCACTCCCGGAATGGTGCTCAGCGTCTGCTGCCCCTCGATCATCATCGCGGTCACTTCTTTTTCAGAAATACCAATTACATTATGGATAATCAGGTGTTCCACGGGTGCCCAGGGTCGACAGCATGCCAACACCTCGGCGGCCCTCCCGGCAGCACCCCACACGCGCATACAGCGTTCGGCCTCGGCACTGATCGCCGCACCAACGCCCTGAACCAAATCCAGGTAGCCAGCACCCGGCGCCGATCTTGCCTGGGCGCGGATCGCCGCGTTCGCGGCTTCAGCCAAAGCTGTAAAATAGTTGATCTTGGCCACGCCATGGACAATGAGTCGCCGAAATTGGTCATCGTCGATCCGGACCCTGCAGTGGATTGCCAGCGGAATACCAAGTGCGCGGTTGATGCTGCGAAGGCGCTGAATATCCAGCTTGGCTTTACTATTTGGACAGATCTGTTCCGCTCCAATGGACACCTCGAGGAAGTCTACTCCCGTGCGCTCGACAAAGCCTTTCGCCTCGGCCACAGTGGTGTAGGGTAACGTGGCAGGATGCCCTTGGGCGTTTATATCCGTTGCATCCGGGATGTAACCCAAATCTCCTTCGACAGGCACACCGCAGGCGTGGGCCATCTCGACTACGGTCTTTGTATGCGCCAGGTTATCGGAGAAAGTCGACTGGGAGGCGTCCACCATCACGCCGTTGCAGCCCAGGCGGATGGCCCGCACCGCCGCCTCCAGGTTCGCTCCACGGTCAAGATGAAGGGCCACCGGTACCGAACTACGGCGAGCCGCTGCCTCCACCCCTGACATCAGCAGTTCGAAGGCGTAGTGCTCCAGTTGCGACTCGGCCAGAGAAAGGATTACGGGTGCGCGAGACCGCTCGGCAGCGGCCATGACGCCCTCAACGAACTCCAGACTCACGACGTCGAAAGCACCTACCGCGTATCCATGCGCATAGGCATGGTTCAGCAGATCTTTCATGTGCACCAAAGACATAACGCTATCCCCCGAATGAATCCTTTACGGAAAGATTTCCGTTCCGATCGTCGCATCACAGGATCCACCTCCTGTAATGCCTGACCCTGAACAAAGCGCTCACCCATCATCGTACGGCAGGTTTTTCATCGGGTGAGGCCCATGTAGAGGATCGGCAGCTTTTCGGGCAGCCTCTGCACGTGATCCAGAACCACATAGTTCTTCGCGCCAAAAATGCGGGATACATACTGGTCGGCTCTGGGATCGAGGCTCAGGCAGTAGGGAGCGATGCCCGCTTGAGTCAGCTCTTCCACCGCTTTCCTGGCGTCATATCGCAGGTATTGGGGATCGCGCACATCGTTATCTGCCGGCTCACCGTCGGTGATCACCAGCAACAGTTTTTTGTTGCTGGGCTGACGTTTCAAAATCGAGCCGGCATGACGGATCGCCGCGCCCATGCGCGTGGATAACTGTCCGCTCATACCTGCCAGGCGGGATTTGGCCTGATCGTTGTAAGACGCACCGAAATCCTTGTAGCGAAAATATTCCACATCGTGGCGGCCGTTTGAATCGAATCCATGAATGGCGAAGGGATCGCCGATCTTGTCGAGGGCATCGGCGAGCAGCACCGTGGCCTCACGTGCCAGTTGTAACACGGTGCTGTCCGAACCGAGCACCGGGTCATTGGTAGATTCGGATAAGTCGATCAGCAGCAGCACCGAAAGATCACGCACATTGCGCACATTGCGCATCATGATGCGCGGATCGGGCTGCTCGCCCATACGCATCTCGATCATGGCGCGCACAGCAGCGTTCAGGTCGATTTCGTCGCCATCCTCCTGCTTGCGCAGACGCTGCATACCTTGCGGCTGCAGGGCGTCGATCAGAAACTTGAGTCGGCCGATGATAGGTTTGTGCTTGGCCACAATTTCATTGATGGTCTCCAACGTGCCACTCTTGGCTCGCTTTTCCAGTACGGTGCACCACTCTGGGCGCTCCAACTGCATCTGGTAGTCCCACTCCGGGTAATGGTAGGGATCCGGCGGTGGCTCGCGCCCCTCTTGCTGGTTCAGACTGGTGGATTCCTCGTCGCGGAAAAATTCGCTGGATAGCACCCATATTTCGTTTGCGTCGTCGCCTGCGCCAGGTACGTCGAGGGCGTTGACCATTTCCATCACGCTGACGTACTTGCGGATTTGCTGCGTGGTGACGCCGGCGATCACCTGCCCGTCTGCGCGGATATCCTCGAACTCCCACATATAACGGTTGTCGTCGCGGTAGGGGATGTCCGGCAGGTCAGCAGTGGCTGAATAGGCCACACCGAGCTGCAGCATTTCCGCGGCAAGGCGCAGCCCGACCTCACGCGACCATTCGGTGGAGACCAGCCGTTCCTGTCTCTCGTTGAATATCTGGCGACCCATCGCCACCCAAGGGTGGTCATCGCGGTAATCCGGGTCCAGTAGTGCATGCGCCAAACGCGCCATCAAGGACGCGGCTTCATTGCCGGACGCTGGCGTTGCCGTGTGCAGCGGCAACCAAATTTGCCTGAGGCCAGGAAATTGCTTGAGGGCAATGGCTTCCACGCGCGCATCTTCGATCAGGCCAATGAGCGCACTTTGCAATGCACTCAGCCCGGTGCTGTCGAATTGGTCTGTGGTGTATACCTGATGGCAGGCCGCGTGGGCGGCACTGGCGCGGTATAGTTCAATGCCGGAAATGCACATTTCCTCACCTGACGGTAACTGCCACACCAGATCATCGTATGCATCGGGGAGATGTATGATGTACCCCTCGATCGAGGGGCGGTAGCCTTCGCGCTGCTCGAAGTCGCCGCTGGTGGGACGCATGAAGAAATCGCGGCCCCACAAGGCGCGCAAATACATGCCGATGCGGCGCTGCACATCGATGAACAGCGTGCCCTTGCGTTCCTTTTGCAGTACGCCGATGGATTCCGGGCTTTCCAGCGCGAAATATTTTGCCTGACCGTCGAAGTCGGTCTTGTGCGCCTGCGCACCCCACAGCGCCCAGCGCCGCAGCCCGCCCAGGGTGAGCTGGCCCAGGAGTGTGCTGAGGTGATCCAGCATCGGACGCACCCCGCGCGGCGCTTGCGCGAGCAGGGTGTCGAGCAAGTGCAAATAGCCACGGAACAGCTCCGGATCACCCAGTCGCGCAGCCGCCACAGGACTGGTGGAAAACATCGCGGCAATGACAGTAGCGCTGGTCTTGGAGTACATCTTGATGGCGGCGGCCAGCATTTCGTGAACGGCATCTTCGCCCAGCTCGCGTGCCACCGCTGGTGCGCTCTGAATGAACGACACCACTAGATCGGTGCCACGTCCCAGGGACTTCAGGCTGGTCGCGCCATTTAAATAGTAATTTTCCAGTCCACGCGGGGTGAATACCCGCGCTGCCTCATCCCAGGAGGCACGCAGCACCTCGCCGGCGTGCTCCCCGAGTTCGGCCAATATGTCCTGGTACTTTTCGAGTTCGACCGCCATTTTTGGCTCCGGATATCAGAAAAATGTACCCACCGCCGCGTCAAGCGCATCGCGCATGTCGGGGTCATCGGTGATCGGGCGCACCAACGTCACGCGGCACGCCGCCAGGGGTTCCACACCTTTTGTAATGAGGCTGCCGGCGTAGATCAGCATGCGCGTGGAGATACCCTCGTCGAGTCCATGTCCCTTGAGGTTGCGCGCGCGTTCGGCGATGGACACCAGCTTGCCGGCAATTTCAGCGCTGACGCCGGTTTCGTGGGCGACGATCTCGGTTTCTATGTCGTGTGCGGGATAGTTGAAATCCAGTGCACCGAAACGCTGTTTGGTAGACTGTTTCAGGTCTTTCATCAGACTCTGATAGCCCGGGTTGTAGGAAATCACCATCTGGAAATCGGGATGGGCCTGCACCAGTTCGCCCTTCTTCTCCAGCGGCAGCACACGCCGCGCGTCGGTGAGCGGGTGGATCACCACTGTGGTGTCCTGGCGGGCTTCCACCACTTCGTCGAGATAGCAGATGGCCCCAAAACGCGCGGCAATGGCCAGCGGGCCGTCCTGCCAGCGGGTGCCGGAAGCGTCGAGCAAGAAACGGCCGATCAGGTCGGATGCCGTCATATCTTCGTTACACGCCACAGTGATCAGTGGCTTACCCAGTTTCCACGCCATGTATTCAATAAAGCGCGTCTTCCCGCAGCCAGTGGGTCCTTTCAGCATCATCGGCATGCGTACCGAATAGGCGGCTTCGTACAGGTCGACTTCGTCGGCTACGGTGCGGTAATAAGGCATATTACGAACGAGATATTGATCAATTTCCGGTGACATTTTTCACTCCTGAAGCCAAAAATGAGGCATTTAATCAGGCCAAACCCGACGCGGGTGCAGCCTCTGGTGATGTTCTGAGCGAGGTGCAGAGGGCCGTTTTTCCTCAGTTGAGTTCGATAATGGCGGAGGCCTCTCGCCCGGACGGACCGTGCTCAGGGCATTCGGTTGGGCGTCTGGTGCCGCAGCAGCACACGCGTCTACTATCGGTGCCGACTCTTCGACTTGCTGCGCTTGAACCTGGCGTACCCCTTGCGCCAGTTTGGATCCCAATTTCTTCACAGGCATAAGACCTCCTCAATGATCGCTTCCATATCCGCTACGGCTGTTTGGGCGCGCTTGCCCAGTCCGTAGACGCTTACCCCTTCGACCGCAGCGCTGCGGTAAGCCGCACGCCGCTGCATGCCGGCCTGCAATATCGGTACGTCGAACTCCGCCAGGGCCTCGCGCATGGCGCGGGACAGGGCATTACGCGATTCCAGTTGATTCAGCACCAGTCCTGCGCGCAAGCCTGGATTCAACCGCCGGGACTCGCCTACCGCCGCTGCCATCCCCACGCTGGCCCACAGATCAATCGGGGAGGGCAACACCGGAATTAATATCACCTGAACCGAGCGCATCACCGCTGCGACCACGTCACCCTGAATGGCAGGCGGGCAGTCCACTACCACGTAGCGGTAGGTGCATGCCAGTTGCGTAATGGTAGCGAAGGGATCACGACCAGCCTGCGCCACCGGCGGCAGTCCGGCGTTACCATCTGCCATGGCGACCCACTGACTGATTGAACCCTGAGGATCGGCATCTACCAGGTGAGTAGAACCCCGCCGAGCCAAGCCCGCCGCGAGATTCAACGCCAGGGTAGTCTTGCCGGTACCGCCCTTTTGGTTGACTACCGCGATGATGCTGTCCGCCATGCTTGCCCCTGGTGCCGATTCTATCGGTCCGCCGGTTTAGGTTCTTTCCGTAACGGCCAGCGCTTCCATCTCGCCAGTGAAGCTGGAGTTGCGCTCGGCCAGCTCAGCCCGACCTTCGGTATCAATACTGATGTTGACGTAGGTTTTGCCGAAGCTCACATTCGGAAAGTAGCCCTCGCGTTTGGAAAGATCAGCCATTTGATCCAGAAAATGGCGTGTCTGAACGTAACTTCCAAACTCAAATCGCCAGTTCAGCGTGGGCAGACGTTCCTGTGGTCCTGATGAGGCCGCATTCAGATCCTTTACAGCGTTCATGATGTTGCTCCTTAATGCATCTCGATCAACAGGTGATCCAGGTCGCGCAAGTGACCCAATTCCTCTTGCAGGAGGCCGGCGAACAGGGCTTGTAACTCTTCTGCGCGCATGCGGGCGCAGTAGTGGGCCGCTTCTTCGTACAGGCGGATCACGTCGATCTCCAGCCCGCGATCGATCAGTAGCATCTCCTCCAGGGATCGACCCGGACGAATGGGCGGCAGTTGCGTGCCATTGGAAGCAATACCCAATATCAACATGCGTTCAATCAACTGCTGTGCATGTCCGAGCTCTTCTTCCGCATCACGGCGGAAACGGCTACTGTATTCCTTCAACTGCCACATCGCGGTCAGGCTGGCCTGGGTGAGATACTGTTGCACGGCGGCTATCTCGGCACTGAGTGCGCGCATCAGGTAGCCCGTCATTCGCGGATCGTTCGCCATGGCCACGCCGACGCTAGCTGAGTGACTGGCTGACCACGCCATCCAGCCCGCTGTCACCGGCATCGGGCGTCTTCGGTAGTATGTTTTCTACCTCTGAGTGCACGCGGGCGATGATGTGGGCGGCTACCAGTCCGTCGCCGACACGCTCACACGCATCCGCCCCGGCCCGCACCGCAGCATTCACCGCACCGGTCTCACCTCGCACCAGCACGGTGACATAGCCGCCGCCCACGAACTGGCGGCCCACCAGGCGCACTTCCGCCGCCTTGGTCATCGCGTCTGCCGCCTCAATCGCCGGCACCAGGCCGCGTGTCTCGATCATACCCAGTGCCACTCCGCTGACGTTTGCCATTTTCATCACTCCATGTTCCTGTTCGGTTGATCCGTTCAAACCATTTATTCCGTCGGGCTGCTGGGCAGAATATTCTCCACTTCGCTGTGCACGCGGGCGATGATGTGGGCGGCCACCAGGCCATCGCCGAC
>NZ_JABBDR010000113.1 GCF_018854495.1 Acidithiobacillus ferruginosus
CCCGCCGGCGGATCCCCGAATACGGCTCGCGCCAGACGATGGGTTCCGCCAACACCTCCTCCCAGCGTACCCACCCCCGGCCCGCCCGCACCCAAGGATGATCCTGGGGAAGGATCGCCACCAGTTCATCCTCCCGCCAAGCCTCCAACTCCATATGCGGCGGTAAGCCACTGCGCTCTATCTGTTCTTCGGTGAACAGCAAATCCCAGGCGCTCAATGGCAGGTTGTCGGTCAGCGGTCCGGTCCTGAGTTGCAGCTGAACGCCGGGATAGCGTCCGCGAAAACGCGCCAGATGCTCCATGAGAAAGTAATTCGCCACGGTATTGCTGGCCGCGATGCGCAGGCTTCCTTCCTGCAGTGCGTGCCGCCGCGCCGACCAGTTTTCCACTTCGCCGAGACCTTCCCGCAGGCGACGGGCATAGGGCAGCAGGGACTCCCCCGCGGCAGTCAGACGGATGCCCCTCCCGGCGCGCTGGTACAGGGGCTCGCCGACCGCGGCCTGCAGTGCGCGCAAACGCTCGGAAACCGCCGGCTGGCTGCGCCGCAGGATCTGCGCTCCGGCCCCTACCC
>NZ_JABBDR010000114.1 GCF_018854495.1 Acidithiobacillus ferruginosus
GGCATTTTCGGTATACAGGGCTTGCAGCCAGGCACGGCGCAGCAACAACACCAACTCGGCGGACTGGCCGCGCAGGGTGTCGGCGGCCGCCTGGGCCTCAATCCCCGCCTGCTGTCCTTCCAGCCCCAGTTTGCCAAAAGAGGGGAAAGTCTGACTCAGGCCCACGCTCAGCATGCTCATCTGCTGCTGGTTCATGGAGAAGCTGTTGAGGGGCAGGTTCAGGGCA
>NZ_JABBDR010000115.1 GCF_018854495.1 Acidithiobacillus ferruginosus
CCCATGCCGTGCTGGCGGACGCCCTGGCCCGCTGGCTGGGAGTGGAGGCGGTGCTGCTCTTTGGTAGCGGTTATCTGGCCAATCTGGGGATCATCTCCACGCTGGTCGGACGCGGTGATCGCGTTTACGCCGACCGTCTCAACCACGCCTCTCTGGTGGATGGGGTGCGTCTCTCCGGGGCGCGCCTGCATCGCTACCGACATGGCGACATGACGCATCTGGCGCAATGCTTGGAACGCGGCGGCCGGGGACAGCCCTGGATCATTACGGACGGGGTGTTCAGCATGGATGGTGACATTGCCCCGCTCCCTGAAGTCGCCACCCTGGCACAACGGTATGGCGCAGGGATCATTCTCGACGAGGCCCATGCCTTTGGAGTGCTGGGGACGGAGGGGCAAGGCACTGCGGCGTACTGGAACATGGACGTCCATGGGGTAGACGCCATCATGGGCACCCTGGGTAAGGCCTTCGGTGTTTACGGCGCTTTCGTGGCGGGGAGTCAGGACTTGGTGGATCTCCTGCGCAATCGCGCCCGCAGCTTCATCTACCATACCGCGCTGCCCTCCGCCCTGGCGGCTGCCGCCCTTGCCGCGCTCGACCTTTTGCGGCATGGGGATGCCCGGCGCGAGCGCCTGACCCAGCACCGGCAGCATCTGCGTGCGCAAGTGCCCGACGCCCCTTGGTTGGCCAGCGAGACACCTATTCAGGGCCTCCTGCTGGGCGATGCGCGGCGGGCGCTGACCGTCAGTGCCCAACTGCGCCGTGCCGGTCTCTACTGCCCGGCAGTACGGCCACCCACGGTGCCTGCCGGTAGTGCCCGTCTGCGTATCACCCTCAGTGCGGCGCACAGCCATGATGATATCGAGCTTCTGGCTACCGCGCTGCGGGAGGTCCTGTGAACTGGGCGCGTCAGGTCAGTGGTCGAGGACGTCCGCTGGTGCTGCTCCATGGCTGGGGGATGGAAAGCCGAGTCTTCGCTTCCTGGCGGTCCCTTCTGGATGCCCATTTCACCTGCATCAGCTACGATCTCCCCGGTCACGGACAGACGCCCTGTGCACCCTCCGGTTTGGCTTGGCCAGCCAGTCTGGAGAGTCTCCGCCAGATGCTTGCTCAGGAGGCCCCCAAGCCTCTATTGCTCGGCTGGTCCCTCGGGGGCTTATTGGCCCTGGGCATCGCCTTGCAGCACCCCGAATTATTGGCTGGACTGGTGCTGGTATCCAGTTCCCCCGCCTTTTGCCAGCGCCCCGACTGGTCTCCGGCCATCCCTGCCGCGACTCTGGAGGATTTCGCGCAACGCCTGCGCGAAGATCCCCAGGGTACCCGGCGGCGCTTCCTCGCCCTGCAAGTGTTGAACGATCCACAGGGACGCCGCGCTCTGGAGGGCCTCAGCGCCTGGCCCATGCCGGATCAGACCTGTCTTGCCGACGGACTGGGGCTGCTGCGGGAGGTGGATTTGCGCAACCAGCTGAGGAGACTACCCATACCGGTGCATATCGTGCATGGGCGACAGGATCGGATCGTGCCCGTCGGTGCCAGCGAATATCTCCACCAGCATCTGACCGGCAGCCGGTTTACCCTCCTGGAACAGGCTGGTCATGCCCCTTTTCTGTCTCATCCCGAAGCCTGCGCCAACGCGCTGCTGGAGACCTGGGGATGAGTTCCGGCAATCCGCCTTTTTTCATGGAAAAACGCGCCGTGCGGCGGGCTTTTGAGCAGGCAGCGGCCGGGTATGAAACCAGTGCCGTCTTGCAGGATCAGGTCGGCGCGCAGCTCATTGAGCGACTGGACCTCGTCAAGCTGGAACCCCAATGGATACTCGATATGGGCAGTGGTACCGGCTTGCAAAGCCGCCGTCTCAATCGCCGTTATCCCCGTGCGCGGCTGCTCGCCCTGGATCTGGCGTCGAACATGTTACAGCAGGCCCGGCGTCGTAAAGGCTGGCGTCAGCGTCAGTATTTCTGCCAGGGCGACGCGGAAGATTTGCCACTAGCGACGGCCAGCATCGACCTGCTCTACGCCAACATGTCCATTCAGTGGTGCAATGATCTGGATCAGGTGTTACGCGAGTTTGCGCGGGTGCTGCGTCCCGGCGGCCTGCTCATGTTCAGCACCCTCGGTCCGGACACCCTCAAAGAACTGCGTCAGGCCTTTGCGGCGGTAGATGACCAGTCCCATGTCAGTCATTTCATCGATATGCATGATATTGGCGATGCCTTGGTGCGTCAGGGCTACGAAATGCCGGTCCTGGATGTGGAACATTATCAGCTCACCTATGTGGCGGTAGACGATCTCCTGCGGGATCTGCGGAATATCGGTGCCACCAATGCCGCCGCGGGTCGCGCCCGTGGCCTGCTCACCCCCCGCCGCCTCCAGGCACTGCGGCAGGCCTACGAGGGTTTCCGCGCCGATGGCCGCCTGCCTGCCACCTATGAAGTCGTCTACGGACATGCCTGGAGCAGCGGACCGCGCGCCCTTCCGCGCGAAGACGGTGGTGTAGCTTTTCCCTTGATCCAACGGCATCGCCGCCCGTGACGCAGGAACAGCCATTGCCGAAGCGGCAAATGCGCCAGGCGCGCGGACTTTTCATCACCGGTACCGATACGGGCGTCGGCAAAACCGCTGTCACCGCAGCCCTCGCGCACAAATGTGCGCAGCACGGAATGCTGGTGGCGGCCCTCAAACCCATGGTTTCGGGAGTCGAGGCCGACGGTACCTGGGAGGACGTGGAAATTTTGCGCGCCGCTAGCCAGCCCCCGCGCAGTGTTGCCGAAACTGGTCTCTACGCTTTCGACCCGCCAGTGGCGCCCCACTGGGCGGCGCAACAGGCGGGCGTCACCGTCGAGCGTGGGCGGGTAGCGGCTTTCGTCCGGATGCAATCCGCGGCGATGGATTGTGTGCTGGTAGAGGGTGCCGGTGGTTTTCTTACCCCATTGGGCGATGACTGGGGTGCTGCCGAACTGGCCGGGGATCTGCATTTTCCGGTGCTGTTGGTGGTGGGCTTGCGGCTCGGTGCCATCAACCACACGCTGTTGAGCGTCGAAGCCATCCGCGCACGGGGACTGCGTTTGGCCGGGTGGGTAGCAAACACCCTGAATCCCGCAGTCGCGGTGGGCACACTGGAGACCTTGCAAGGGCGGCTGGCGGCGCCCTGTCTGGGGGTGCTGCCTTACAGGCCACACTGGTCTCCTGCCATCCTGAGCCCTTGTCTGTCCCTTCCTGATGCCCTGTATTGATGTTAGACTATTTCCGTATTGTCATAAAAAACAAAAGGCAAGCGGCCGCGATAGTCAGGGTGGAAATTCAGTCGTCGCGGTAAGGCCGGTGTATTCTGATGGAGCGTGCGTGTCATGAAATCATTCAAGAGCATACTGCTGTTGGTGGTGACGAATCTGCTGATATTCGTCAGCCTGTCGATCAGTTTTACCATTCTGGTCAACTTCATTTTGCCGATCTTCGGTGTCGATCTCCGCGGGTCGGTGAGTGGCGCGGACCTGCTCTGGGCGCTGCTGATCGGTTTTGGCGGTGCCTTTATTTCGCTGTTGATGTCGAAATATCTGGCGCGCGCGGGCCTGCAGATGCAACGCATCGATGCGCCGCAATCGGCCAAGGAACATCTGGTATACGATTCAGTGGCGCAGCTCGCCAATCGTTTGGGTATTCGCATGCCGGAAGTCTGGGTGTACTGGAATGATGAGCCCAACGCCTTCGCTACCGGACCGGGGCGCAACCACAGCATGGTGGCGGTCAGCAGCGGCCTGGTCAACCTCCTCAGCGACAATGAGGTGCGGGCGGTACTGGCCCATGAGATGGGGCACGTATACAATGGCGACATGGTGAGTACCACCTTGCTGCAGGGGCTGATGAATACGTTTGTATTCTGGTTGTCCATGCTCGCCGCGCGGCAGTTTGATGACCGGCCCATGGTTGCCTTTGGGGTATCCATAGTGCTGCAGATCAGCCTGTCCTTCCTGGCGTTGATTCCCATCACTTGGTTTTCGCGCCGTCGGGAGTTCGCGGCGGATCGTTTTGCCGCCGAGCAGGTGGGCGTGGCCCCGATGATCTCGGCCCTGCAAAAACTGCAGCGGGGCGCGGAGGCCCTGCATGTGGTGCATGATGTGGTACGCGATCCCATGGCGACGGCCTACATTTCCGGAAGCTGGCGCGGCTGGTTTGCCACCCATCCCAGTCTGGAGGCGCGGGTGGCAGCTCTGCAGGCGTTGCAAAACGGTTATAGTTACCAGTAGTTGGTATGGCGATGGAGGAATTGGTCTTTGATGCAGCCAGGAGGCAGTGCAGTTGCGCCCTGAGGGCGTCCGTCCGGTCCTCCTGCAATGCCATGACCGGTTAGCCCCCTTCCCCGACCCGGAGCAGGCCGACGGCAACCTGGTCGCCATCGGCGGCGATTTATCCAGGGAACGCCTGCTCCTGGCGTATGCCCACGGCATCTTTCCCTGGTTCGGTGAGGAAGACCCCATTCTCTGGTGGTCACCTGATCCCCGCGGTATTCTGGAGCCCCCGGCGATACACGTCAGTCGCAGTCTGCGCAAATCCGCCCGTAACCGTGACTGGCAATATCGCATGGACAGCAATTTTGCCGGTGTCATCGACGCTTGCGCAGCGCCGCGCCCAGGGCAGGGAGATACCTGGATTACTCCGGCGGTGCGGGCCGCCTACCTGGATCTGTTCGCGGCCGGAGCAGCACATTCCATAGAAGTCTATCAGCAGGACCGTCTGGTCGGGGGGCTTTACGGCGTAGCCCTCGGTGGACTTTTTTTCGGGGAGTCCATGTTCAGCCGGGTGCCCGATGCCTCCAGGCTGGCTCTCGTTCTACTGGCGCGCCATCTCCAGCACTGGGGCTTTGGCCTGATCGATACCCAGTTCATCACCCCGCACCTGCAGAGCATGGGCGCGCGGGAAACACCCCGCCGTGATTTCCTGCGCGCCCTTGCCGATCTGCGCACCCAACATACGCAAGCAGACTGGAACATCTCCTTACCGCTGCCCGGGATGTTTTAATCATGGCCTTTTATTTGTCGGCCTTGCAGAAGTGTCCCTACCTGCCGGATCAGGAAGAACTCCTGGTGCTCAGCGATCCTCGGGAGATGGTGGGCAGCGCCCAATATGACCAGCTTCTGCAGAAAGGATTCCGGCGCAATGGCCCGGTGGCATACCGCCCGATGTGCCCGCAGTGCGATGCCTGCATTTCCGTGCGCATCCCCGTTGCGGAGTTCCGGCCAGATCGTGGCCAGCGGCGCACCTGGGCCTGCAATCAGGATATACGGATACGGGAGCAGCCCCCCCACTGGGAAGCCGCCCACGCACGTCTCTTCGCCGAGTATCAGTGTTCGCGGCACCCAGGAGGCGGCATGGACGAGCATGCGGATCGCCTGTACCGGGAAATGATCGTCGAGAACGGCGGCGTGGATGCCCGCCTCCTGGTCTTTGAGCAGGATGAACACCCGTTGGCGGTGGCACTGGTGGACGTGCTCGACGGCGGTGTCTCTGCGGTTTACACCTTTTATACACCAGATCTGCCGCAACGCGGCCTGGGTATTTTTGCCATCCTCTGCCAGATTGAATGGACCAGGAAGCTGGGCCTTCCCTATCTTTATCTGGGCTATTGGGTCGCCAACAGCCCCAAAATGGACTATAAAAAGCGCTTTCGCCCCCTGGAGGGTTTTGTGGCGGGCGATTGGCGATTGCTGACAGAGGCGTTCAAACGCGGATGAACAGTGCCGCACCGGACATTTTCAGCACCTTTTCACCGTGGACCATGGCGGGGGTGACCGGCCTCCTCGGCAGTGCCTGGGCCTTGTCGGCCTGGCAAAAGCTGGGGGTGGGCAAAGAACTTCTATGGTCGGCGGCCCGGGCGACGGTTCAGTTGGGGATCATGGGGTTTTTGCTGGGTTGGTTGTTCCGCCAGCATCAGCCGTTTTTTCTGGTACTCTTTCTGATGGCCATGATCTTGATGGCCGGTCGTTTCAACCGTAAGCGTGGTGCCGGTATTCCGCACGCCTACTGGATCGGGGTGATCAGCATCACGGTGGCGACTACGGTCACCCTCGGTTGGATGCTCCTTTCCGGGCTGGTTTTCTGGCGAGGCGAATCATTGGTCCCCATTGGCGGTATGATTATCGGCAATGCAATGAACGCCGTATCGCTGGCACTGAACCGTCTGCGCAGCGAGGTGGACCAGCGGGAGGCGTTGTTGCTGGCCATGCTGGCGCTTGGCGCCACGCACCGTCAGTCGATGCGCAGCCTGTACAGTATGGTGGTGCGCAGTTCCCTGATTCCGACGATAGACAGTCTGAAAAGCGTCGGTATGATCCATATTCCAGGAATTACCGCAGGAATGATTCTCGCGGGTATGGCGCCCCTTGCCGCGGTATCCATGCAATTGGTGGTGATGGTGATGTTGACAGCCGCTGTCACCCTGAGTGTTTCCACAGCGGTTTTGCTGGCTGCACCGCGTGCGCTGGTTTTTTCACAACAGATTGAGGAGTAACTTCTGATGGCGGCTTTGGCCGGACGGTTTCGCGGCTTTTTGCCGGTAGTAGTGGATGTGGAAACGGCAGGATTTGACTCTGAACGTAATGCGCTGCTGGAAGTGGCTGCGATCATCATCGGTGGCGAAGTGGGGCAGTTGCGGCCCGTAGCCACCCACCACTTTCAGGTCCAGCCCTTTGCCGGGGCGGTGCTAGACCCGGCGGCGCTGGCGTTTACCGGTATCGATCCCTTTCAGGCACTGCGCGGCGCTGTTTCCGAGGAGGAAGCCCTGCGCGGAATTTTCAGGCCGGTGCGCACGGCTGTAAAGGCAGCTCAATGCCGACGTGCCATTCTCGTGGGGCACAACGCCGCTTTTGACCTGTCCTTTATCAAGGCAGCAGAAAAACGGACCGGTGTCAAAAACAATCCCTTTCATCTTTTCAGTACCTTCGACACCGTTAGTCTGGCCGGATTGGCCTACGGTGAGACCGTGCTGGCCAAGGCCGCCCTGGCAGCCGGTCTGGACTGGGATCATACCCAAGCGCATTCGGCACTCTATGATGCGCGCCAGACGGCGGAATTGTTCTGCCGGATCGTGAATCGCTACGACCTCAACCGGGAGTATCCGTGAAGCACGGCCATCACGCCGCGCATCTGCTAGAATGCCCGCTGAAACATTTTCAATCGTTATGAAAGGATGTGCTCATGCCTTACCGCCTGCATATTGAACCGAGCGGCCACGAGATGGATTGCGACAGAGATGAAACCATCCTGGAGGCCGCTCTGCGGCATGGTTTTCATATCCCCTACGGTTGTCGCAATGGTACCTGTGCGACCTGCAAGGGACGTATTCTCAGTGGAGAAGTAGATTACGGGAAGGTGGAGGAAAAGATTTTATCGGCCGCCGAGAAGGATGCGGGCCTGGCGCTCTTCTGTCAGGCAATACCCCTGTCCGATGTGACGATAGAAGTCCGGGAGATCGGGGCCACCAAGGATATCCAGATTAAAACACTACCGTCCCGGGTGGCAAGAATAGTCGATTTGGCACCCGATGTGCGCGCGGTTTTTCTAAAAATTCCGACTACGGAGCGTCTCCAGTTCCTCCCTGGACAGTATATCGACATTCTCCTGAAAGACGGTGGCAGACGGGGTTTTTCCCTCGCCAACATGCCCGGTGAAGATGCGCTACTGGAGCTGCACATCAAAAGAGTACCTGGCGGCGTCTTTACCGGGCATGTATTCAGTGCGATGAAGGAAAAGGACATCTTGCGTTTCGAGGGACCATTGGGCACTTTTTTCATTCGTCAGGAATCCACCCGCCCATTACTGATGGTCGCCACCGGTACCGGTTTTGCACCCATGAAGGCGATGCTCGAGTCGCTCTTTGCGCAGGGCTCCATACGTCCAATCCATTTTTATTGGGGTGTGCGCCATCCGGAGGATTTTTATTATCAGGATTTGCTGAGGGAATGGCAGGCGCGTCATGACTATTTTCAGGTAACCCGGATAGTATCCCGTCCCGATGCTTCCTGGTCCGGAGCAACCGGCTATGTTACGGCACAAGTGATCCATGACTTTCCGGACGCGAGCGCGCTCGACGCCTATATTTGTGGGCACCCGGATATGGTGTTTTCCTTAAGCGCCGCTTTACAGGGAGCCGGATTGAATCCGGAACACATTTATGCAGATGCATTTGTATTTGCCAAAGCAAAAACAAGCTGACATAATTATTAAATTGGCGAGGGGTTCTGCCAAGTTAACCTGACTTAGAGGAGCGATAGCATATGGAAGCACAAGTAAAAAAGCGTCACCGTCGTAGTTCGGAGGAGCGTCTCGCGGATTTGGAAGAGAAGCAGCGCCAGACGGAAATGCGACTGCGTGAACAGTTGGCAAAAATCGAACAGCAGAAGCGGAGCCTGCAGGAAAATCCGCGCGCCCGTCGTGAGCGGGAAGCACAACGGCGGTCATTGATGGACCGTATTTCCCGTCTGGTACCTGATTGGGAGCCCGCCCAGATTCTGGCGGCTGTCGCCGAAGTGCGTGACCGCGTGGGTGGTAATGACCATCTGCTGGGTGAACTGAACCACCGCGGTGATGCGCTCATGCAGGAACTGAAACCCCGTCGCGGTCGTCGTCCCCGTTCCGCGATTTAAATCCTGGTCCGATCGGTTTTCCACGTACAGAAGCCCCCGGCGCTGAGCGGCGGGGGCTTCTTTTATAAAGAAGCGGCGGCGTTCTAACGCTTTTTGCATCCCCGCCAGCGGGCCAGTGTCGGCACGCGATGTGCCATGTAAGCACGGACGTACCATGGAGCATTACGTTGGCGCATCAGTTGCCGGACACGATGCTGCATGGCATCCAGCGCCAGTTCCGGTTCCCTGAATTGACCTCCGGCATAGCAATAGCTGCAGTAACAACTGCTGTGGCTACCATCGGCTTCCGTTCCCCCACCTTCGGGATCAAACTGCAGCGGCATCCCACAACTCTGGCAGCGGTTTCTTTCAAGTTCCAGTTGGCGTATCCATTTTTTCATAGGGAAATTAGACATCCTCCGGTGCCACCAGTTCGAGAGCCTCAACATAGATGTGTGCCATGCCCAGCAGGAACACCACATTGGGGAGAATGAATACCAGTGCGCCGGCCAAGCCTATTCCCATGCTGAGTCCAGCGTTATACAAGGAGGTATTTGCCGCCATCGCCTGTACCGGCATTCCGCTGCCGAAAACCCTGTCTCCCGACAATGCGCCCAGCATTTGCCAGAACATATCTGCACTGCGGCTGATTTCGCCAGCCAGCACCGGGGTGGCCGCCGTTAATGTCATGCCATATCCAATATAGAGAATCATTGCAATGATAATTCCCATGCTTGTCGCCAGGGCTGCGAGCAGCAACATCATCAGCAGGATGGAACCGGGTTTATTACGGGCGATGGCAATGGTATGACGAAGTGATTTGCCCACGCCTTCGCCATGCCACAACGCTGGTCCGGAAAGGTTGAAGACAATAATGGCGAGGACAAAAACAACGGCGTTTACCAGCATGATGGCAGGGAAAATCGGGACAAACAGTACCGCACCCACTCCGGGTATCTTGCAGGCGAGAAACCCCAATACTTCCACCACAAAAATGCCGAGAAGCAGGAGACTTTCGATAATCAGCAGTCCCAGCAGACGTGGCAGCGCCCGTATGCCGAAGCGGAGGCTTTTGATTATTCCGGGCAACGGGTCGCCGCGCGCTTCGTGCAGCAGTACGCCACCAGAGCCCAGGTAGCCGACCCCAAAACTGATCAGCAAAATGGTCATCCCGATGGCGGCACCTGCCCACCCCCCCGGCCATTGTGCGAAAAATTCCAGTCCGGCCATACCCAGGAAAACCGCGATCACGTACACCAGAATGGGCTGCCATAAGGTAATGCCGCGAAGCGCTCGCAACAACAAAGAAAAAGACAGGTCTCCCTGGCTGGGAGTGTGGGTAAACATGCGTGGTTCCCTTGCTAGAATTTCCAGCCCCTAGAATAGCAAATTGCAGGCGGATGGTGGACAGCTTCCGCCCGTGCCCACAGAGGGACAACTGCCACGGGTGATGCTACACTGTCCCTATATTGACCGATTGGTCGGGCGCCGCGCAAGTGCGGCCATCACATGCAGATTGGGGGCGGGAGACGGTTTCATGGGGGAGTTGCCACTGACACTTGAAGGCGAGGGGCGGCAGCGGATTCTGGCCGCTGCCGAAAAGCTCTTCTCCGATAAGGCATTTGATGCGGTTTCCATGAATGCCATCGCTTTGCAGGCGGGCATCAGCAAGGCCAATATCTATCATTATTTTCCCAATAAGGATGCCCTTTATCTTGCAGTATTGCGCGCGGCCAGTCGCAATTTGCAGAAACTGCTCAACGATGCGGTCGACGCCCACGGAACCGTGGTGGAGGTGCTCCGGCATTTTGCGCGCTGCCACCTCCAGGCGCTGCTGGATCGGCCGGAACTGGTGCGTCTGGTATGGCGGGAAATACTCGAAAAAGGCGCGCCCAGAGCGCGGGAGTTTGCAGAACAAGGTTTTGCGGATGTATTTTCGGCCTTGGTTGCGGTCTTGGAAAGCGGGCAGGCCAGGGGCGAACTGCGGGCGGATTTCGCCCCTGCCTTGGTGGCAACCCTGATGTTGGGCGCGAATGTTTTCTTTTTTCAGTCCCGGGATATTCTGCGCCATTATCCGGCTGTGGGCTTTGCCGATGATCCCGCAGGTTATGACGCTGGGATTGTCGAGATTCTTCTGCGCGGGCTGATTCCGGAATCTTCAGCAGACACGGTACGTGCATGACAAACTCCATACCCAACGATCCCCACCTGCAGGCTCGTATACTGGTGGAAGCCCTGCCTTACATGCAGCGTTTTCACGGCCGTACCATCGTCATCAAGTACGGTGGCAACGCCATGACCGATGCCCGACTTCAGGAGCAGTTTGCCTACGATGTAACCCTGATGAAACAGGTGGGTATGAATCCGGTGGTGGTGCATGGGGGCGGGCCGCAGATCGGTGCCATGCTGGAGCGACTCGGGGTGCATACCCATTTTGTGGACGGCATGCGGGTGACCGATGCCGCGACCATGGAAGTGGTGGAAATGGTCCTTGGCGGGGGCGTCAACAAGGAGATCGTGCAGGCCATCAATCGTGCGGGCGGCCGCGCCGTGGGGTTGACCGGCAAGGACGGCGGTTTGCTCCGGGCGCGGCCCCTGCGCCGGGATGGTGTGGATCTCGGACTGGTGGGCGAGGTCGCACGGGTGGACCCGGATATTATCCGTCTGCTGGATCAGGGTGATTTTATTCCGGTGGTGGCGCCGGTCGGGGTGGGTTCCCTGGGCGAATCCTATAATATCAATGCCGACCTGGTGGCAGGCGCTCTCGCCGCGACGTTGCGTGCGGAGAAGCTGATCCTGATGACCAATGTCGCCGGTGTGCTGGATGCTGACGGACAGTTGCGCACTCGTCTGGAGGCCGCCGAGGTGGACCGGATGATCGCCGATGGCCGTATTTACGGCGGTATGTTGCCCAAGATTCAGTGCTGTCTGGACGCTGTGGCGGCGGGCGTGCAGGCTTCACATATCATCGATGGTCGGGTACCCCATGCATTATTGCTGGAAATATTCACCGACGCGGGGGTCGGTACATTGATCTCCGACGCGCGCTGAACTTGGGTCGCCTGCGCGTGCGTTGGTGCAGATCCCGCCGCCACGGTTAAACTTCCGGCGTTACCGGCCGTGCCGGTAACGTCAGAGCTCAGAAGATCGGCCGCAGCGCCTTGACCCAACCCGGCGCTCCGCCCGTATCCACCGTTACCGACGCGCTGGTACCGATCCGTAGCGGGAACCTGGAGTCCGGATTGGTGATGAGCACACGCACCGGTACCCGCTGTGTCACCTTTACCCAGTTACCCGTAGCATTTTCCGGGGGCAGCAGGGAGAAGGCGTTTCCGGCACCGCCGCTCAGGCTCACCACCTTTCCCTTGAAGCGATGGTCGGGGTACATGTCCACCGTGATTTCCGCACTCTGTCCCGGGTGTACCCGGCTGAGATCGGTTTCCTTGTAGTTGGCCTCGACCCAGTATTCCGCATTGCCGATCAGGGGGAACAGGTCCTGATTGACGTTGACCACGTCGCCCACATGGATTTTATCCACTTTGCTGACGACTCCCGCGATGGGCGCGTAGAGCGTGGTTTCAGACAGATAGAGCCGGGCGGTGCGCAGGGCGGCCTTGGCGGCGGCGATGCGGGCATCGTTAAGGACTTGCTGCGCCTGCGTCTCCGCCAGGGCCGCCTGATCGGCGGTCAGGCGCGCCCCGGCACTTTTCGCCGCGGTCATTTCGTTATCCGCCTGTTGCGCGGACAGATATTTCTGCGCCGCCAGCGCCGCCGCGCGTTGGGCGTTGTGCCGGGCATTCTGGTAATTGACCTGATCGGCGCTGATATTGGCGCGCGCTCCGGCAATATTGGCCTGAATGGCGGCCGTCTGCCGTTCCGCCTGGGTCAGTTCGGCCTCGGCTTTCTGCACGTCGTAGAGATAGGCGCGCGGATCCACCTTGACCAGGGGCTGTCCCGCCTGCACGACCTGATTGTCATGCACATAAATGGCGACAATATGTCCCGTAACCCGCGGTGCGATGTTCACGACATGGGCATGCAGATAGGCATCGTCGGTGTTGGGATAGTAATCAGAAATCTGAAAGTATGCATAGGCGCCAAAGGCAACCACGACGATGATGACCAGAACCAAAAGGCGTTTGAGCCAGCGCATATGTGTCCCTTGTTGAATCCAAGCAGCCGGGCGACTCTCCGGACCTGTTGCGACGGTCGACTCATGCGCAAACCCTGCTTACAATGGGTTTTGCGCACAGCATATGCGCGGCTCAGGTCCATCAGGATTTTTTGACATGCGTGCTGAGCGAACGCATACTGACCGTTCGGTTGATACCATAACGCAAACGATTCCTGTCGGCAAGGCGGCCGACACCTCTTTAACTAAGGAGCAGTCATGAAGGACGGTAATGGAATCCTGGCGAGGATTCTGGGTGTGACGGCATTGGGTCTGCTGGCGGCCGGGCCAGCGAGGGCGGGGGACGCGGGGTTGCATGTGATCCAGGGCGGGCCTGCGTATTTCAACGCCGGTATCGGCGCCTTTAACGCGGCTGGCGTCGAGCCCGGTCCGGGACATCGGGGTAATGCGACCCTTCCGGAGATCGATCTGGAATACCAGTCGGCCTCCAAGTTGTTCGGCATCGGCGCGCTATGGGGTATCGTCGCCAATACCAACGGCGGTTTCATGGGCTACACCGGCTTTTACTCGGACATTGCCTGGGATCACTGGGTACTGACGCCGGTGCTCGGCATGGGCGGATATAATCAGGGGCGTGGCAAATATCTGGACGGCACCTTCCAGTTTCGTCTGGAGTTGAGTCTGGCTTATCAGTTTGCCGATCAGTCGCGGTTGGGGATCAAGATCGCCCACATTTCCAACGCATATATCGCCAACGAGGATCCCGGCGAGGACGAGGTGCTGCTGACGTACGCCATCCCCCTGTCTTTTGGTGACCACTCCTGAGGTACACCGGGGCCGGTCCGTCCGGCTGGCCCTTTGTCGCCGATCGTCAGTCCGCGCTGCGGTGCAGGCCCAGTCGGTTGAACAGGGCCTGATCATGCCCTGTGCTGGCATTCCCTGTCGTCAGCAGGCGATCCCCAAGAAAAATGCTATTGGCACCGGCCAGGAAGGCGAGCGCCTGTAATTCGTCGCTCATGGCTTCGCGCCCCGCCGAAAGCCGTACGTAGGCCTTGGGGAAGAGGATTCTGGCGACCGCGACGGTGCGCACGAATTCGAAGCCGTCAATCGGCTCCGCAGCCTCCAGCGGGGTGCCGGGAATGGGCACCAGGGCGTTGATGGGGATACTCTCCGGAGCCTGGGGCAGCTGCGCGAGCACTTGCAGCATCCGCGCCCGGTCCCGGCGGGACTCTCCCATGCCGAGAATGCCGCCGCTGCAAATCCGGATACCGGCGTCACGCACCGCCTCCAGGGTGTCGAGGCGGTCCTGATAACTACGGGTGTGGATGACCTCACCATAAAACTCGGGGGAGGTGTCGAGATTGTGGTTGTAGTAGTCGAGGCCGGCATGCTGTAGGCGTTCCGCCTGCCCCGGTTTGAGCATCCCCAGCGTCACGCAGCTTTCCAGGCCATACTCCTTGACCACGCCGATCATGGCGGCTACTTTTTCGATATCCCGGTCGTGGGGCGAGCGCCAGGCGGCCCCCATGCACAGGCGCTGGGCCCCATTGGCTTTGGCCTCGCGCGCGGCGGCACGCACCTGTTCAAGATCCATCAGCGGTTCGGCCTGGAGGGCCGTCTGGTGATGGACGCTCTGGGAGCAGTAGCCACAATCCTCGGGGCAACCGCCGGTCTTGATGGAGAGGAGGGTGG
>NZ_JABBDR010000116.1 GCF_018854495.1 Acidithiobacillus ferruginosus
TACACCTTGGGCGGCCACGCGGAGGACTTCGCCGGTAGACCGCCGACCATCATGAACTGGTGCATCCCGTGGAAAAGGTAGGTGTAGGATGAAAATAAAGTTGGTGACTTTTATCAAACCTAAGCCAGTAAAATTGCAGCCTCGAAATCTGCCAAAATAAATAAAGTTGGTAACCTTCTTGGCTGCGCAGACCCAACGCCCCTAAATTTTGTTCAAATAGAGTTGGTAACATCCTTGTTTTTAATGAAGTTTCTATCCACACTGCCAAATCTATTTGAAATCATGGGCATTCGTAATTTCCTGTGTATGGCTTATCAGGGTATCATCCGGACCTTATGCTGCGTTGAATTTCAGAAATTGGGGGTTACCATGAGCAATCTGAACCTCTCGAAAACCGAACGGATTGATGTTCGTGCCAGCAGTTCCGTGAAGCAACTGCTGCAGGATGCTGCGCGCGCCTGCC
>NZ_JABBDR010000117.1 GCF_018854495.1 Acidithiobacillus ferruginosus
CGGCAAAATCATCCACCAGCACTGCGCCATTCCCCTGCCACAAGTGCCGGATAACGTCTCGCCAGGATTGTTCTGGCAGTGAGGACAGAAAAGCTCTGCGGACATTTTAGCGATTCACTCGCCCTTTCCAAAGAAGAGGCCGTTCAGGAGATGTACCATGATACGAAAATTTATTCTCGGCACAGCAGCTTGCGTAGCCATAACCTTCAGTTGGAGCGCGAGCGCAGCGGACACACCTTTCAACTGCCCGGCCATCGCTGCCCAAACCCCAGACGGCTATCATCGCGGCTGTAAACCACCATTGACCCCGCTACAGGATGCCATTTGCAACTACAAGCCCAGGGTATGGACCGACAATCTCCTGACCTTGGATTCTACCGTAGGCGTCGACTACGTCCGCGATTTGCGTGCTGCCGGCGTAGGCACACCCCAATGCAAGGCTTTGCTCGAAAGCCACAAGACCTACGAGAAAGAACTCCAAGGCTGCGGCAACAATGGAGACTGTATCCTCAAGGTCATGAGGAATTGGGCGGGGACTTTATCGGATATCGAAGATCGTCTGCGCCCACCTCTGGACGAGGCGGCCCTGAAGAAATTCGCGGGGGGAATAAAATTCCAGGATGGGCAACAGACGGTCTCCCTGCTGAAGCGCCTGGAACAGGGCATGGATCTGTATCCTCTGCCCCAGATGGCGTTACCCAACGGCAACGTCCTGGTCTGGGGTTTCCAGCCCCACAATGCGCAGGTACAGTCGCTG
>NZ_JABBDR010000118.1 GCF_018854495.1 Acidithiobacillus ferruginosus
AGCACACGCCTGTGACTCTCGCGCATGGCGTCTATCTCGCATCGTTTGTCTTCACAGCAATTAGCCATTTGTTGTGGTATCCCTTGAGTTTGCTGTACCTAGCGGTAGCGTACGTTAAATATTCTGTGACTGTTCAGCATGCCCTTGTCATACAGGCCATTAGCGAAGATACTTTATCTCATGCGCGAACTTCCTGACATTTTGATGCTGACCTCTGACCGTATCTATTCAGAGTATCTATATTGTGGAAAAGAAATCTTCTCGAAGCCATATTCCTGGATCCTTGCATAAACCTTCCGGAAAATCTCAAACCCGATGATCCGGCGCCAGTGCGCACGGGTGGGCCGGATCGCCAGCCTCCACCTGCAAGGTGGGGTGGTCGATGCGAAAGCGCCTCTGCAATTCATTGCCGATCCGGTTCAGGAGCGCGTCTCCGGGGTGGCCGTTGGGCATGACCAGATGCACGGTCAGCGCCGTTTCGGTGGTGCTCATGGCCCAGATGTGCAGGTCATGTACCGCCGCCACATCCGGCAGGGCGGCGAGATAGGCGCGTACCGCCTGGGTTTCGATTCCTTCGGGCACGCCGTGCAGGGTCAGGTTGAGGGAATCCCTCAGCAAGCCCCAGGTGGCGATCACGATCACCGCGCTGATGAGCAGGCTGACCGCGGGATCCAGCCAAAACCAGTCGGTA
>NZ_JABBDR010000119.1 GCF_018854495.1 Acidithiobacillus ferruginosus
GCGGCATCGCCCGCCATGTGCAGAAACGCTGCTCGGATATTCAGATCGCCCTTGCGCCCCGCCATGAACAGCAGGGCGGTTCCGGTATTGATCGCCACTCCGAAGGCTGCGATGCCAATGACTATGCCGCTTGCCACGGGCGTGGGATGCAGCATGCGCTGAATCGCTTCCCAGGCGATCCCGCCAGTCACCACCAACAGGAATACGGCATTGGCCAGAGCCACCAGAATTGACGAGCTGCGCAGCCCGTAGGTAAAGCGCGCCGATGGCTGGCGGCGAGACAGTGCCGTGGCGCCCCAAGCCATGAGCAAGCCCAGGATGTCACTCATGTTATGTCCGGCATCCGCCAGTAAAGCCAGGGAATGTCCAATCATCCCAAACACGACCTCAGCCAGCATGAAGCTCAGGTTGAGCGCCCCTCCGATGGCAAAAGCGCGACCATAGTTTGCCGGACCGTGGGCATGGCTATGCGTGTGGGTATGATGGTGACCAGCGGTATGACCGGCATGGTCATGAGAGTCGTGTGCCATACACCATCCTTCTCTGCAAAAATCCGAATGAATTGCCATTAAAAACCTTGTAGCCACTACATGGTCAAGGATTTATACTGCT
>NZ_JABBDR010000012.1 GCF_018854495.1 Acidithiobacillus ferruginosus
GTAAGGAACAGGCGGGGGAGGGGGGTGGCGTAACTCGTGATTAGATGTAATGGATGCCTCCCCCTACAGGACGGGCAGCGGGGAGTTCCAGGAGCAGGGAGTCCCCGCTTGAACCGAACGGCATCAAAGTGCCAAGGTGGAAATTCATCCACGGAATGGTCAAGGAGGACTCGTCATGCAGAGTACAATTTATGGACTGGATTTGGCAAAGCGGGTGATGCAGCTGCACTGGGTGGACGGGGAGACCGGCGAGATTCACCGCAAGCAGGTAAAGCGCCAGAGATTGCTGGAGTTTTTCGCCAACCGCCAGCCTGGCATGGTCGCCATGGAGGCTTGTGGCAGTGCTCATTACTGGGCGCGGGAGTTGCGTAAATTCGGCTATGAAATTCGTTTGATTGCTGCCCAGTTCGTGCGCCCCTTCGTCAAGACCAACAAGACCGATGCGGCGGACGCAGCGGGAATCTGGGAAGCGGTCCAGCGACCTGACATGCGCTTTGTCGCAGTCAAAAGCGAGGAACAGCAGTCTGTTCTGGCCTTGCACCGGATGCGGGAGCAACTGATCAAGATCCGGACCATGCAGGTCAATGAGATTCGGGGGTTGTTATATGAGTTTGGCGTCGATCTCCCCCAGGGTCGCCAAAAAGGCTTGAAGGATATCCCCGAAGCGCTTACCGCGCTGGAAGACCGGATACCGGCCATGACGCTGGAGACCTTTCGCCGTCAGATCAAGCGACTGGAAGAGTTTGATCAGGATATTGCCATATCGAGAAACGTCTGACGCTCTGGAAAAAGGATCAGGAAGCAGTGTCCCGGCTGATGGCGATCCCTGGGGTGGGGCTGCTTACGGCAACGGCCATACTGGCCACCGTGGGCGACATGAAGTCTTTCCGTTCCGGGCGGGAATTCGCCTCTTTCCTGGGGCTGGTCCCCCGCCAGAGTGGAACGGGAGGAAAGGTCCGGCTACTGGGCATCAGCAAGCGAGGAGACGCCTATCTCCGATCATTGCTGACCCATGGGGCGCGGGCCGTGGTGAACTTCCAGATCAAGCATCGCAATCCCTGGATTGACCACCTGCTCAGTCGGCGACCCCACAACGTGGTCATCGTGGCACAGGCCAACAAGATGGCGCGGACCATCTGGGCACTGCTGGCTAAGAACAGGCAATATGACCCACGCTATCAGCTCCATGCGGAGGCTGCTGCTTGATGGCGCCGGGAGCATGACAGAAGTTCTGCAGTTTTCTGTGTTGCGCAGGTAGACACGATTGATGGCATAACAGGTCAGACCGGGGAAGAGAAAGCCTGAGACGTGCTTGTCCTCAGAGGACGCTGATTAGATAAGGCATCTTCCAGCGGATTTCATCAGGGCCAGCAGGCAAAGCCTGCATAACAGGCCGGATATAAGGCAGCAACTTGACCTCACATCGCCATACATCGCAAGTCGACTTGCACAAATGGAGGCATCCATATAAGGCACGAAAAGCTTAAGGTGTATATGTATATGTATTAGTACGCAATATGATTTTGCTATATGCAAAAAGAGGTTGACCAGAGATTGTGAAGGGGTGATGGGAGAAATGCCTGTCGCGTGCAAGAACTGGTTAACCAAGGTCATTCTCAACATGTGCCGTTTTGTGCAAAACTGGGATGAACGAGCAGTCTGGCCACGGCAATCAGATTCTCTGGCTGGCTGCCTATCACCAATTCGACCTGCGACTACGAACGGCGGCAGGGCAGCGATAGCGGCCGTTCAAATTCTGGGTAACTTAGCTTAGAGTCAAAGCTGTAGGATGGATGTAACCGAGGAGATCCAAAAATGTTATGCGGCAATGTCAGGTGTTATGCTGCAACCCCGATGCAGTCGAATTTGCGTTCAACGCGATAGGCCGCCGCGTTTTCCCCGCCTTCAAATAGGACTCCATTAGCATGTATTCCGGGGCTGTATGAAGGGCGGGGAAAAATGGTAAGCTGCGAAGCGTTGTTTCGCTGTCGCATAAGCGAGCTTGATGCGCACAGCCGAAAGCAAACGCTTCGCGATGAATTACAAGAAGAGGCTGCCCCATGAGTTATGCTGGACTGCAAGCTGAATTTTCATTTTTGGCGCTGCACAGGCGCCGACCTCTCGTGTCGAACAGTTCGTTGGAACGGACGTTCCGCGCAAACGTAGTTCCAGCCGACAAGTCCATATTGGCGGAACGCCGCTCAACTCAGTCACGTTATATCCTTAGTCGAGGTTGGCTCAATTGACGCAAATTGCTCCAGAAAAAATACGGTTTATCAAGCTTGGCGAAGGTGGCGAGTGGGAACAGTCATGCATACAGGAGGGCACGATTCGGCTGGGCTACCACAGCCCTCATCACCAAGACTCGTTGAATAGGAATTGGGACAAAGTTAGGCAATTTTGGTTAAATATTCGCAAAGGCAATGAGGGGGCTGCAACGCGAGACATAAACCAAATACGGGACTTTTATGAGCTCAAAGAAACAGACGTTTGGATTACTTTCTACAAGAAAAAACTATATTGGTGTCATGCTGCCAGTGATGTCATGGAACTGAGTGACCAGAGCCGAATCAGAAACGTTATTGGTTCTTGGTCGTCAACTGACATTAATGGCAAGGCACTACGGGTTGAGAACATAGATGGACGTGTAACAAAAGTTCAAATGTTTCGCGGAACAATCTGTTCCATTGACCTACAGGACTATCTTGTAAGAAAAATTAATGGGTTGGTCATTCCTGAAGTAGAAAAAACAAAGCACTCCCTTGAAACACTGCGGACTGACATTGAGGAGCTAATAAGAGGTCTTTGGTGGCATGATTTTGAGCTGCTAATTGATTTGGTTTTCTCAAAATCGGGATGGCAAAGATTCTCCGTTCTTGGAAAAACAAAAAAAGATATTGACCTCGACGTTTACTCCCCCTCAACACAAAAAAGAGCGTTCGTGCAAATTAAATCAACAACCACACGCGCCGAAATTCAGTCCTATATCGAAATCTATCAGGAGTATGAGCAGTTCAATGAAATGTATTTTGTGTACCACACGTGCCACGCTGACTTGTCCGACATTGAATCGCTTTATCCAAATGTTCATCTTTGGGGGCTAAAAAGGCTTGCCGGGCTTGTCGTTAATGCGGGTTTGGCAGAATGGCTGATAAACAAACGAACATAACATGGCGCTCAACAGGGGCAGGCCAAAAGCTGCGCTTTTGGCCTGCCCGTTAGCTCTACGTGTGCGCCGGGCATGGCGCGTTACTTCAGGTGAAAGTCCTATGGCCAGGTTTGCAGAGCCGAAGGCAAGGAGAAGGGCAAGGGCGTCGTCGTGAGGCGGGGTCTGAAAGAAGCTCAATCCGAAGCGGCGGGGCGATGATCAAAAAACCGGATAGGAGGCGTGATGCATTCGGGACGAGCGGGCACGTGACCGCGAAGTCCTCCATCTGCGACCGGGTGCATTTTGTAAATCTGGCGTTTATGCCGCGAAGGTAACGTGTCTTACCCTGGGAGATATCCCCGGTGCTTCAAGAGATCGAAGCTGGGCGCCTGGAAACGGGCGCTGAATACCGTGGAGAAGTCAGCAGAGGGCATATTAGACGGCAGCCACCGCCGAAGGCCCGAACGATGGAAGACAAAGGACCATGAGATGAGCACCGGGATCGCATCAGACCTCCGGCGCAAGCTGGCGGCGGCCATGCCGCCGGATGAACCCGTGGCTGGATCGCATGAACGTTTACACTTACTTGTTGGTTTGGTTTCACTAGGATTAGTCAGTGTTGGAGCCCTAACACCGGAAATACAAAGACTAATACCTGCAAGAAGGAAGGTTAGAGAACACCCCTTATTTTTTCTAGAAAAACTAAGCGCCTATTAATACACTTTATCAAGGCATCTAGATTCTGCCATCTACTGCTGATCGTCAACGGCGGCAGAGCAGCGGGGCGGTCATTCCCACCCAGCTTTGGATCAGAGGAATCGACACATCGCTCATTTGAGGGCTGCAGGGCTCTAAAACTTGCCCTACAGCCTACGCGGAGACTCGGCCATTGCAGTCATTCCTGACAGCGTTGTTGAGCTCGTTCGATAGGGTCGCCTAAAATTTCCGGATTTGTAAGGAAATGATCAATTGTACTTATCAACTCTGCCAGATCAGGAATGCGACTTTTCAAGTCCGTGTACATATATTCGCAATCGAGTTTATTAATGGTGCAATCAGCATTTCCTTTTTCATAGGCTTTTCCACCAATCATGTATGCAGCTTCCAGATCGATCCTTGGCGTGAGTCGATCCGACATATCGTCGAATTCCGGGTCAAATCCAAGCTGCCTACGAATTTCATCAACCGTAATTGCTGGATCGACTAAAGGAAAGTGCTTATGCTCAGCAAGGAACCAAGCTTCGATTTCCATGACAGACAGAATAAATTTAACTGGCGCAAGGCTCGTTTCGATACCGTAATACATGGCTCTACGTAGCTTTAGAACATCTCCCTTCGTGAACTCTGGATAGACATCTCGCAACCCAACAATTTTTTCGTAACCTTTGGCAGTTAAGGAGGCATGTTCTTCGCGTATTCGTTGTGCAACAAGCCCATCATTCCCGCAGTCAACAATCAAAACATAAAGCTTTTTTTCTTGTGTTTCCAGGGGGGCTGTGAGTATTTTAATTTTTTTCGCATGCTTTCCACTGCGTCCTCCGCCCCGAATCTGTTGGTGCTCAATAGCTATTTGATTCTTTGATGCAATCTCTGTAATTATGCGATCCGTGAAGAGTAGCTCCGTGTATCCCTCGACAAATATCGCCAATCTACGCATCTTTTCCCTCATCTATCCCGTTAAAATCCATTTCGACCGCGTTCACCTCAAAAAATGAAAAATTACTGAGGCCTGTGAATTTGAAATCATCAAATGCGGCTCGAGAATTTCCGTAATTTCGTACGTGCACTACATTTTTTGATCTATGCAGAACGGTCCATTCTTCTAAGGGGACGTTATTCATGACGAACTTATCGTTCGTAGACATGACAAGTTGAAAGCTGAATTCATTTGATTTTTCACGTAACAGCTTGATAAGCCGGCAGGATCGTTCGAAATCCAATCCCTCTCCAATGTCGTCAATGAAAACACTGCTAGCAGAGCCCTTGAATTGAGCAAAATTCACATGAATGAGGAGTGCTAGAACCCGAAACATACCGGTAGACATGCCAATTTGGTCTGTAATGCCATTCAAATCTTTTTCTCTGACATTGATCGAAACTGGTTGTGCACCCACACCAGCTAAACGAACTGAAATTGGAGTGGACAACTCCACGGAGTCGATTTCGTAGTCAATCTCAGCCAAGTCCCTTTTAATGGAATTGATGAATGCATCTTTATATAGTGTTGATCCTTCTCTGAAGATCGCAGCAATAGCATTTTGATCACGATCGTTAAAAGGCATCCCTATTGGTGCAAAGACGGCCAAAGCCCCTTGCATGATTCCTCCAAATTGGTAAAAACGAAGTGAACTAGCCCATTCAAACAGAGGTTCGATAAATTCGTGTTGAATCTTGTCTCGCTTAACAACCGCTGCGATCGAACTGCTTGGAACCTGGAAGTCAATATTCTTGCCGTTTTCAACCAATTTAGCAAATATTTTCCCAATGCCATCATTTCCGCGTTCTAGATACACAGAATTATCAATGGTAATTCGTTCATGTTTCACAATGAAATCTTGAAATTTCAGCTCATAAATATATTCTTTGCCGTTTTCGTCAAAAGTGGCAATGTACTCACCGGATATGTTTGGCGGTAGATCTCCAGTCAAATTTCTCGCCAAACTTGCAACAACGCTCAGAGCGCGTGATTTCCCGGCTGCATTTCTTCCTACGATTAACATTTGTTGACCGAACTGCATGGACTCTAGCCGCCATTCCTGCGGTGTGTCCATGTTTTCTATATAACTAATCGATTGCAGTCGCATTGTATTCCCATTCCATATTTAGGTCACATAGCCGAGATGTAAAGTCTCTCTATGGACAAGTTTATCCCAAGGAGTTAAGGCCGTCTTGTTTGGCCGAATGTGGGCTCTAACATCAACTATTCTGATGGCCGCCTTTTTTGGCACGAAGCATAAAGAATTTAGCCATGGTCGAGAAGGTCGTCAAAGGCCGCTAACGGGACTTTAGCATCAACTGTCCTGACGGTCACCTTCGCGTCGAATGATGCCATTTGCGTTTTACTGCTGAATGTCCGCAATCTGTACCGGCCCTTCAGCAGAAAATCTCTACAGGAAGCCTTTGACAGGGGTTGAAAAAGTCCGTTGATGATCAGGAAGTGCAACTTCTCCATCATGTCACCCAGTTCTCGACGACCAGTCCTGCACCGACATAGAGATCGAAATCGGCCGTGTTGTTGGTCACCAGCGTAACTCCCAGCGATAAAGTATGCGCGGCAATCATGCGGTCAAAGCTGCTCTTTCTGGCTGGGAACTGCCGGGAGAGCTTTCCGAAGAGGTCCGCTGCATCCACGTCAAAATCCTTGACGATCAGCCTGCTCAAGAGCGTGGCCATTTCAAGCTGGCTGTTATGCACGTCCAGGCCGCAGCACAATTCAGCCCAGGTGATCGAACTGATCCCAATTTCACCGGGCTTGCAGGCCGCGAACCGCCGGATGACTGATGCGGGCTGCTCCTTCATGAGGTAGATGCAAATATTGGTGTCCAGCAAGTAGCGCAGTATCACCAAGATCTTTCCGTCTCGACAAACTCTGGGCGCTCGCCGGTGTGCTGCGGGCGCAGCGCAGCGAACAGCGCCGGAAGCGATTCGAGCGAATCTTCTTCAGGCTCCACGATGAGCCTGTTTCCCTCTCGAATCACGACCAATTTGGTCTGCTTCGGGAATGCCATACTCACAGGGATGCGGACGGCAGGTGAATTACCTGCCATGAATTGGCTGGTATGAAAGACTTTGCGCATGACTATCTCCAGAGGTAATAACGTGACGTTATCACGCCGATGGGGCCGACGCAATGGCATGCCACGTTTTCTCAAAAACGGCCGGTTGCGAGACGATTGCTAGGCATGAGCTCGATTCCTGGCTGGGTTTCATGTTCTGAACTCCTGGCAGCCCGTCGGTGGTGTCTCACGAACGCAACCGCGAGTTTGCGGTGTCGTACTGAAGACGGCAGTAGGTCTCTCGGAGTCGGTTTGCAGGAGCAGACTTCAAACCGCTAAGTGCTGCTCAGGAGACGGCGGTCTGCCCCGCAGGGGGTGAACCTGCAATCTCGCGGATATGGCCTCATCCTTCACGGCCTCATCCAGTACCTCTTGAGGAACACCGCGCTTTCTCAGGGCGGCAATCAGCCGGGCGATGGCCCCGAAGGTGTACCGCGCTTCATCCTTCCGTAGCCCCTCGCTCACATACGCCTTGAGCAACGGCTGATAGCCAGGAAATCCGCGCTGTGGTGCGATTTCTTTCAGGGATTCCACCACGTCTACCGGTATCCGCAGTGTGACCGTGGTCATGGGGCGCTCCTTGTTCAGACGGGTTTTGATACGTTCAGGAATGAACCGCCCCGGATTTTGAGGAGGCTCCTTTTTCCAAGAGAATGGAGTCATGATGAACAAAGCTAAAACACCCAAA
>NZ_JABBDR010000120.1 GCF_018854495.1 Acidithiobacillus ferruginosus
GGTCACACTCAGGCGATAGGCCGCCCGCCGTAGCGGCGCGAAACGAAAGGAGTTGGGGTTGGTATGGTCCATGCCCAGAGCATAGTCGCCATGCGCCTTGTCTGGCAATCGGAAGCCATAAATTTATGCCTGTCACAGCTTGGGTCTGGCCCGGTGCGGCCGTAAGCGGCCCGATTCGATGGTGGCCGCCGGTGTCGCCTGACCATGTCCGGCGACGGACAGCGCCACCGGCTACGCGGTTTGGTCGCGGTCCTCCGCCCGGTTAAAAAACCGCTGGAAAAAGTATAGATAAGCGCCTTGCAGCGCCCCCGCAATCAAAAAAGGCGTTACCAGCATCTCTGCCTGAAAGAACAGGGCGGTAATGGTCGGGCCGATGGTGCGCGGTGCCTGTACAGACAGGCTGTTCACCGTCGCGGCCAGGCCACGTTGGCTCTTGTCCACCAGACCCAGAAAGAGGGCCTGCCGTGAGCCTATGCTCCCCTGATTCAAGGCCGCGCGGGCGATAAAGAGCAGCATCGCCACCCAGAAAAACGGTGCAAACGGCAGAGCCAGCAGCAGCGCCAGCCCGAGCAGACGCATACGTAAAACCGTTCCGACTAGGCCAAAGCGCCGAATGAGGCGCAGACCGATCAGCGACATGAAAGCGGCACTGACGAAGGCGAGGGCCATCGCGCCACCAATCGCCGCGGGCCCCACCCCAAAGCGCAGGTGAAACCAGTACGCCATCAACGGTCCCACCATGCCAATTCCCAGACCATTCAGCGCATTAATAGAGCCAAAAGTCAGCAACACCCGCCAGATGGGCTGGCGCAGCTCCGGAGGAGCAGTCTGTATCTGCTCACTTTGCACTGCGGATGCCGTATCGGCCGTCGATTCTTTTGCCGCACCCAAAAACAGCAGACAGGTAAGCGAACCCAGCAAGACAACCAGGAAGAGCAGCCTGTAGGCCTCGGTACCCGGCAATACGCCCGCTACTATGCCGGGTAAGGCTGCCAGCGTGGCGCCGGCGGCCATCCCCAGGAGCCCGATGCTGGTATTCAAATGGAACACCTGTCCCCATTGCCCGCGGGTTACACTCCGGGACATCCAGGATTGCTCCGCTGGTGCGAAGGGCCCTGCCCCGCCGTTGGCGCCGCGACCGAACCCGCCCAATACGGCTGCCAGAGTGAGCCAGACGGGCTGGGCAGTACTCAGCGCGATGGACGCCGCGATGAGCTGAACTGCCTCGTAGCCCAGCAGAAAGCCTTTGGCACCAAAGTGATCGCTCAGCGGGCCCACCAGCAGTGTCGCTACAGCGCCGACCAGCAGGCTGGCCGAGTACAGGACGCCAATAGCCAATGCCGACCAATGCAGGGCATGCAAATAGAGTGCAAAGTCGACGACCAGCGCACCCTGCCCCACGCTGCGCGCGGCGCGTGCGCCCATCAGCAGTCGCGCAGTACGGGGGACCCCCTTCAGCAAGGGGGGTGTCGTTCAGGCAGGGGCGGAGTCAATGTGCTGGCTGTGCCGTATGATGCGATTGTGCTCGTCTACATATACCAGTTGCGGCCGGAAACCGGCCACGGCATCTGCGGTGACCTGTGCGTAGGCGGCGATGATCAGCACATCTCCCAGGGACACCCTGCGCGCCGCCGCACCATTGACCGAAATGATACCCGACCCCGCTGACGCGCTGATCGCATAGGTACTGAATCGGTCACCGTTATTCACATCGTAAATGTGTATCTGCTCATAAGGATGAATGCCCGCCGCAGCCAACAGGTCGCTGTCGATCGCACAGGAACCCTCGTATTCCAGTTCGACAGCCGTGACCCGCACCCGATGCAGTTTGCCCTTCAGGAGGGTTAACAGAATCATCGCCGACCCGCTTCCCGGGGCGGGCGGCCGGTCAGCCGGTTTGCCCTCCGGGCGACAGACGCCAGGGCAACCGGCATCCCTGCCCCAATCACCATTTTTCCCAGAAGATGTAACATGACGCCATGCTCCCAATACAACCCGATCTGCTTAGTTTACTACCAGCATGGCCTGTGGGGGAATCTTCGCAGACCGCGGGGTTCTATACTTGGGAAAACGTAAAAGATATCAGGATAACGGAATATGCCGGAAAACACCTGTAGCGGACTGGGTAGTGATGAAGCGCGGCAACGACTTGCCCAATATGGTCCCAATGCAGTCACCGAAGAAAAACCCAAAAACTGGCTGCTCTTTCTCCACAAGTTCTGGGCACCGGTACCCTGGATGCTGGAAGGCACCCTGATTCTGGAAGCCATATTGGGTAGGTGGCCAGAAGCGGTCATCATCACTTTGCTCCTCATTTTTAATGGAGTGCTCGGTTTCAGCCAGGAGCGCAAGGCGCAGGGCGCGCTGGAACTGCTGAAAGAGCGACTGCGGATTCAGGCCCGCGCCTGTCGCGATGGACAATGGCAAAGTATCCCGGCCGCCGACCTTGTGCCGGGCGATCTGGTTCATGTGCGGGTCGGGGATATGGTTCCCGCCGATCTGCGTCTCAGCGATGGCGGCATATTGGTGGACCAATCCGCCCTGACGGGGGAATCCATGCCCGTGGAGCGGGCGGCGGGCGACACCCTCTATTCCGCCTCGGTCGTCCGTCGCGGCGAAGCTTCCGGGGAAGTTACGGCCACGGGAGCCAAAAGTTATTTTGGCAAGACCGCTGAACTGGTGCGCGGCGCCGGTGCCAAAAGTCACCTGGAAGAACTGGTTCTCTCCATCGTCCGTTATCTGGTAATGATGGACGTCATTCTCGTCGCCGCGATCCTGATTTACGCAGCCGCCAGCCACGTCTCTCTTGCGGAAATATTGCCTTTTGCGCTCATCCTGCTGGTTGCTTCGGTACCAGTGGCGCTGCCCGCCACTTTCACCCTGGCTACGGCCATCTCCTCCCTGCATCTGGTGCACCGGGGTGTGCTGGTCACCCGCCTGGCCGCCGTGGAAGACGCCGCTGCCATGAGCGACCTCTGTAGTGACAAAACCGGCACTCTCACCCAGAACCGTCTCAGCCTCCGTCAGGCAAAGGGTTGGCCTGGCGTGGAAGAGGCGGAGCTTCTGAAGATGGCGGCCATCGCCAGTGACAGCGCCACTCAGGATCCCATTGATCTCGCCATTCTCCAGGCGTCGGTAGCGCAGACCCCACACCTCCCTGATCGTCAGCAGTTCGTGCCTTTTGATCCCGCTACCAAGCGTTCGGAGGGGGTTTTCATGCAGGACGGCGCATCCTGGCGCGCACTCAAAGGCTCACCCCAGATCATCGCCAAACTCTGCGGCAATACGGACTGGGAACAGGCGACAACGGATCTCGCCGCCGGTGGCGCAAGGGTGCTCGCCGTGGCAGCGGGACCGGATGGCCAACCAAGATTTTTCGGTCTGCTTGCGCTCGCTGACCCGATCCGCCCGGATGCGGCCCAAGTCGTGCAACAATTGCAGGAACTGGGCGTACAGGTGCGCATGGTCACCGGCGATAGTCCGCAGACCGCAAAAAATGTTGCCACAGCGCTGGGTATCATGGGCAGTGTTTGTGACGGCAATGCCCTGACTGAGGACTGTGGCGTGTATGCCGGGGTTTTCCCCGCGGATAAGTTCCATCTGGTGCAAGGTTTGCAGAAAAAAGGCCGGATCGTCGGAATGACGGGCGACGGGGTCAACGACGCCCCCGCCCTCAAACAGGCAGAGATGGGCGTGGCCGTGGAAAGCGCCACCGATGTTGCCAAGGCGGCGGCCAGCCTCGTGCTCACCACGCCCGGTCTGCAGGGGGTGCTTGATGCGGTGGTCACCGGTCGGCGCGTCTATCAGCGCATGCTCACCTATACCCTCAATAAAATTGTCAAAGTCTTTCAGGTCGCCCTGTTCCTGAGCCTGGGCTTCCTGCTGTTCCGCAGCTTTGTGGTTACCCCGCTGCTGGTTCTTCTGCTGCTCTTTGCCAACGATTTCGTGACCATGTCCCTGGCGGAGGACAACGTGCGTCCATCGCCAAAACCGGATCGTTGGGACATACATACCCTGGTACTTTCCTCGCTGGTCGTTGCCTTCGCCTGGCTGATTTATATCTTCGCCGTGTATGGGGTGGGCCGGTCGCTGGGGCTACCGTTGGCATCCGTGCAGACCCTGGATTTCCTTGGACTGGTATTTTCCGGCCTGGCCAATGTCTTTTTGGTGCGGGAGCGCGGCCATCTCTGGGCGTCAGTCCCCGGTGGCTTCCTGCTCTGGGCCAGTCTCGTGGATATTCTGGTGGTGGGTGGGCTGGCTGCGATGGGTTGGTGGATGGCGCCCTTACCGATACCGCTTATCGCCGGCCTGCTCCTGGCGACGATGGTCTACACCCTGATCCTCGACCAGATCAAGGTGCCTTTGTTGCGGCGACTAACCAGTGCCTGACGGTGACCCATGGCGCCAATCAATCCCGGTGTCGGCAAAGAGCATTCAGCCGGAAGCCCGCCAATGCTAATATGCAGCCTCTTCACAAAACACCGGCCAATTTATGACTATGAAGCATCAGGATGCATTCGAACAAATCGCGCTTGGCACCGTCGACATGCTGCCCGAAGGCGAAATGCTGGCGCGGCTCGCAGCGGCGCAGCGCGATAACAGCCCCCTACGGATCAAGCTGGGCATGGATCCCACCGCCCCGGATCTGCACCTGGGGCATACAGTGCTACTCCATAAGGCCCGTCAATTCCAGGATCTCGGCCATCGCCTGCTGTTCGTTATCGGCGATTTTACCGCGATGATCGGCGACCCCACGGGCAAGAGCGTTACCCGTAAAGCGTTGAGTCGCGAAGAGGTGGTGGCCAATGCCGCGACTTATCGGCGCCAGATATTCAAGATACTGGACCCCGAGCGTACCGAAGTGATGTTCAACTCGGAGTGGTTGGGCGCCCTGCGTCCTGAGGAGCTGATCCAGATTGCCGCGCGTTATACCGTGGCGCGCATGCTGGAACGCGATGACTTCAACAAGCGTTACAGTGCGAATCAGCCCATCGCCATTCACGAGTTTCTCTATCCTTTGCTACAAGGCTATGACTCGGTCGCTATCAAAGCGGACGTGGAACTGGGCGGCACGGACCAGCGCTTCAACCTGCTGGTGGGCCGGGAATTACAACGTGAGTATGGCCAGAAACCGCAGTTGGTGCTCACCATGCCCATTCTCGAGGGTCTGGACGGTGTGCAAAAGATGTCCAAATCCCTGGGCAATTTCATCGCGGTCGAAGACCCGCCCGCAGAGATGTTCGGCAAGATCATGTCGATCTCGGATTTCCTGATGTGGCGTTACTACGCGTTACTTTCCCGTGTGCCTGCGGTAGAGCAGGCGCGCCTGCAGAAAGAGGCGGCCAGTGGGGCGCGCAATCCGCGCGATATCAAGCTGGATCTGGCTGGTGAGTTGGTGCGTCGTTTTCATGGCACCGCGGCGGCTCAGGAAGCGCATATCGCCTTCCTTGCCCGGTTTCAGCGCCATGAAACTCCGGAAGATCTGCCGCTACAAGCCATAAAGCTGTCCGACGCCCCTCGCCTCAGTCAGCTATTGGTGCAGGTACACCTTGCTGCCAGTACCAGCGAGGCCATGCGTAAGATGAAGGAGGGCGCTGTGCGGGTCGATGGCGAACGGGTTGTCGACCCTGCGACAATTCTGGCTCTGGATGCGGTATATCTGCTGCAATTTGGTAAACGGCACTTCGCCCGCGTCGCTCTGCAAAAAGGTGAATGACGCTCTAATTGCTGGCTCCATATGGGATGGTGCCACATAACCACGGTGCGAGGGCAGGAAAATCGAAATTGGCTGTTGACACCCTTCGGGACCTCCGTATAATGCGCCCTCACGACGCGGCGCTGAGCCGCACCGGACTCCGGTCCGAATTGTTCTTTCCCAGCCGAGTGGAGATGTGTGGGGTTTAGGCCCAGGGGGATTATGGTGCGCGTAGGTGCGGATAATCTCCTGAGCAGTATTGTTTTAATGGATTGAACTTAAGAGTTTGATCCTGGCTCAGATTGAACGCTGG
>NZ_JABBDR010000121.1 GCF_018854495.1 Acidithiobacillus ferruginosus
TTGGGTGTTTTAGCTTTGTTCATCATGACTCCATTCTCTTGGAAAAAGGAGCCTCCTCAAAATCCGGGGCGGTTCAGATTCTGTCTATATCTGTGCTGACGTAGTTTCTGTCACGTCTAGTACAAGCTCTGCTGTTACTACGTCTTGTGACAGTGGGGCCTATGTGCAGGTTCCGCCGCCCCTGCTTATGGATAGTACCGCGTTTGCTTCTTTGGCCACTGTGACAGTTTTCGCTTTCATGGTGGCTTACGCGGTGCGTGTTGTTGTGCGGCTTATTTGGCGTCCCTAATGAGGTGTTTTATGTCTGACAATAAAGCTGTTGTTGTTCGTCGTTTTCGCAAGGTGTCCGCTTTTCTTGGTGGTGCTTCGGCTTTCGCCTTTCCTTTGGTTTCTTCCGCTACGGGTCTCGGTCTGGGCATCGGTGCTGCCACGACCACGGACGCGGCTTCTTTCCAGTCTACCCTGACCACAACGATGACTGCGCTTGCAGGTGCCCTCATTTTGGTCGGTTTGGGTATTCTGGCAGTTAAATGGGTTGTTGGTTTGGCCAAGCGCGGTTAGTTTTTTGGGGGCTTCGGCCCCTTCTATTCTTTTAGGTTTTTATGCCTACTTTACCGGTTAATGATTGGACTTTGTTTGTTGTCACAATGGTTATTGTTTTGGGTACCCTTCCTACTGCATGGGTTTTAGTTGGTTTGGGTATGTTGGCGGTCAAGTGGGTTACTGGTCTAGCCAAGCGCGGTTAGTTTTTACGTCTATGACCCCCTATTTTTCTACGGTGATTCCATGAAAAAAATAATCTTGCCTTTGTTGCTTTTTTCTTCTCCTACTTTTGCTAGTGTTGTCGGTGCTACTGATTCCGTGGATGCCGCCGCTTTTCAGGATACGCTCGCTTCTGTTTTTGCGGCTATTGCTGCTGTCCTTGTCCTTGTCGCCTTTGCTTCCCTTGCGATTAAATGGGTTATCGGTTTAGTTCGGCGTGGCTGATTTTTTCTAATTTTGAGGGGGTGTCATGTGTGGCTTACCGAGTGGAATTATTTTTATGCGATTCTTTTTGTGTCTTTGTATATTGTTTTCGGCCCCTGATGTATATGCGGCAACCGTAGCGACACCTAACACAATCGACATGTCCCTAAATGGAATGGGACAATGGGAGATGTCTAACCTACCGTCTGCCGCTGACCCTGGCACTATTTCAGATGGTCCAGGTTTTTACTATTTCACTAATCCGAATAATACGCCCACTGTTGATTCTTCAGGTAACGTCTCCGCGGATTTACCTACGCCTGCTTTGCCAGTGCCTGGAGATAACGCGGGAATTACAGGCATTTCATCGACTGACCTTGTAAAAGCGTCTGATATTGCCGCGACTCTTATGCCATATCTTGCTTATCTTGCTGGATTATCTCCCCAAGCGCGTCTTGCCATTACTGGAGCTTCTGCGTTGTGGTCTATGTATGAAAATTATTATAATACTGATATTGCGTCTAGTTCTGGTTCTTGTTCTGGTACTGTTTGCACTACTGCTTACGCCGCTTGCCAAGCTAGTATTTCTTCTTCTCTTGGTACTGGTTATTCCGTAGATACGTCTACGTTGCCTGGCTCTTGTTATACTTCAAATGGTATTGATGCGGGTTGGGGTCCTTATTCTTTTTCTTCGTCATCTTCTACGTCAACGGCCCCATCTGCGCCCACTTTGGCTCAGACTGCTTCTATGCTTGCCCAAAATGCCACAAATTCGTTAACTGCTTTGCAAGATATGCCAGCTTCCAATGTTGCTAAAATTCCTATGACGCAACTTTTACACGGTCCATCATCAGCCACCGGACCCACATCAACGTCCACGTCCACCGATTCGTCAGGTAATACTACCACTACCTCTTCAACGCCTTCATATAATATTGGATATAACGGTAATCAAGCCCAAGTAACGCCAACTGTTCAAAACGTAACAAAGGTTTGTACTTCGACCGGCTCTTGTACGACAACCAACACTGCAAGTCAGCCTATACAAAATACTCCTTTTGTAGCGCCTACTGTATCTTTTGCTTCCTCTGGACTAAGTGCGGCTCTATCAGGTATGCAGCAAACCACGCCGTTTGCAAACATAGGGTTTGGTAGTGCATGGCTTCCGCAATCCTGCCCTCCGGCTCCTACGTGGAATGTACAATTGCCATTTGGATATAATCAAACATATACACTCCCTACCAGCTATATATGCGATCTTGCCGGTGATATGAAACCTGTTGTACTAGGAAGCGGCGGAATTTTATCTTTAATGATCTTGGCGTGGTGAGGTAAATATGGGCGCAATCATATCTGGATTTGCCGCGTGGCTTATGTCTATGCTCGCGTTATTAGTTGCTTGGGGTGCTAGGTATTTTTTGGCACGGCTTATTTTATCGCTTGGCCTTGGCGTTATGACCATCACCGGCATAACGGCAGGTTTGTCTGCATTAGAATCTTTAATAGAATCTTCGCTAACCGGCACAAGCTCGACGATGACTTGGATTTCATCCATACTCGGACTTATGGGGTTTGACAGTTTCGTAAATATCATATTTGCAGCATATCTTGCAAAGTTGTCACTTAAAGGATTACAACAAGGCGGTTCTATTTCCTCATTTTTCATTAAAGGCCAAGGTTAATGCTCTCAATTTTATCTGGCGTCCCCGGTTCTGGAAAAACGTTGTGGACTGTCAACGAAATTCTTAATAATCCCGACTTCAATGGGCGTCCAGTTTATATACATAATATTGATGGTTTCGATTATTCCATACGTGACAATCTTTTTCCCCTTGAGGACCCGAAGACTTGGAACGACTTACCGGAAAAGTCTGTTATCATATTTGACGAGGCACAATATGCTTTTCCTGTGCGACCCGCTAATCAGGCACCTCCACCGTGGGTAGACTTATTTTCTACGCATCGTCACAAGGGATATGATGTGATTATGACCTCGCAGCATCCCACTATGATAGATGGCCATATTAGAAAGCTAGTTGGTCGCCATCTTCATTTTTTGCGTGTTTTCGGCCTTAAATCATGTACAATTTTTGAATGGCCGGAGTACCGGACGGATAATGTCGACAGCACCGCTCGGCGTAAGGTCGCATTGTCTAAACGCTGGCAATACCCTAAAAAAGTTTTCGGCGCTTACAAAAGTGCTGATGCACATACGCATGGCAGGAAGATACCTTGGAAGGTGTGGAGTATTCCCTTGCTTTTTATCTTTGCGGCTGTTTGTCTAGGGTATTTATTCCATATTTTACATAGCGGTCAGCTTGCATCTCTCGGCACAAAACAGGTAAATCAAGGTTTACACGCTGGCCCAAATTTATCACCGTTGCCACTTAGACCAGTCTCAAACGTAGTTGTAAAATCTGCTCCGCTTCCAAGTTTGCACATTTACGGCTCAATATCTCATGGTAAAAGGTTTTTCTTTGTGGTTATTACTAAACGCGGTGACTATCTCATGGTTAATCGTTCCCACTGTACACAGCACATAGAAAACTGGGTTTGCGACGTTGGCGGGGCGCGTGCTTCCTTGATTTCATCGTCGTAAATTTGCGCGACGGGACCGGCGCCGCCTGGGCGGCAGCGGTCCCGTGCGCTTGGCTGGTCTGTGTTTTTTTCTTGTTCGCCTTGCCTCTTTTTCTTTTTCGACTATGTAATGTTCTGTTGAATTTTGGGGCAGGGGAGGGTGTATGTTGGTTTTCCCATTCATCTTTGGCTATCCGCGCTGGCTTTACTTGTTGCTTTTTTTGGCGTTTATTGTTGCCGGTATCCTGTTTAATCGTTTTCTTCGGCATTCCTTGCGCAATGGCCCCCGCTGGGGGAAGTCTTCAGTGACGTCTCGACCCGCTGCCGCTGTGACGCCGCGGCCCGCTGCTACCCCGGCCTCTCGACCTGCTGCCACTGTCGCGCCTCGGCCGGCTGCTTCCCCGACCCCTCGGCCGGCTACCGCTGTGCCGCCGCGGCCGGCTCCTTTCTTGACTCCTCGGCCTTCTGCTACTGTGGCGCCTCGGCCCGCTGTTTCCCCCTCCCCTCGACCCGCTCCCCATGTGGCGCCTCCGCCCGTTCCACGTTTTGGTTACTGTCGTCGCTATCCTGATCTTTTGGCGCTGTGTGATGGTAGTGTTGTGCGTGCTGATCGTTTGGTTGATGTCGAGGCTAAGAGTTCGCCTTCTGCCGCGCCTGATGTTTGGGTCAATCTGGCGATTTCGCGTTTTTCCGTACGGTAGTCTTCCGGGCTTGCCCGGCCACTCCCCCAAATCAACCGCCTTTACTTGCCAAACCCTACAGAAGGGGAAGGGCGGAAAGCGTGTTGATCGCGTGATGTTTTTGCTGCCCGGCTGATTGCTCGATGAAAGCCCGCCCCGTTGGTGAATGTGTCCAGTCGTTGGCCGGGCGTAACATCCGCTTGTCAGATTGATTTATTCCTGACTTGGCCGACCGTTGAGATGTGGTATCATCTAGGCGTCCTGAGTATCGAGAGTAGGAAGGGCTGGCTCTCAGGTGCTGGTAACACACTGCGAGACACGCCTTGCAGAAATGCAGGGCGTTTTACTATATGTTGTGTACCTGGCAGCTGACCAGGTTACTACATCTTGTGTTTCAGGATTTGAGCCATAGGCGTATGGTTTCGGCTGACTTGCCCATGATTCGTGCAATGTCGCGTGTTGGCACTTGGGTGGCTGCCAGGTGTTTTGCTTCCTTGATGGCGGATTGCCTACGGTCGCGGTTCTCCCGTGATTTTTCCTTGCGGATTATATTGTTAGCGGTGAAATAGCTGCATTTGCAGAGTTTTGCGGTTGCGCTGATGTTGTTTGTGCTTTTGAAGGTCTGGATGATTTTTGCTTGCAGGTCTTGCCAGTGTGTGGACGGTGCCGGTGCCTCTGCGGCTTTTTGTTCTAGGTAGGCTTTCCATTGGTTTTGGCCCTGGACTTCGCGCCAGGGGATTTCAAGGATGATCTGCAGGACATTCCCAAATTGCTTGACTCTGATGCTTTGACCTCGCTCCATGTTTGGCTTTCTCGTTCAACATAGGGAATACCTCTAGATAGTCGAAGATGGTGGCCAGCCAACGTAGCAGCTTCGTATAATACTTATTATGTTAAATGAACTTCTGGGGCCGTTTCGAAGTCTGAAGATTCGGTGGTATTTTGAAAAGCTTAAGGGAGCCTAATGGCTTATTATCAATCATTCAGCAGTCGGGGTCCTTGGTGGGTACGTCTGCTCGCGGTGATGGTGAGCATGGTCCTGCTGGTCGGTCTATTCTTTTTTGCCATCTTCGCCGTCATTGCGGTTGCCATGCTCGCGGGCAGCGGAATGCTTTTCCTCTGGTGGCAGCGCCGAAAAATGCGCAAGGGAATGCATACGGATATCGTGGTTACGGACTATCGGGAGATTCACCGCCCACGTCCACCTTTCGATAATTCCCATCGTTGATTACCTTTTCGAGCATCCTGAGACAGTCTGACCAAGTCGAAGACCAGTAAGGTACGCACTGCGAATTGTGTGTACGCTTCTCCCCTTCCGCGCGCCGCATCCTGACCCCATAAATCGTGCTAAACTCGGCAAATCGTCACGCTGTGAGCAATCTTGGGTGCGTTGACCCGAGGTATTCCCTGTGGCGTTATGGTTATCCTGGACCACAAGTGAAGCGGCAGGAGGTTTTCTGGGTTCGGTCAGGGAGGATAGAAGCGCGAAACGTGGTCGTCTGCGTGACCTGCGCCGTGGCCTATGGCTGGCGGGCTTGGGTGTTTCATTGCTGTACGGTGGGATGGCTAACGCTGATGAAGTAACTTTCATCGTGGAAGGAGTCTCCAGACCCCTGGCAGCGCATCTCGCACATGCTCTCCCCCCTGCGGAGATCGGATCCCAAGCGGACCGTTTGGAAGAAGCAGAAATGGTGGCCGGTTTGCGCCTTAAGGATGCGCTCGAAGCCTATGGTTACTACGGGGCTACCTGGACGGAGAGCAGTAAAAGCATTGCAAAGGGGAAGGTTCTCGTAACCTTCTCCGTGACCCCTGGGCGGCCTATTCTGGTCCGCAAAATCGACCTAAAATCCATAGGCGAGGGATACAAACTGCCGGCTTTACAAAAACTGTTCGCCCAGTTTCCGCTTCATAAAAAAGGGATTCTCAATCAGGTCATTTATGAGGAATGGAAGGGTAATGTCCTCTCACTCCTCACTGCGCGCGGCTATGCCCAGGCCAGTTATTCGCGCCATGAGATTCTTGTGGATCGTGACCAGTTCTGGGCAGATATTTATTTGTGGCTCAATACCGGGCCACGCTTCCGAGTTGGAGATATTAATATCACCGGTGCGGAGCACTATCCGCGATGGTTCATTCAGCGCTATCTTTCTTTCAAGACAGGAGATTGGTATTCGCCAAAGGCGCTGGCAGTCACTCAGAGCAATTTGCGCAATGCCGACCGGTTCTCTGATATTTCCGTGCATGGCGATCTGGGAAAAGCGACAAACAATGCCATACCTGTTTCAGTTGACTTGAAAAGCATGCCGGGGCAACACCTGAAAATTGGCGCCGGTTACAGCACTGATATCGGGCCTAATGCGGCAATTATATATGATAATTATAATGCTTTCGATCAGGCGCAGCATATTCGCGTCTCCATTTTGGCGGCGCAATTGAATCGCAACGCCAGTGTTACCTATAGCTGGCCGGTCGGTGCGCGCCTGGGATCTGAATATATTGCGCAAGGCAGTTATCAGAATCAAAACCTGACCGCCTATAACGCTAACGAGATACTTGCCAGTGCTGGTCGGCAGTGGTCATTGCGCAGCGATAACAGTCTGGGTAAAAGTGAAACCATAGAGGCCTTGGTTAATTTTGAGAACGCCAACTACAATGTGGCTGGACAGTTTAATACCAGTTTCTATATCTATCCATCGGTACAGTATAGCATACAAAACTTCCGCGATATTTTGCGCCCCATAGCCGGCTATACACTGACGGCCAGGATTGAGGGTGCCAGCAAGGTATGGGGTAGCGATGCAAATTTTATCCGCTTTAGCGCCCAAGGAGAATGGCGCAAGCGCTTGGGTCAGAACTGGGTCCTCGGCACCCGTGCCAAGCTGGGGGCAATGTGGTTAACTGGGTCCATTGGCGAACTGCCACCCAATCTGCGATTTTTCGCAGGTGGTCAAAATAGCCTGCCCGGTTATGCCTATCAATCGCAGGGGCCATTGGCTGTGGACGGCGCAGTGGAAGGTGGGCGTCTTCTTGCCGTTGGTGGCTTCGATATTCAGCGCTTTGTCGCTAAAAACTGGGCGGTCGTCGCATTTTATGACGTGGGCAATGCATTCAACAGTTGGTCCAGTTTCCATGCGCTTCAAGATATTGGGCTAGGCGTGCGCTGGTATTCTCCCGTTGGACCCATACGCTTTGACTTGGCGCACCCACTGGTTGCTCCGCAAACGCCCGCTGTCCGTGTCGCCTTCTCGGTAGGTTTCAGCCTGTGATACGCATCCGTCACGGTATTATGGTCGGTGCGCTGCTGGTGCTGATCTCGCTGGCCACCACCCTCGTCTGGTTGCTCACCACCAACAATGGGGCGCGGTGGGTGTTGGCGCAGGTTCCCAACTTAAGGGTTGAGCAGGTAAAAGGCTCGCTTGCAGGTGAGATGCAGCTTTCCGGCATTTCCTGGCATAGTGCGAATATACGCATTCGTGCGCAATCTCTGCAATGGCAGTTGCATCCTGCCCATTTGCTCAAGGGAGAAGTCGACCTGGCCGACCTCCGGCTCTACCAGAGTGATTTGCACCTGCCGGTGCCGTCTGACAGGCCTAGTGCTATTCATTTGCGCTGGCCCGCATTGCCTCTGTGGACCCGTCTCATCGACCTGAAACTAAGCCCGGTTACGTTTATGGGCCTGCGCATATGGCAAGGGACGCAGGAGTCCTTCATTCTCTCCCAGGCGACATTTTCCGAACTGACCTGGCAGCATGGCAATCTGCGCATCAAAAGTCTATCGGCGCAGATGCCGCAGGGCAGACTCCAGCTTACGGCAGACCTGCGGATGGGAGCGCGTGGGCTGCAAAGCCTGGGTGTATGGAAACAAGGCAGTGCCGCCAACCCATTGACCGTAAAATGGGAAACGCACTGGCACGGCATTTCGGCCCAGACGTTTGGCGGACCCTTCAGTATTCAGGTAAAGGAAAGCAAGCAACTGACGGCTTTGATCGGTATGGCACAAATCTCCACACAGCAGATTTTGCTCCAGTCACTACAGTTCAGTAATCCTGCACTCCAAAAACCCGCACAAGGGCATTGGCGCATTGATCTGCCCAACAATACCGCCGGCAATTACCGGATCAGTGGCGGCTTCGAGCAGATTCTTGCTAAAGTACTACCCGACGCATTACCGATAGGGGCGTTAGCACTCAGCTTGAATTTGCAAGGGAACATTCAACATTATCAGGGACAACTGGCGCTGCGCGGCGATCCCCAATTCGGGGGTATTCAAGGCAGTTTGAACGGTGATCGCCAAAAACTGCAATACCATTATGCAGGCAAACTGCTGGGCGCGGATCTGCTGCCTTCGACGCTGGCCGCCCGGTGGCAACCGCAACTCACCGTCACCGGACAGATTCGGATCAGAAACCTGAAAACACAGCACATTATGGCTCAGGTACCAGGCAATATTTCCGGAGATCTCAGCGTCAGCGCCACCCAAATTTCCAGAGTGGTCACCGGTGACGTGCGACTGCAGTTACTGCCTAGTCAGCTTTACCGTCAAACCTTGCAGGGCGAGGCCTTGATACACTTCGCGGGGAGTCAGTGGAATCTGCAAAGGGCCCAGTTCCTTGGTCCGGGTGTGAACCTGAGCGCCCAAGGTAATTTACGGCAGCGTCTGCATTTCGTCCTCAATGTGGCACAGTGGCGGGGCTTGTTCCCCGGCGCCCAGGGTAAGAGTCAGATTGAGGGTTGGGTAGCGCGGCCTGAAGCCCAGTGGACTGGGGAAATCCAGGGTACCGGACAAGGGCTTGCCTATCATGGTGTAAAGATCAATACGCTGAAAATACAGGGCAAACTTCGCACCACCAAGGCCTTGCAGGCTACGATCCATGCAAAAGGACTAGCATACGCTGGCCACCGCGTTAATCTGCAGGTCCGTGCGCAAGGACCACTGACACGTTTCACGCTGGGACTGGACGCGCAATGGCCGCAAAGCCGTCTCTCCGTCATGGGGTTGGTGTCTCATCAGGCCAATGCATGGGGACTGCAAGTGGACAAGACCACGCTGGCCAGCACCCCTCTGGGAAACTGGCAGTTACTCCACCCCACCACCCTGCAATGGGTCAATGGTGCTGCATCGCTCAGCAAAATGACTTTTGCCGATGCGCATGCTGCTCGGATTACCGCCCAAGGTCGCTATAATTCCGGCACCAACCAGGCCGTTTTGGGATTGGATGTGCAGTCCTTGCCACTTGACTTTCTTACGCAGACGAAAGACGCCACACTTCGTGGTTTTTTGAATGCACACCTGCAAGCGCAGTGTCATGGAATTTGCCAGGCGGAAGGACATTGGGATTTTCAGAAAACCCAATTGCAATGGCGGCAGGAGGGCACGCCGCATACGCTCTCTTTGCAGCGGTTTACCGGTCAACTCCGTTGGTTGCCAAAAGACCTCTCGCTTGCTGCTGACCTGAGTCTTGCAAACGACTGGGGTAATGCCCAGGTGGCACTCCACAGCCCCGCGACTCTCGCCCTGCCCTGGCGTTGGGACGCCAATATCCCACTACAAGGGGTTATAAAGGCGCATGTAGGTGCACCACTTTTTGCCGCCCTCCCCGTCGGGAGTTTGCGGATTCGGCCGCAAGGTCAAGGGACTATAGATGCACAGGTTCTGGGTACCTGGGCGCATCCGCGGTGGACGGGCACGGGCCAACTCCAGGGGCTGGGATTTTTCGTCCCACAGGCGGGTCTGGATATACATGATGTTGGCGCCCGACTCGTTGGAGATGGAAAAGAGATACAAATCCGCCAACTAGTAGCCATCTCCGGATCAGGTCAGATATCCGGGACTGGTATCGTTCAATTTCAGCAGGCGAATGACTTTACGCTTCACCTCACCGGAAAGAACTTCACGGCGCTCAATCTACCGCAGGTACAAGCGGCGGTCAGCCCAGACCTGAGCATTTCCGGAAACAAGAAGAACATCAATGTGCAGGGAAATATACACACCGACCGTCTGCGCATATTGGGTACGGATTTCAGTGGACCACGGCCCTCAGGCGACGTCGTTTTTGTGAAAAATGAACACAAAAGCAGTGGCCCTGCCTTGGATGTCAATCTGCATGTAACCCTCGGGGACGACGCGAGAGTCATCATCAGCGGGCTGCGTGCCCGGTTGGTCGGTGACCTTGCAGTAGAAATGCATGACGGCCAAAGTCCGCAGGTCAATGGCACTCTGCGTATGGTGGATGGCCGTTACGCGATTTACGGGCATACCCTTGACTTCGAGCGTGGTTCCATCCTCTTCCACGGGGCCGCAAACCAAGCCAATCTGGATGTACTAGCAATACGCACTATCAAAAGTTCCTCCAGCTTTGCTGTGGACAACACGCCCGTACAAGCGGGTGTGCAGGTTACGGGCACGCTGCAGACACCCCGGGTAGCGCTCTACTCCAAACCTTCCATGTCGCAGACGGATATTCTCTCCTATCTCGTGCTGGGTACCCCGAGCAGTGGTCTCACCAGTCAGAATGCGCTGCTTTCCGCCGCTGCGGGAACACTCTTTTCTGCTAGCCGTGCCGCACTGTTCGGCAACAGCCTGAATAGCAGTGGCATTGATGTAGGTGTAAGCTCCGAAGGTAATTCGGGTCTGGCAGGCGCCATGGTTACCATGGGTCATTATCTTACCCCCGATCTTTATCTCAGTGTCGGACAATCCGTACTGGGTAGCGGTACTGTAGCACGACTGCGTTACCGGATTTCCCGCCATATTGAGATTCAGACGGAGAGCGGGACCCAGAACGGCGCCAACATATTTTACCGTATCGACTTTTAAGATGGTGGTAAGCTCACATGTCGACTGAAATCTCTGCGCATACGGATGTTCTGCTGATTGGCGGTGGCGCGATTGGCTTACTCGGTGCGATCAGGCTTGCGGAGGCCGGTCTGCGGGTTACGGTGCTCGATCAAGGTCATATCGGTCAGGAGGCATCATGGGCTGGTGGGGGTATCCTGAGCCCGTTGTATCCGTGGCGCTACCCACCTGCCCTATTGAGTCTCGCGCTGTATAGTATGCAGCGCTATTTCTCCCTGACTTCCAGGTTGGCAGAGCACACTGGCATCGATCCCGAATGGATACCTTCCGGTTTGCTTATTCTGGAGGGCGAACACGAGAAAATCCCAAATGATGTGTTGGCTTGGGGGGCGACGTGGGGGCTGGACTGGCACCTGAGGCCTGTAGAAAAAATGCAAACACTCTGGTGCCCGGAGGTCGCCCAGGTACGGAATCCCCGCCTGCTGGCGGCAATGTCCGCACGTTGCCGCCAACTGGGCGTCGTATTGCATGAAAATACTGCGGTCAACCATTTCCGTAGACGGGGCGGACGACTGGAGGGCGTAGAAACCACCGCCGGGTTTATGCCGGTAGAGCGGATCATCGTGACGGCCGGTGCCTGGAGCGAAAAAATCCTTGCGGAAACGGGTAGTCATCTGGATATCATTCCGGTGCGTGGGCAAATCCTCCTGTTTCAGGGCAAACCCGGAGTCCTCGATACGATATTGATGCGCGATAATCATTACTTGGTGCCGCGGCGGGACGGACTGATTCTGGCTGGCAGCACGAGCGAATTTGTCGGTTTTGATAAGTCGACTACAAACAAAGCACGAGAAGAACTTTTGGACTTTACTATCAAGACACTTCCCGATCTGGCGCAGGCCCAGGTCCTCAGGCAGTGGTCCGGATTGCGGCCGGGAAGCCAGGATAGCATCCCGTATATCGGCCCCATTCCCGAATGGGAGGGGCTCTTTGTCGCTGCCGGCCATTTTCGCTATGGACTCACCAACGCGCCCGCGACAGCCGATATCCTGGTTTCCCTGTTGACGGGGGCACCGCCGCCGTTGGATATTGCCCCCTATGCAGTCCTGACACCGAGGTCAGCACACTAAGACCTCTTTTCTTCTTGCTAGATAAGCGTTATAACTATAAACAGTTTAGAAGTAAAGTGAGACTATTCATGAATAACAATGACTGGAACAAACAACGTGTGCTGGAAGTGCTCCGTGACGCCGGAGTCAATCCGACAAGCCAGCGTGTGGAGATTGGTTACGCGTTGTTCTCCTCTTGCGCGCACCTGTCCGCCGAAGAGATCATGCAACGCGTCAATGCGGATTATCCCGTAGTATCCAAGGCGACGGTCTACAACACCTTGGGCCTCTTCGCCGGACATGCGCTGGTGCGGGAAGTGATTGTGGAGCCGGGTAAGGTATTCTATGACCCCAACGTATCTCCTCACCATCATTTCTACTATGTAGATTCGGGAGATCTGGTGGATATTCCGGCGTCCTCCCTGCAAATCGGCACGCTCCCTGACCTGCCGCCGGAGACAGAAGTGGAAAAAGTCGAGGTAGTGATACGGCTTCGGCAGCGCGCGACGCACTAAACGACCGTGTCGCCCTTGCCTTCTTGGAAGAAATTCCTATAATGGGACGCCTCGGGTTGTTAGCTCAGTTGGTAGAGCAGCTGACTCTTAATCAGCGGGTCGTGGGTTCGATCCCCTCACAACCCACCAAGTAAAACAAGGGTTTAGTCTTCGGTCTAAGCCCTTTTTCTTTGCCAAAGTGAATTTTCGCTGCAATTATGCAGCACTGGACCCAGATTTAGTGCAGCGGGAGTGCAGCGTGGCAACGATACATTCAAGGGAAGACCAGGATGGTATCACCATCGGCTGGCAGGCCATTGTCAGGCGCAAGGGACACCCATCCCAGACAAAGACGTTCCGTGCGAAGGGTGCTGAGCTTGTCGGTATGTAGAGTCACGATCATCTCCGGATGATCCCAGACTCCAGTCCGCTTTCAGACTCATCTCAGCGTGGAAACACGCTACCCCGTTCAGACTCATGTGTCGTTGGACAAGGCTTCCATTGGTCTTGATCCCACGACGTATGGTACCCTCAGCATGCGCCGGACCAAGGCGACCCTTATTTACAAGCTCAGGTCAAGTAATTTTATTTATGAATGGTTTATTTCGAAGATTATTCACCGGGTGGCTATGCAGCCCGCCCGTCTACTCCACATCAAGGATAGAGCACCATGGGTTTTAACGGCTTTCGAACCTGCCGCCTCCGCGATCCGCTCTTATGGATAAGCGTCGCGCTGCTGATGAGTTTTGCGGGTGGCGCCAATGCCACTGGCATCGCGCAAATCATCCACGCACGCAAGGTGCACTTCAGGACACTCGGCAGGACCGACAAGTTTCTGCGGGATCAGATGGATCGCTCGCACCTGAATTGGCGCCTGATCCAAGTGGACGCGAGGCAAATTGCCGTGCTCGCCGATTCCCTGCCCACATGGTTTCCTGCGGGCAGCGGGAAAGGGCATGGGGTCGGCACCCGAGCGAGCCCGGAAATCTGGGCGAAACCCGCTGCGTTCACTCAGGCCGCACAGAGAATGCGAATCAGCGCACAAAACATGACGCGGGACGCCGCAGACCACGACCTTCACGCGCTCACATTGGATAACAGGAGACTCGGTCAGTCCTGCGACAGTTGCCATCGGGTTTTCCGCACGCACAGCAGCTGGTGGTGATGCATGGTCAATACGGGGAGTTCAGTTCGAAAGCGCGTTCGAGTCTGGGATCTGCCGACGAGGATCTGGCACTGGAGCATCCTGATTCTGTTCGCGGCCTGCTGGTGGACCGCGGACACCGATCACATGCGATGGCACCTGTTCGCCGGCTACGGAGTCCTCGGTGTCGTGTCTTTTCGGATTTTGTGGGGTTTTTGCGGCGGACAGACTGCCAGGTTCAGCAGTTTCGTTCGCGGACCCGCGGGCGTCTGGCGCTATGCCCGCAAGCTCCGCGATCGCGATCGCTATGAGTCACTCGGTCACAATCCGCTGGGTGCACTCAGTATCATCGTAATGCTGAGCCTTTTGCTGCTGCAAACGATTCTCGGTCTATTCGCGGTCAATAACGACGGCGGCTCTTCAGGTCCATTGTCCCACTGGGTCTCTTACACGGTCGGACGGCGTTTCGCACATTGGCACGCCGACAATTTCAATCTCCTTTTGCTCCTCATTGGTCTGCATCTCACCGCGATCGTATTCTACCGTCTGGTTCGCGGAGAGAACCTGGTGTCGGCCATGATTCATGGCTACAAGTCGCACCGATCATCCGGTGAAACTCCGTATTTCGTGCCGCTGTGGCGCGCGGTACTGCTCGCCGTCCCGATTCTCATCGGGATCGTATTGTTGGCGAGAATCTAATGACAGCGAAGGGTATAATAAAAATAACCGGTGACGCTGGTAATGACCGCAATCAGTTTTGAAGCGACATTCAGGCTGCGATGTTTCGAACGCCTCTGGGCACTCCGCGCTGCCGCGCCTCCCAGAGGTCGTAAGCCACCTGCATTCGCAACCAGAACCCCGCTTCCACACCAAGTACTGCTTCGAGACGTGGCGCCATGTCTGCACTGACGCCAGACCGTTCATTCAATAGCGCGGACAATGCCTGCCATCAGCCTGCGCTGTGTGCCTGGTCGATTCTGTTCAGGATCTCCAGTGCCGCCTGTGTATCTCCACGCGCAGCCATCATCTGGAATCGACGCTCTACATCCATTTCAGTGAGCATTTGCGCAGACCACTCCTCAAAAAGCTTGTTGACGCTGACCCCCTTCATACGCGCCATGGCTTTGATCCTTTCCGCTTTGTCGTCTGGTAACCGAATAGTCAACGTACTCATTTGAATACCTCCAGGCATTCGGACGGTTTCAGGATGCGCAACCCCGGCCAGGCCAATTCCCCGCTTTCCAAATCCGAAATGTTGTGCGTGATGATAGCTTCGGCGTTTCCCGCCACGGCCAGTTCTATAAGATGATTGTCCCCTTCATCGGGGAGATTCGGACGCCACCCGTAGTAGATGGATATCCACTTCCCCTGTTTCGCCAGCGCGGCCATGACGGTTTTACGCTCATCGTCAGTAGTCGCTTCGGTCCATAGGGGTCTACCCAACATGGCCTCATATTCCAGCCACAGCGCATTTCCGAACAGCGGGATGTAAAGCCCTGTCAGCGCGCGTTTCAGGACAGCCCGTGATGCGCCGCCTTCGGAACGCATGGCGGCAACAAAAATATTCGTGTCAATAACGAGGCGAACCATGAGTGATAGCGTATATGCTTCCACTTGCGAGAGCAAGGCACCAAAAGAACCACTGACGAAAAATCAGATGTTCTTGAATCAGCGCTTCTCTGGCGCTGCAATTTCGCTGCACTCAGGTTGGGAATGTCCGGGAATATCAGGGAATGGCGGTGTATATATATCTCATTGTTCTATATAAATAATGCGATCTAACTTGTTGATGCAAAAAGGCCATTTTGCTGACTCTTAATCAGCGGGTCGTGGGTTCGATCCCCTCACAACCCACTAAATAAAACAGGCACTTGGCGAACTTTGCTAGGTGCCTTTATTTTTCCGGCCTAACCCAAGGCTAACCCCGGAAGGAAAAAACGGGGTGGATGGGGATATTTTCCCAGACGTGATCTGGTCGTCACTGTGACCAGGTGGGGGTGCCGTTCATGGGGTGTTCCCTTCGCGCTGGCCCTGCGCCAGCACGTTGGAGACGCTGCCTCCACCAATGACCGATGATAAGGCACTGAATATTTGTGGTGTTATTTTTGCCTGACCGCCTTGATCTTGCTTTCGGTCTTACCCTTGGCGGCAGGCGATCCCGTCCAGGTAGATGGCTTCGTGGCTTACAGAGATTCGACACCAGCGCATGAAGCATCCTGTACGAGCTATAATTCGTATGATCTTGCTGATCACGAATTTCAGGGATGGGACCAAACCCGACATGCACCGAATTTGGTGGTGGGCCGTACTGCTGCTCGTAATGGGCAGCCTTCCTGCAGGTCCGGCATGGGCGGGGCCGTCTCTTGCACTTTCCGCCCCGGAGGCAGCCATGCAGATCTATTCCAGTGCCTTTGCCAGCGGTGGTATTATTCCGCGCCAGTACACCTGCGAGGGGAAGGACCTTTCGCCCCCTCTGCGCTGGGAGGATATCCCCGCCGGGACCCAAAGTCTGGCCCTTATTGTGGAAGACCCAGACGCTCCAGACCCCGCAGCTCCCCAGCGCATCTGGGTACATTGGGTATTGTATGACATTCCGCCCCATGTTCAGGAACTCTCTGCAGGGGTACAAAGGCTTCCGCCCGGCGCACGGGAAGGCATCAACGACTGGCTACGCAGAGGATACGGCGGCCCTTGCCCGCCCATCGGCAGACATCGCTACTTTTTCCGGCTCTATGCCCTGGATACGACCCTGCCCGTGCTACCAAGCCCCGACAAGGATAGCCTCCAGGTGGCCATGCACGGACATGTTCTGGCTGAAGCCACGCTCATGGGACGCTATGCCAAGGGCGATCGTTAAGTCGCAGTACGGAGAGACGTCCCGATCGGGCGAGCGAAAGCGGTAATCCGCTTCACGTGGTGGCTGAACTGCCGTTCCGTCATATCGACTTTTAGATCAGCTAACCAACTAGCTTCTTGGATATTTTTCTGCGGCGATTGTTCGTCCGCGTCATGGTTCCGGTGGTGTGGCCAGAGGGTCCAATTTTACCTTGACTCTGTAGCGTACTTCAGGGTTTACCATGTCTGAAGAATTCTGGAAGGAAGCATCGAACATCGAAATGCCGAGAATCAGCCGATCTTTCCCCCTGGTTGCGTTGCTGGCTTTGTTCCTGCTGGGAGCAGGCATGAGCAATGTTGCGGTGGGCATGCCGTCTTGCCATTCATGTGCTGCTGTGACAGATATGTCGGCAACGGGCCCGGCTTGTTGCCGGGACGATCCCGCCGCCGATATAAGCACGCATTCCAGGGCAACCCAAGGTCAGTGTATGTTGATCTGCGCCGGGGCTCATGCATCGGGCGGACTAAAACTTCCTGAAATGACTTTCCCAGCCCAGGTAACGACGGGCTCCGTAAATTTTTCCCGTCTGATGATATTCCGTCCGGCACGATATCCGATTTTTTTCTCGCACCATATTCATCATCCCCCACCGCTCCACCGGGTGCGATTGGTCATTTGATTTCTCCAGAGCAAGCTGGCACTCCTCTCCGAATTGGGGATATATGTCACTGATATGCCATGGAGATATCACATGTATACGACTATTCACGGTTGCTTTACCCCGCCGGCGTGGGGCAGAATCTGCTTCCTGGCCGGGATGCTATTGCTCCTGTCGACGACGCTTGCCAGTGCCGCGCCGTTGAGCCTGCAGGGTGCAGAGGCGATTGCCCTGGGGAAAAATCCCGGTCTCGGCGCCATAAAGCAGAAGGTTGTGGAATTACGGCACCAGGCGGTGGCGATAGCTCAACTCCCCGACCCCCATCTCGCTTTCGGCGCTGCGAACCTGCCCCTCAACAGCTTCTCCATGAACCAGCAACAGATGAGCATGCTGAGCGTGGGCCTGAGCCAGACTTTCCCCTCCTTCGGCAAACTGGGGCTAGAAGGACAGCGGGTGGGGGTGGAGGCCCAGGCGGCCGCCGACACCCTGCGCGGCCAGTCCGCCGAGCTGGTGTTATTACTGCGCCGCGCCTGGCTACAGGCCATCTATGCCGAAGACGCCGTGGCAACGGTCCGGCATCAGGAACAGTTGCAGGCCGAGAGCGTGCAGGCGGCCCTGGCGCTCTACCGATCCGCTCAGGGGTCACAGGCCGATGTCCTCCGCGCCCAACTGGCGCGCGACAGTCTAGCCAATGATGTCAATCGATTGCAGGCGGAGCGGGCAAGCGATCTGGCACAAATCGCGCAGATCCTGAATCTGCCGGAACCGCCGTCCATAGAGCCTCAATGGCCGAACCTGCCGCCGCCGATCACCTTGACTCAGGCGGAAGACCGCCTCTCCGGCCAACCCCTCCTCCGGGCCGCCCAGGCGCAAAACCGTGCGGCACAAATGGGCGTGCGGGTAGCCAAACGTGGCTATTGGCCGGAAGTCACGGTCAGTGTCGATTATGGCCAGGACTTCTATCCCGGCAGCCCCAACTGGCTGTCGGCGGGTGTTGACCTGAGCCTGCCCATATTTCCGGGAGATCGCCAGGACCAGGATGTTGCCGCCGCCCGGGCCAAGGCCCTGCAGGCGCAATATCGCTACGACGATCAGCATCTGGCCATGATCCAACAGGTACGTGCCAACTTTGCCCGTTATATGGCACTCAAGACCGAGTTGGAGCGCACCGATCAACGCCTGCTGCCCACCGCACGAAACGCCTTTTCCGCAACACTCGCGGCCTACGCCGTAGGACGTGCCGAACTGAGCGCGGTGCTGCGCACCCAGAAAGAAGTACTGGACTACGCCCTGAGCCGCCTGCAATACCGCCGCGACCTGGCCCTCAGCGCCGCAGAACTGGATTTCCTCACCACCGAGGGAGGAGCGCAACCATGAAATCACCCAACTGGATCATCGGCATGGGTCTGCTCGGCCTTGGCGCGGTCCTTGGGGCGGGCGCGGTGTGGTGGTGGCAACCTTCGACTGCGGTGTCGGGCTCTGCGCCTGCCGCAGTCCATGGTCAGAAAATCACAGCCAAGGAACGGCGTATCCTCTACTGGGCTGCCCCCATGGACCCGAAGATTCATTCGGATCACCCCATGAAGGACAGTATGAACCGCCCCGGGTTTCGTGGAGGCCATTTGGTTTAAGTGCAGGCCGTTAATTCGGTCTGTTCGGCGAGTTGCCGA
>NZ_JABBDR010000122.1 GCF_018854495.1 Acidithiobacillus ferruginosus
TCGATCATGACCACGGGGGCATCCATCATCACGCCGATGGCAATGGCGATGCCGCCCAGGGACATGATGTTGGCGGGGACACCCATGGCCCACATGATGAGGATGGCGGCCAGTATTCCCAGCGGCAGGGCGACGAGGGCCACCAGCGCCGAACGCGCGCGCAGCAGAAAGAGCAGGGAGATGAGCGCCACCGCCAGGGATTCTTCCAGCAACTTGCCGGTCAGGGTATGAATGCTGCGCTGGATGAGCGGGGCCTGGCTATAAGTCGTGACAACCTGCACGCCCTTGGGCAGGGAGGGCTGGATGTCCTTCAGCTTGCGCTGGATCTGGTGGATGAGGGCATAGGCGTTGCCACCCTGGTTCATCATCACGATACCGCCCACCACCTGGCCCTGGCCATTGAGATCGGCGACGCCGTTGGGCAATTGTGGACCCAACTGCACCCGGGCCACCTCCCGCAGCGTAATGGGCACATCGTTGCGTACGGCCAGCGACGCATCTTGCAGGTCTTTCAGGGAATGGATATAGCCCGAGGTGCGGACGATATAACTCGCTCCTCCCATGTCCACCACCGAGCCGCTGGTCTCCCCATTGGCAGCCCGAATAGCGGCCTCCACTTCCGGCAGAGTCAGGTTATAGGCGAGGAGCTTCTGGGGATCCACCACCACCTGGTACTCCTGCACCATGCCCCCCACCGTGGCCACCTC
>NZ_JABBDR010000123.1 GCF_018854495.1 Acidithiobacillus ferruginosus
CTGCTACTGGGCGGCTGCGGCTTTCATTTGCAAACCGGGGCCACCATTCCGCCCAGGCTGACGGGGTTGCGCGTCGTCGGCAGCGGCCCTGCCGGAGGCAGCCTGGCCGAGGCCGTCCATCGCGAATTGCAGCGGGACGGCAACAGGGCCCAATCCGATGGCCCGCTGCTCCAGATCGACAATGCGTATGTCAGCCAGCGGATCATCAGCATCAGCCCGAGCAGCGGCGTCGCCCAGGAGTTTCTCGACACCCTGCATGCCCAGTTCAGCGTGATAGGCAACGATCATAAAATACTGCTTGAGTCCCAACCTCTGCTGGTGGAGAACAGTTTCAGTTACAACAGCGCCAGTCCACTGGCCACCAACGAACAGCAGATCACCATGCAGCGTCTGCTGATGGAGCAGGGCGCGCGACAGATTCTGCGGCGGGTGCTCAACAGCCCTGGCTTCCGCCAGCAGGTGCCCTGAGATGCGGCTGAAGCCGACGCACTGGGCCAGCCATTTACGCGGCCCTTTGGCATCCGTATATGGCATCTTTTCGGATGAACCCCTGCTCCTGCAGGAGGCGGAAGACGCCCTGATGGCGGCTGCGGCACAGCAGGGCTTCACCCAGAAACAACGCCTCGCTCAGCAGGGCGGCGGCATCTGGGATGCCTTGCGCGACGAGCGGGATGCGGGTTCGCTTTTCGCGGCACAGCGCGTGCTCCTGCTGCGCCTGGATAGTCCCAAAGTCCCCAAAGAGGGTAGCGCCGCCCTGCAGTACTGGCTGGCCTCGCCACCTCCCGACGCGCTGCTGGTTCTCAGCGGCCCCCGCCCTGACGCCGGCATCCAAAAAACCGCCTGGTTCAAGGCCATCGAGACTCACGGCCACACGCTCCTGCTGTACCGCCCGGAGGGGCAGGACTGGCCGCGCTGGGTGGAGCAGCGCCTGCGCGCCGCCGGGATGCAGGCCGACAGCGCCGCCGTCCAGTTGCTCACCGACCTCAGCGCCGGCAACCTCGGGGCCTGCCATCAGGCCATTCAACGATTACAGCAGGTCTATCCGGGGCAGCGCATCGATGTCATCGCCATCCGCGCGGTACTGGCGGACAGCAGCCAGTTCACCATTTACGACCTCGCCGACGCGGTCCTGCGCGGCGAAACGGAACATATGCTGCACATGCTCGACCGCCTGCGCAATGGCGACGGTGAACCGGCCTTGTGCCTGTGGGTCCTGCACAAGGACCTGCGCCTACTGGCCGAATTGCGGGCGGGCGGCGTGGATGCCGATGCGTTCTTCCAGCAGAACCGTATTTTTCCACCACGACAGGGCTGGTTGCGCACCGCGGCACGGCGCCTGACCCGCTCGGGGCTGCAGGCGGGCATCGAAGATTGCCTCGCCATCGACGCCCGCATCAAGGGGCAGGACCCCACGCCGGTCTGGCCCGCACTGACCGATCTCTGCCTGCGGATGTGCAGGTGACGATGGATTTATTGGTGCCCAGACTCGCGCCATGAAGCCGCCCCATAAGGTTTAGCATCCATGCGCCAGGCCCTGCCACTCACCGTTCTCGTTCTCGGATTAGTAAGCTTTTTCAACGACCTTGCCTCGGAGATGGTGGTCCCTCTCATCCCTGTCCTCCTGGCCACCATACTCGCTGCGGGCCCGGTGGCCCTGGGTCTGGTAGAAGGGGTGGCGGATACCGTAGCGAGCTTTCTCAAACTCTGGTCCGGCCGACATTCCGACCTCATCGGTGGACGGCGCAAGGGGCTGACGGTGATCGGCTACACGGTTTCCAATCTGGCGCGACCGCTCATCGCCGTGGTGGGCAGCTGGCCGGCGCTCCTGCTCGTGCGCAGCATCGACCGGATGGGGAAAGGTATCCGCACCGCACCAAGGGATGCCTTGCTGGCAGATTCCACGCCGCCGCAACGCATCGGCTTTGCGTTTGGCTACCAAAGGGCCATGGACAACGGTGGCGCGGTGCTGGGGGCTCTGGTGGCAGCGGCGGTTTTGCATTTTTCCGGAATCCCCTTGGAGGATGTCATCCTCCTGTCGGCCATTCCTGGCGCCGTCGCCATTTTGCTCCTCGGTGGCGGTGTACGTGAGGTGCAACGACCCCCCAATCACAAGACCCCAGCCCGTATCTCCCTGAGCCCGCACCACCTCTCACCCCAGATCCGGCGCTACCTCCTAACGCTGAGCCTGTTCACCCTGGCCCGTGCCACCGAAACCTTCATTCTATTGCGTGCTTATCAGCTCGGGATGGACGTCGTACAGGTACTCCTCCTCTGGGCCTCCATCCATGCGGCCAAGAGCAGCACCGGCATGGGCGGCGGACGACTGGCCGATAAACTGGGGCGACGACCCGTTTTATTCATCGGCTGGGCGGCCTACGGCTGTAACTACGCCTTGTTCGCCATGGTGGAAAGCCTTCCGTTGTTGTGGGCGGTGGCCTTGTCCTATGGTTTGTTTTTTGGCTTCAGCGAAGGGGCCGAACGGGCCCAGATCAATGATATGACCATAGCCGATGAGCGCGGCACGGCCTTTGGCTGGTATAATCTGGCCACCGGCATCAGCGCGATCCCTGCGGGATTATTGTTCGGCTGGATATGGGAAGAGGTCGGCGCCCCTTATGCCTTCGGCTTTTCCGCATGCATCGCCATCGCCGCCACCACACTCCTCGCCACCTGGGTCTACCGCGGCACCCCTTGGCGGTCGTCTTGAATGCTCGCCGTCGCTGCCTGCGGATTGCCGGAATGGCTCCGGAACGGCACAATACCAACAATACCCGCGCGGGTTAGGCCACGCGGGCGCCATTTCCCGGCACGGATCAGCGGCGGGCTTTCCGTTGCCCTCACGTCCGGCCCGAGCCCAGCACAGGAGGCTCCATCTTGGATTTACGTAGCGAACTGGAAAAAATCGGTGAACGCGCCCGCAGCGCCCAGCGCCGGTTGCAAAGCGCGGACAGCGCCGCCAAAGACAGCGCCCTGCGCGCCATGGCGGAATTTTTGCGCCGCGACGCCGACAATCTGCAACGCGCCAACCGCAAAGATTTACGCAGCGCCGAAGAAGCGGGTAAAGATGACGCTTTCATCGATCGCTTGCGTCTGGACGAAACCCGTATCGAAGCCATGGCCAAAGGCCTCGAAGAAATTGCCGCCCTGCCCGACCCCGTGGGCGAGATCACCGACCTGCGTTACCGCCCCAGCGGCATCCAGGTAGGCCGTATGCGCGCGCCCCTGGGCGTCATCGCCATGATCTACGAATCGCGACCCAACGTCACCGCCGACGCCGCCGGCCTCTGCGTCAAATCGGGTAACGCCGTCATCCTGCGTGGCGGTTCCGAGTCCCTGCACAGCAACATGGCCATCGCCGAGCGCCTGCGCGCTGCCCTCGGCAAGGCCAATCTGCCCCTCGATCTGGTCCAGTACGTCAACACCGCCGAGCGCGAAGCGGTGGGTATCCTGATCGGCATGGATCGCTATGTGGATGTGGTGATTCCCCGCGGTGGCAAGGGCCTTATCTCCCGCGTCCAGGCCGATGCCACCGTACCCGTAATCATGCATCTGCATGGCAACTGCCATGTGTATGTGGACGCCGACGCTGATCCCCGCAAGGCACTGAGGGTGGTCCTCAATTCCAAAACCCAGCGGTTGGGCACCTGCAATACGGCAGAGAGTCTGCTCATTCATCAGGAGCGGATGGACGACCTGCTCGGCCCCATCGCTGCGGCACTGCAGGAGAAAGGCATCGAGATCCGCGCCTGCGAACGCGGCCTGCCCCGCGTCCCCGGTGCCATCGCCGCCACCGAAGAGGACTACGCCACCGAGTACCTGGGGCCGATCATTTCCGTCAAGGTGGTGGACGATCTCGACGCCGCGATTGCACACATCAACCGTTACGGCTCCCAGCATACCGAGTCCATCGTCACCGAAAACTACACCCAGGCCCGCCGCTTTCTGCGCGAGGTGGACGCCAGTTCCGTCATGGTCAATGCCTCCACCCGCTTTGCCGACGGCTTTGAATACGGTCTGGGTGCAGAGATTGGCATCTCCACCAACCGCCTGCACGTGCGCGGGCCGGTGGGACTGGAAGGGCTGACCCTGCAGAAATGGATCGTCCTGGGAGATGGCCATATCCGCTCCTGAAGCACCATCGGCGGCATTGCAGGCCATGTTGGCGACCGTGGCCGACGGCTTGCCCCACGCCTGGCCTGCCGATGATTCAAGCGGGCTTCCGTCTGCGCTGCTCGCGGAGGCCGGCGAATGGGGCTTCCCCCTCTATGCGCGGGATGGTGGCGTGCAACTGGAATATCCCGCCGCGCCCCTGTCCGCCCGAGAGATTGCCGACATCGGCGGCATCGACCCGGCGCAGATCCATCTTCCGCTATGCTGCGCCTCCACCAATGCCGAGATCCTGCAGGACGCCGGCATGGACGTCTGTCTCACCGAAAGCCAGTGGGCCGGGCGCGGGCGGCGCGGACGCCAGTGGTCTTCACCTTTCGGGCGCCACCTCTACCTGAGTTATGGCTGGACGCAGCACAGCCCGGTCCATGCGGCATTAACCATCGTTGCCGCCCTGTCCGTGTTCACCTTGCTGCAGGCGCGCCTGCCCGATCTCTGGGTCAAGTGGCCCAATGATCTTTGGGTGGGTGGGCGCAAGCTGGGGGGCATCCTGGTCGAAGCCCGCCTGCGCAGAGATGGAGAAACCCGGCTGGTGGTGGGTTTGGGGCTCAACATCCATGGCGACGCCGGGTTGCCGGACACCGCCGTGAGCCTCGCCGATCTCGACATCAGAGTCACCCGCAGCACCCTCGCCGGTGCCATTCTCCGCCAATGGCGGGAAGACTTCGCGCGCTTTGCGGACGAGGGCTTCACGCCCTTCCTGCCCCTGTGGGAGAAGGCGGATCGCCTGACCCGTCAGTCCGTTCAGATCAGCGACGTGCAGGGCGTGCGCGAGGTCCGGGTGCTGGGCCTCGGCCCCGACGGGCGCCTGCAGGTATCCTCTGCGGATACGGGTACGGTCTGGCTGAGTGCCGGTGACGTCAGCCTGCGGCCCCAACATCCATGATCCTCATCGCCGTCGGCAACACCCGCACCCTGCTGGCGCGTACTCGCGATGGCAGGCATTTCGACAGCACCAGCGTAGCCACTGCACTGCCACCCGCGGAAATCCTGCAGCAGCCCGGCTTACCATGGCTCAGCGCGCCGAACCGGGAACCCGTCGCGCTGGGCGGCGTCGTACCTGCGGCGCTTACCGCCTGGCGGGAAGCCTTGGCCACGGCAGAGGTCCGCGAGCCCGACCCCGGCTTTTTTCGCCGCGCCGTACCCCACCGCTACCATCCGCCGGAAAGCCTCGGCTTTGACCGCCGCTGCTGCCTGCTCGCCGCCGCCATGGACTTCCCCGGCCAAGACAGCATCGTCATCGACATGGGCACCGCCATCACCATCGACCTGCTGGCTGGCGGACATTTCCGGGGCGGACGTATTCTGCCGGGGATTGCCATGAGCCTGCGCGGTCTGCATGAAGGCACCGCACTCCTCCCCGAAGTCGTCCTGAACACCCCGGCGGAAATACTGGGCAACGATACTGCCAGCGCCATTCAGGCCGGGGTCATCCACCTCTTTGCCGATGCCCTGCGCGGCGCCATTACCGAATACCGCCAGTACAGCCCCCAGGCACAGATACTGATCACCGGTGGTGATGCCGAACGTTGGCAACCCGGCATCGCTGGTAGCTTGTACCAGCCCTATCTGCTTCTGCGCGGCTTTTATCTGTGGATAGGGGGATGACACCCGTCCCCGAGACCGGCTCGCGCAAAACGGGCCGCGGCCACTTGGCGCAAGCTTCGCCCCCATGTACGCTACCCCCATGACCCAACCCTTTCAGCGCGTCTTGCTCGTCAGCAAATACCATGATCCCTCGGTTCTCCCTGGGTTGCGACAACTGCGGGATTTTTTGCTGGCGCGAGACATGCCCACCTTTCTGGAAAGCCAAAGCGCTGCGGATATCGGCGACCGCCTGGGGCTGCCGCTGCTTTCCTTCGCGGAAGCGGATGCCGGTTCGGACCTCGTCATCGCCCTTGGCGGAGATGGTACGCTGTTAGGGACCGCGCGACAGACCGCACAAAGCGGCATCCCTATCCTCGGCATCAATCAGGGGCGTCTCGGTTTTCTCGCCGACCTCTCCATCAACCAGATCAGCGAAGCCTTGCCACCCATTCTGGAGGGGCATTACCAGCAGGACCTGCGCAGTATCCTCCATGCCGAGTTATGGCGTAGTGAGGAGCGTGTCCATACCGGCCTCGCCATCAACGAAGTCTTTATCCACAAGGGCGGCGGCGAGAGCATGATTGAACTGCGGGTGCAGATAGACGGCCGTTTCGTCTATACCCAGCGCGCCGACGGTCTCATCATCGCCACACCCACCGGCTCCACGGCCTACGCCATGTCGGCGGGCGGGCCCATCCTCACGCCCACCCTCGCGGCGCTCCTCCTCGTCCTCATCTGCCCGCACACCCTCACCGCGCGCCCCCTGGCGG
>NZ_JABBDR010000124.1 GCF_018854495.1 Acidithiobacillus ferruginosus
AGAAGTCTGCTCCACCCACCCATAAAGCACCAACGGCCCCCGCCCCAGCCGTTGACAACACCTGCAGCAACGCTGGGTGGTATGTGCAACTGGGGGCTTTTGGGCGCTCCAGCATGGCAACCGATCTGGCAAAACTGATCAAAAGCAGAGGCTTCAGCACGTGCATCGGCACCTTGCCACAGAACCATCTTTACCGCGTGTTGGTGGGCCCCGTGCCCAACCGGATCGCCGCCGATACCGTCACGCAACGCATCGCCAACCTCACCAAACATCAGGGTTATCCCCAATACTGGTCACCCGTCCGCTGATGATCCGGGCGGCGGAGCCCCTTCAGTTTCCAAGCTTTCGTGCCGTATACCTCAACAAGGCCGCAACTGACCAGCAGGGCATTCTTGCTGCTGGTATAGAGTTTGCTTAAAACCATCACAGATTAGGGAGACGTCCGTTGTGCGGACGGCGAGCTCTCGGCAACCGATCAGAGAGGCTGCCACTCAAGGAGGAGAAAAGGGGTATATGGGAATAGATCAGGTCGATAAAAGCATTCACATCCTCGTAGTGGACGACTTTTCCACCATGCGCCGGATTGTGCGCAACCTGTTGCGGGAGCTGGGTTTCAGCAATTTTGATGAAGCCGAAGACGGGGTACAGGCGCTGCAAAGACTGCGCAACCGACCCTTCGATTTTGTCGTCTCTGACTGGAACATGCCCAACATGCAGGGTATCGACCTGCTCCGTGCCATTCGTGCAGACGCCCAACTCAAGCATATACCGGTCCTCATGGTCACGGCAGAGGCCAAACGCGAGAACATTCTTGAAGCGGCTCAAGCCGGGGTGAACGGCTATATCGTCAAGCCTTTCACCGCTGACACACTCAAGGAAAAGCTCGATGCCGTTTTCAAACGCCTGCAAGCCGCTCAGGGAGCTCAGTCATGAATAACCATGTGCTGAATCCGGGGCGCCTGCTGAGTGAGGCCGAACTGCTTCTCCGTGAAGGCCTGAAACGTATTGCCAATACGGCAGAAGAGAACCTCTCGGGCGCGCAAAATCCGCTGGAGGAGGCTTTGCGCCTCACGGAAGAGCAGACCATGGTCACTCTGTCGGCCGTTGAACGTGCCCAGGATGCCGTAAATGACATTCGCAGCGCCCATAACCGCTTTATCGACGAATCACTTCACCACATCGACGACGCCCTGCTCACCATTCTGACCAGCCAGCAAGGGCAGGATCTTGCCGGTCAGCGGCTGAAAAAAGCCATCACCCTCCTGCAGGCGGTCGAAGAACGTATCCGGCTGACCCTCGCCGAAATCGGGATGCAGTCCAACCCGGACTACGCGCCCCAAGCGGATGACGTTGCGGACTCCGATCCCAGCGTCAATCAAGACGAAGTAGACGCCCTGCTCGCCGAATTGGGGATTTGATTATGGATATGGAGATTTTGCAGGACTACCTTCCCGAAGCCCGCGAGCTCCTCGAAAAAGCCCAGGAAGACACCCTTCGCCTGGAATCTGAACCCGGCAATGACGAAATTTTGGCATCAGTATTTCGGGCCTTTCACACCCTGAAAGGTGGGGCGGGGTTCCTGGAAGCAGACCACCTCGTCAGCTGGACGCATCATCTGGAAGACCTTCTGGACAAGCTGCGTTCCCATACGCTAACCATCTCCGCCAGCATGATCGACGCCATCCTCAAGGGCCTGGACGTCATCGATGACATGCTGCAGCAGTTGGCCCACGGCGAAAGTCCCGCAGCCGGGCCTGAGGATCTTGGCAACGTTATTCAGCAACTCGCCGCTGGTCAAACACCCTATCTGCAGGCCCTCACCGCAGAAACGGACGAGTCCGGCACGGACGCAACCACCTGTCCGTCGACAGATACCACGCTGTTGGCCAGTCAACGGATCACCGTCGACGGTCACAACGGTATTTACATTGAGCGTGCCGATATAAGCAGCCACTCCGCACCCGGCAGCAGCGACGAGATCAGTGAGGCCGAATTTGAAGCCACCCTCGACGCCCTCTACGGCAATCAGGCTCCCGGTCTGGTCGACCCGCCGGAGCAATTCTGCCCAGATGGAGATAAGATCAGCCCGGAAGAGTTTGAGCGGGTGTTAGATCATCTCCATAGCAGCCAGGCGCGGGGTTATGACGCCCAGGATCGCACCGCTCATACGCAACCTGCCAGTGCCGCACTAAAGACTGACCCTCCCGTACCCCGCATCACTCGTCAAGACCAGAGCCTCTATGCGCAATCGCAGACTACAACGCCAGCCCCCATAGTAAACCTCAGTGCGCGGTCGCAGAACATGCCGGAAGCCGCCGACACCACCCTCCGCGTTGACGCGTTGCGTCTCGACGCCGTCATGAATCAGGTCGGCGAGCTGGTCCTCCTGCGCAACCGTTTGGCTTCGGCGGTCAGTAGTCTGGGCGAAGAAAACGAGGATATGGCGCGCATTGCCCGTGAGGTGGACCTCACCGTCAACGACATCCAGAGCACGGTCATGCGCCTGCGAATGCAGCCCTGCAAGCGCCTCTTCCAGCAACTGCCCCGCGTGGTACGCGACGCCTCCCGGCAGCTCGGCAAGGAAGTCAAACTCGACATCGTCGGCGAGGAAGTCGAAATCGACAAAACCGTCGTCGATGCCCTCTCCGGCCCTATGACACATTTGATCCGCAACAGCCTCGACCACGGCATTGAGCCCCCCGAGGTACGCCAGGCGGCGGGTAAACCGCGTAGCGCGACGATCCGGGTAGCCGCCATACACCTCGGCGACAAAGTACGCATCGAAGTATCTGACGACGGCCGTGGCATAGACCGCCAGTTTGTCACCCAGAAGGCCATCGACAAAGGGGTGATTACGACGGATCAGGCGGCCCGGCTCTCGGAACAGGAAGCGCTAGAACTGGTCTTCCGGCCCGGCTTCTCCACCAAGGATCAGGCTACCGATCTCTCCGGTCGTGGGGTCGGTATGGATGTGGTCAAAGAAACCGTGCGCAAACTGCGCGGGCATCTGGATATTCAGACGCGCCTCGGTCTCGGCACGACGATTGCCATGGAATTTCCGCTGACCATGGCGGTATTGCCCGTACTTTACCTGCGCCTGCGTCGGGAAATCTACGCCCTGCCCATCTCCAGTATCGAAAGCCTGCTGGATATTCAGGAAAGCCGTATTCATCGTATGGGTGGTCGCAGCGTTTACCGCGTGGATGGCACCCAGGTCACCCCCATGGTAGACCTCGGCGCCCTGCTCAATGATCGCCCTTTGCGCCTGGGTTCCGAACCCATCGAAGGGGTTCTCACCGAACGTGGCCTTTTCATGGTTTCGGAGGTGCTCGGCAATGAGGACTCGGTGGTCAAACCCATTGATTTTCTCGCCGAGCAAACCTGGTATCAGGGGGCGACCATTTCCGGCAAGGGCAATGTCGTCCTCATCCTTGATCCGGGCGCACTGATCGGTCACGCCTTGGAGTACCCCAGCACCGGCAAGATGCCCCCCACCGACCGGCGAGGTGCCGCCTGATGGATATCCAACAGATCATGCAGGTCGTCGATGCCTCCTTTGCTGCCCGCCAGAGCATCGAAAAATCCCTGCGTGAGATCGATCGTCGGGCCCTGAATGCGATGGTGCTCGTTAAACGTCATGGAAACGCGTTGGCCGGATATGGTGTAGTCGCCCAGGCTTTCCGTGAACGCGCCGCCAGCCTCAAAGAATCTGCGTCGCATCTGCAAGGAACCATTGCACCCCTGATTCAGGCCCGCATGCGTATTCTCCAGCATCAGCGTGTCGCGGCATCGTTTAGTACCATGGCTCAGTCCATGGCTCGACTTGGTCTGGATTGCGCCCCTCTCAAGAACTCCCAGGCGCAATCGCAAAAATTCATCGCCCAGGAAGAAACAGAGGCCCGGGGAATATTGCTTCGTCTCATCGCCACGGTGGATACCCTACAAGAAGGCATTGAGGAACAAGAGTACGTGGTGACAAATGGCCGTATCGAAGCGGCTTTAGCGGAAGACACGGGTGCCCCCCTTGTACGTGTGTCACGCGATATGGGTGAGGCAGTGCGCACCGTATCCAACGCCATCCGCACTTACCGCCATCAATTGGAGAGCTTAGAGCATGAAAGCAGCACCTATATTTGAAGCTGGCAACCATCGTTGGTGGATTCTTTATGATCAGGATGAGCATCGCGTCATCGACTCTAATGTCTACGTAATGGAATCGAATGGGCAAAGCATAATCCTCGATCCTGGCGGATTTGAAGTTTTTCCGCAGGTTTTCGCTGCCCTAGTCGAGGTGGTCCCGCCAAACAGCCTGAAGGCAGCTTTTGTTTCCCACCAGGATCCAGATATTGCCTCCAGTCTGCCGCTTTGGCATGCCTGCAATGAGCAGATTCAATGGCATATACCCAAACTCTGGGATGGCTTCATCCGCCATTATGGTGCGTTGGAAGCTCCTCTGCAGGACATTCCGGATGAAGGCGGAGATATGCTGATCGGCGGTCGCCGCCTGGAGTTCATCCCAGCGCATTATCTGCATTCTTCAGGAAATTTCCATCTTTATGATCCGGAGGCCAAGGTGCTGTTTTCCGGCGATGTCGGCGCTGCGCTCTTACCGCCAGGACATGGTGCCTGGGTGGATCGTCGCGATAAAAGCGGCCGCGCCTTTGAAGAACACATTACCAAAGCCAAATACTTTCATGAGCGCTGGATGCCATCCAATGCGGCCAAAAAAGACTGGATCAACCGTGTGTGCAAGCTGGAAATTGATTACCTTTGTCCACAACACGGCGCCATTTATAGCGGGGATAACGTGCAGCGATTTTTTGAATGGTTTGATGGTCTGAATGTCGGCACCGCCATTAACGAATAATCATAATATGAGGGAGTCATCAATGAACAGAACAGCATTGGCAGAATATGCCCGCGGGCTGCTGGACCCTCTCTTGAGTCTGGAGATGCTCTGTGAGGCAGATCCCACCATGGAAAACGCCATATTTTATATGAACCCCGCCGCATTGCGGGCCATGCAGCATCATCACCGGCAACTGAATCCACTTTTGCGCGGTGCCGACGTGCGTCAGGCGCTTGGTCACTCTATCCATCAGTTTTATAAAGAACCGGAACGCATTCGTCAGATATTCCGCAATCTGGCTGCAGGCAGCATTTCTGAGCATAGTGCTGAACTGGAATTGGGTGGAATAACCTTTGCCCTTCACTTTACCGTGATCCGAGACGACTCCGACAGCCCGATCGCCTATCACGCCTCCTGGCGGGATTTAACCGACAGTCGCCGTGTGGATGAGATTTCTGTATCCGTCTCCAAAAACGCAACTGCACATGCCAACACGCTGACCCGGACATCCACAGAAGCGCAAAAGGCAATGGCAACGGTGGGCAGGACGTTGCAACACCTGGTCAAGACGATCGAGGAAAATCATCACGCCTCCGAATCACTCATTCAGCAGGTGGCGGCCATCAGTCTGATTGCCCAGACCATCCGCGAAATTGCCTACCAGACCAATCTGCTGGCGCTCAACGCGGCTATCGAGGCGGCGCGTGCCGGTGAGCATGGACGCGGCTTTGCGGTGGTCGCCGATGAGGTACGCAATCTTTCCAAACGAGTGCAGGAAGCCACCGGCGAAGTGCAAGCCAATATCTCCGCCATCACGAATACCGCGAAAACGATTGATACCGCTTCCCAGAAAAACCAGACTCAGGCGCAGCAGTCTATCGAAGTAACCGACAGTCTCAACAGCGAGATCAGTAGTCTCAGTATGATCGCCGCATCCATGACCCTGGAGAGCGCGCGCCAGAATCATGAAATATTTGTACGCCGACTTCAGAATGAAATTACCGAGGGTAGTCATCATGTACGTCTCGAGCACCTCAAAGATCACCATACCTGCAGCCTGGGGCACTGGTACGATAGCTTTGGTATGCAAAATTTCGGGGCACTGCCCGAATTCGTCGCACTATCAGAACCACATCGCGACTTCCACCAGACCGCCAAGGATTTAATTTCCGCCTATAGCCGCGGAGATCAAGCAACCACCGAGAAGCTTCTGGAACGTATTTTGGCGCTGCGTGATGTGATTTTCCAGAATTTAGACGCACTGTCTGCGGCCACCCAGAAAAGTCACCAAGGACCAAACCTATGAGCCAGGTATTACGTGAAGTGGATGAAAGAGCCCAGCTTGCCGGCACCAACAAATTTGAACTCCTGGTCTTTCGCCTCGGCAAAGATCAACAACTCAACAGCCGTGAGCTTTTCGGCATCAACGTCTTCAAGGTCCGAGAAGCGCTGGTGATGCCAAAAATCACCCCCATGCCCGGTGCGCCCGAGCATGTGATTGGTGTCGCCAACATCCGTGGCCAGATCATCCCCGTGATTGATCTTCCCACCGTGGTCGGTTGCCGCGCCGATGGGCTCAACATCCTGCTGGTTACGGAGTATGAGCGATCCGTTCAGGGGTTTGCCGTAGAAGAAGTCGAAGAAATCGTCCGTTTGGAGTGGAGCCGGGTGCTCTCCGCCGAAGGCGCTGCCGTCGGCGGTCTGATCACGAGTCTAGCGCGTCTCGACGAGGATGAAGAAACTGCCCGCTTGGCGCTGGTCCTCGATGTCGAGCACATCCTGCGCCAGGTGCTCCCCTCCCGCTTCAAGACTGGCGACGAACTGGTGCAGCAACATATAGTCAGCATTCCCCAAGGCGCCGTCATTCTCTATGCGGATGACTCCGGCGTCGCCCGCAACCAGATCGAAAAGACGCTGCGCAGCCTTGGTCTTCCTTTCATCGGTACCAAGACGGGTAAGGAGGCCTGGGACCGTCTGCAACAACTAGCGCATGATGCCAAGGCAGCAGGCATTCATTTGCGCGATAAAGTAGCCATGGTGCTCACCGACCTTGAAATGCCGGAGATGGATGGCTTCACCCTCACCCGCCGAATCAAAGAGCATGAGGCCCTGCGTGAAATCCCGGTGGTCATCCACTCCTCGTTGTCCGGCACGGCCAACGAATCCCACGCTCACAGCGTCGGGGCCGATGGCTACGTCGCCAAATTCCTGCCAGACGATCTGGCCCGCGCCGTCGCCAAGGCCATTCAGCCCAATTAAGAGGACAGCCTCATGCCTGCTGATACCAACTCTCTGATTTCTCTGCTTTCCGCCTGCCTGGATGGTGATGCGGATGCCGCGCGTCTGATCGCCGATGATGAAGAACTGCAAACTACCGTCGCTCCTATCTGCAATTGGCAGAAAGACCGCCTGCGGCAGGGTTGTCTTGTCCTCGACCACCAGGTCACGGCGCTGGAACACGCTGCCGAGAGTCATCTGCTTGGCATCGACTTCCATCAAAATCTTGAAGTGGCCCAGGTGGAGAGCCAGTCTCTCCAAGCCCAGGTGCACGCCGTCGTTGTGGCAGTCCGCAGCACCGCCGAGAGTATTGCCGAAAATCAGGACCTCTCCGAAAACACGCTGCGCGAGGTACAGATGGGCAATGAGCGGCTCTCTGAATTGATTGGCGAAATGGATCTCGTCGAGCAGACGGTTACCACCATGGGCAAAACCGTTCAAGCTTTTTTACAGCAGACCCGCAACATCACCAGCCTCGCCAGCAAAGTGCAGGAGATTGCCAAACAGACTAATCTGTTGGCCTTGAATGCCGCCATTGAGGCGGCACGCGCGGGCGAGCATGGTCGCGGCTTCGCAGTCGTCGCCGATGAAGTCAAGAAGCTCGCCCAAAACTCCGCGGCAGCAGCTGCGGACATCCGCAACTCGGCGGTCACCATCAACGAGGGCGCTGGTCAGGTCGAATCGGGAGTGGCAGCCAGCATCGTCCACCTCCGCCGCGGTGGCGACACACTGGAAACCGTTGCCGAAGTGCTCGGTATGGCCAATCAATCCGCCCAAAAATCACGGGGCAACCTGAGCGAGATCCTTAACGGCAGTACTCAGGGAGTTGCAGCCGCTGACGCCATGGGCAGTCACATGAACGCCTTACAACAGTCTATGGATCGTTTCGCTGCACAATTCGGTGAAATTCAGCGTTGTCTGGATAGCGTTCGCGGGCAACTCACTGGGGCCAGCGAAGCAGCCGTGCAGGGAGAAGCGGCACTGGCTACCCGCCTGACCATCGCCAAGGCGGATCACGTCCAGTGGGTCTCCCACATTTTAGAGCGGATCAGTACCAACAATACCGCCATCTCTCCGACCGAGCTTTCCGATCACCACCAGTGTCGCCTCGGCAAATGGATGGACAGCATGGCACAAAGTGAATTGGCGCAGTTGCCGGAGTTTGTGGCCGTACAGCAAGTGCATCCCCAGATCCATAAACTTGGCCTCGCCATCATTGCCGCCCTGCAAAAGGGCGATGAAGACGCCATTCGCAAGGGTGCCGGACAGCTCAAAAGCGTCAATACGATGGTTCAACAGCAACTCGACAAACTCCGCGACCGCATCATGAGTCGCTAACCTGAGTGGCCAGAGGAGGATGCACTTTATGGCGCACAAAGGCCAAAAAAATAGCTATATAAAACCCTGGACAATCACTTGGGTTTTGGCTATTTGCGCTACGCGCAGCGACTTTTTAGCCAGCCCTAATCTAACCGGTAGCGGGAGCCCCATCTGGGTCCCTATCGGCTTGGCGGCCTTGCGCTTTACGGTGCTCTGGTTTGCTGCCCACGTCATCGTTCACATTTTTTTAGGCGCATGGGATATGTTTGCCCAAGGCCGCAATCTTTAGGCGTGGCCACAGCGCGGCCATTGTAAGCCATCGGGGGAGCATAGGACGATGAAGCCAAAAGTTTGCGCAACACCAGGGTCATCAGTTGGCGTTGCCCGGACGGTAAAGCATAGAGAACGGGCTGCTGGAGATATTCCGATACCTCATCATACAGTCGTTGTTCGTCGTCTGTTGGGAAGAACTCCTGCACCAAGGCATGGCGGCTGGTGTATTTCACATATTCCAGCACCTGTTTGTGCAAAGTGCGCTTGCACAAGGGCTTCAGGCGTTCACGCAGTTCGGCAAAGTCCTTCCTCATTGGACAGCGGGGAATATTTGGCTTTGAAGCTCTTCAAATCACCAAAAGCGTATTCGTCGATGATGCTGACCAGACCTTACAGTTCCAGGAGGGAATTTTGTAATGGTGTAACCGGAGACGCCCATATTGAGAGCGGAAATCCAAACCGATCCAGAGATCACGCACAGCACATTTCAATGCGGCCCCAGACATGCTGATCAGCGCCACCCATTGATCCTGCC
>NZ_JABBDR010000125.1 GCF_018854495.1 Acidithiobacillus ferruginosus
AACCGATCCAGAGATCACGCACAGCACATTTCAATGCGGCCCCAGACATGCTGATCAGCGCCACCCATTGATCCTGCCAGGTAGCGACGTACCACAGTGTCTCGCCGATTCTGGGCACCGCACCCAGGTAATGATGCGCCGCCATCAACGCCTGATAGCGGGCTTCCTCGCTGCGCTTGATTGGGCGTACCTGGATACTGGCGAGGGGCGAATTGAAAGATTTTACCGTTTCCATACCGCCCGTTATATCTGAAATCGGGATCGGTGTCCAGCATCGAGGAGTATTGCTCTGGTTTATATCCGAATTATTCTTAGGACAAATCT
>NZ_JABBDR010000126.1 GCF_018854495.1 Acidithiobacillus ferruginosus
ATCGTCATGGAAACCACCTACGGCGACCGCCTGCATAAGGCCATCGGACCCTCGGTAGACGAGTTGCGCGATGCCATCCTCGACACCCTGAAACGTGGCGGCAATACCATCATCCCCACCTTCGCCCTGGAGCGCGCGCAGGATTTGCTGTATTACCTGCGGGAGATGATGAATGACAACCAGATCCCCGCCAACCTGCCGGTCTTTCTCGATTCGCCCATGGCCATTTCGGCCACGGAGATTTTTCGCCGTCACCCGGAGTGCTTCAACCCCGGTACCCGCGAAAACCTGCAGCACGGCGCCGACCCCTTCGCCCTGCGCAACCTCCATTTCACCCGCGAAACCAGCGAATCCATGGGCATCAACCTGATCAAGGGCGGCGCCCTGATCATGGCGGGGTCGGGCATGGCGACCGGAGGGCGGGTCACCCACCATCTCCGGCATAACATCTGGCGCGAGGACAGCAGCGTGATCTTCGTCGGTTATGCCGCCCAGGGGACGCTGGCGCGGCGCATCATCGACGGGGCCAAAACGGTGCGGATATTTGGTGAAGAAGTGCATGTCGCCGCCAGCATTTACACCATCGGCGGTTTCTCGGCCCATGCCGACCACGATGAACTTCTCGCCTGGTATGGTGACCAACGCCCGACGCGCACCGTTCTCGTCCATGGTGAGGATAACGGCC
>NZ_JABBDR010000127.1 GCF_018854495.1 Acidithiobacillus ferruginosus
GGGGACCGCCGTACTCACGCTGACTGAAGGGCTGGAGAAGGAAGAGTTTCTCGCGTCGCGCCTCACCCGCGCAGAAACTCGACGCCAGCTTCGCCTCATGAGCAAGTCCGCCCTGCTCCTGTCGCCAGAGGTCCACGCCCTGTTGGTGGAAATAGACTGGGAAGGCTGGCGCGCCCTCGACCAGCGCCTCGCAACCAGTGATAAAGCAGAGGACACCCTGCTTTGGCTCGCGGTGCGCGCGCTCGCACCAGATACCTTGATGTGGCTGCGGGTGTACCGCAAAAACCAGCCGGAATGGTTTAAAGAGGACAACTGATGGCAACGCGTTTCTACATGACCCCCGGATCGTGCTCCACCGGCATCCATATTCTGCTGGAAGAACTAGATATCCCCTTCGAGGCCTGGATCGTCCATCTGCCAGCCGGCGAGCACCACAAGCCCGAGTACCGCGCCATCAATCCGAAGTCCACCATCCCCACCCTGGTGCGTCAGGACGGCACGGCGCTGACTGAATTCCAGGCCATCGCCTGGTGGCTGGCACGCACCCACCCCAAGGCGAAACTGCTGCCAGAATATCCCGACGGCGAGGCGCGCGTGCTGGAAGTCATGGACTATGCCGTCGGCACCCTGCACGGCCAGGGCTTCGCCCGCATCTTCATTACGGACACCTTCACCCCCAACGCCGCCGATCACGCAGCCGTGCAGGCGCGCGGACGGGAAATCGTCAATCAGGGATTCGCCATCATGAATGACGCTCTTGCCGGATTGGATTATGTCACCGGCAGCTTCTCCATCGCCGATGCGGCGCTGTTTTACGTGGAGTTCTGGGCAGACCGGCTGGGCATCCCGCTACCTGAACATTGCGACGCCCACTACCAACGCCTACGGACCAGGCCTGCCGTGCAGCGTGTTCTGCGCGAGGAAGGCTATCGATGACAACGGAAAGCGCAAACTGCTTTGTTCTGGCGGAAATGCGCACCCATCATTTCACCTTCCAGGGCACAGGTGTGGATCGGGAGGCGGCCCGCCGCGCCCTGCTCCACGCTTGGCAGGCGCACCGAAACCGTCTGGTACAACGTTACCCCGAGTGCCGCGACCGAATCCTCGATGAAAAGCACATTGAATCCTGCTTCAGGATCAGTTATCAAGAAATGGGAGCAGATGCCTGTTATCCCGCCATTTCACCCGGCACAGGAGCCCGTCCATGAACTATGCCTTCCCGCCCGCCCCTGTCGTGACGCTGGACGCCATGTCCAGCAACCCTTTCCCGGTGCGACGCATTTTTTGCGTCGGGCAGAACTACGCTGATCACGTCCGGGAAATGGGCAGCGCGCCCGATACCGAACCCTTCTTTTTCATGAAACCGGCGAGCGCCATCCTGCAGAATAATTCAGTGCTACCCTACCCGCCCGGCACTACCGACCTGCAGCCCGAGGTGGAACTGGTGGTGGCGCTACACAAGGGCGGCAAAAATATTCCCATGGACAAGGTCGATTATGACTATGTGTTCGGCTACGCCGTGGGGCTGGACATGACCCGTCGCGACCTGCAACGCGCCGCCCGCGAAAAGGGCCAGCCCTGGGACATGGCCAAAGCATTCGACCATTCGGCACCCTGCACGGCCATCACGCCCGAGTTTTATTCCGGGACCATCGCTCGCGGTAAGATCGAACTCAAGGTGAATGGTCAAATCCGCCAGAGCGCCGACGTCGGCGACATGCTCTGGAAGATTCCCCAGGTCGTCCACTTCCTGTCCAGCCAAGTCGAACTCTTTCCCGGAGATATCATCTTCACCGGCACGCCCGCCGGCGTGGGCCCCGTGGTGAAAGGCGATGTGATCGAGGCCACTGTTGCCGGGCTGGAACCGCTGATCATCACCATCGGCTAACCCCATCACCCCATCGAAACAGGAATAACCCAATGCCCGCATCCGGTCTTCTCGAACGCAATCGCCTGATCTTCTGTCACTTCGACAGTTACAGTACCGCCCTGCGCTTCGTTCGCATCAACGACAGTGTCATGCTGCCGGCGCCACTGCCGGAAAACGCCAACATGGATGCAGCACCCACGGACACCGGCGACACGCCCACTGCTGTACTGCATGCCGTATTGGAGAAATTAAACATAAATTCCAACCAGATAGAGCTGGACGACGGTTTCGAGGCCTGGCTGTCTACCGACACCGGTCCAATTCAGATCCACCTCGCCCGCTTCACGACATTTGAAGCCCCCCACGAGGCAATCGCCCCCCACGATGGCGTTTTTAAGCCCATCAGTGAACTGCGGCGCCTGCCGATGACGGAGTTGACGCTGCTACGGCAGGTCTTCGATCTGGTGATGGGCGGTTAAATACGTATAACCATGCAGCCCATCCGCAAACTGCCGTAGAAACTCGTGACGCTCCGCATCGTCGAGATGACTGCAGGCTTCCACTTTCTTCTGATAACGGGCCAGCAGGTCGGTAGCGGAAAATTGTACGTATTGCAGGACGGATTCCACCGTATCGCCCTCCAGCGGCTGCTCCAGACGCATGACGCCAGAGGCATCACAGAACACATTCACGGAGTCCGTGTCGCCGAACAGATTATGCATATCCCCGAGAATTTCCTGATAAGCACCCACCAGAAAAATACCGAGGAGATAAGGCCTACCCTCCTGTAGCGCATGTACCGGTAGCGCCGGCGTCAGGCCTTCCGCCGTGACGTACGCATCGATTCTGCCGTCGGAATCACAAGTGATGTCTTCGAGGCGAGCCCGCCGGGTTGGCTCTTCATTCAGCCGCTGTATGGGCACTATCGGGAAAATCTGATCAATGGCCCAGACGTCTGGCAGCGACTGAAACAGGGAAAAGTTCACGAAATATTTGTCCACCAGCTTTTCGTCGAGTTCGTCCAGGATGTCTCGGTGCGCGCGATTGTGCGGGTCAAGGAAGCCGCGCACCCGCCAGAGTAGTTGGGCATAAATGCCTTCGGCCTCGGCCCGCCCCTCGATGTGAATGATACCGAGGTTGAATTGCTGGTGAATCTCCGCCAGCAGATAGAGTGCCTCCTGGTAGACTTCCAGCGCGGCGGCGGCGTTACCCTGATCCAGGCGAGAGAGCAGACGGCCCCATTCACCATCCATCAGGTCGGCGGAAGGTGTTGACGACGGATGCTCTCCGGCCGCCATCTCCACATCGCTGACATTAGCCACCAAGATGGCGTGATGAGCCGTCAGCGCCCGCCCCGATTCGGAGATGATTCGCGGCTCCGGCAAGCCCTCCTGGCGTGATACATCGGCCAGTGTGGCGACGATGGCATGGGCATAGTCCGCGACATGATAGTTCGTAGAGCAATACGCGCGGGAATGGGTGCCTTCGTAGTCCACACCGAGCCCACCGCCCACATCCACCACCTCCAGGGCCGCGCCCAGGCGCCGCAGTTCGGCATAGAGGCGG
>NZ_JABBDR010000128.1 GCF_018854495.1 Acidithiobacillus ferruginosus
AACAAACACGCTTGTTGGGGGAGTGCCTCGTTTCGACTAAGAAGGAGACCCCCGCAGTGTGTCATAACGTCCTGCAAGACCAAACCATTTTTCAGATATTATTGCGTATCGATGCGGATCTGGCGGCCCGGACCTGTAAAACAGCGCCTGAGAGTGTCAAGTTTTGACCAGAAATCAGCGTCAAGGTTGTTCACCTTTGATCAGATCAAGAATTTGATGTTTGTGTTTTGGTCCATAGAGTTACGAAGCGATATAACACTCCATAGGTGGCAAATGTTTGGTGCTGACGCATGGTCAATGGCTGACGCTGATTGACACACCGCCAACTCATTGGATTCTGGACGGCAGCTTCCGCTGCTTATGTGTACATACACATAAGCAGCGTTATGTATACTACGTGATTATGTATAGTGCGCATGTCGAGCTGGCTGTAAGCCCTGTCAATGCTGGCCATTTGGTAGGAGCGGTATCGAGATGCTATACATAAAATTGGTCGATTCGGTGTGTAGTCACCACGACAGGGCTCCGCATGCGCCACAGATCAACACCCCAACTGCCGGTCTGATCCATGGCCACGATGCTGATCGGAGATCTTTGGATCACCATTAACTTACTGCTCGGGAAGGTGGTTGCCTGTGAATCCTAGCACTCCTTCCGTTCCTGAAGCCTGACAGCAATATTCGGCATCGCCGGTAGGCAGTCATCTTGCTGAAGTCTCCAAAACAGCGTTTATTATGTAGAGCTCGCGAGCAAGGTTCGTCCTTACAACCCCGTCGCAGCAAGGCTCTCAGCTGTACCGCTATACATAATCGCGAGGTATACATAACGCTGCGAACCTGTCATTGGAGGTAAAGAGCACATCGGGGGTAAGACGATGGCATCCTGATGTTCCTTGTCTTCCTCAATATACGGATGAAGCTCCAGAAATTCTGCCCCGCACCCCATGAGTTTCTACTCTCTGATATCAATCGCGGGGTCAGGGAATGGCACCTATCAGACTTGCCTGTTTGGCATGCGTTACCCTATTGAGTAGAATCCACAGTTGCGCCTTTGACAGCCTGGGGAGCAGTTGGTGGCGGGTCTCCGTGCCCTTGAGATGGACCATGAACGAGTGAACTCCATCGCTGGGTGGGGAAATGCATAATTAAATCCATATTCTAATGCGAATTAGAATGAGATCGCACCGTGCTGTAGGCATTCAAAAATGATATTAATGACTCAGCGGCAAGTATGATATAGGCTTTACGGGGTAAAGGTGGGCACCTCGTCGGAGATTCAAGGCTTGATGACATGCGTTGCATCGCATTGGAGATCGCTCGATTTTAGACGCTGGCTGCTAGCCAAAGTAGCTGACAACTGGGAGCGTTTTGCATGCTGACCGGCAGTAAGGAGCAGGCAGTTTACACGCCTAGCGAAGACCCCATGTATCGACATAATCCCTTCATTGAAGCTTTGCCGCCCGTCTTGCCTATGGAAAAGGTGGCAAGTCTTCTGCGGAGGCACCCGGTATATCACCAAAGTGAGCGCGAATTAGCAGCGAGTAAACGTCTGGAGGCGGTGCAACGGATTGCGAACTATGTAGAACCGCTGCCCATTTTCCTGGAGCTTGAGCAACGGTTTTCGCGGATGCTTCGCAACGGCTATTCACCCCGCAACCCGATCTCTGCCGAGTGGATCAAACAGCTTCGTTCTGGCTTCCCTGATCTCGATTGGGATCGTGGAAAACCCGATTATCAACCCCTCGTCCGCTCTACCGCAGCGGGCTTTGCCATAATTGGTACCAGCGGAGTGGGTAAGACGACCGCCGTTGAAAGCGTACTCTCTCTTTACGCTCAGCAAATCCAGCACTCCGGCAAATATGGAGGTCACGCGCTTGATCGTGTCCAATTGGTTTGGCTGAAACTTGAGTGTCCCCAGGATGGATCATTGAGGGGGCTCTGCCTAAATTTCTTTCAAGCTGTTGATGAGATTGTCGGGGCCCGTTACTACCATAAGTTCGGTAATAACCGACGGCGATCCGTCGACGAATTGCTTCCAGAAATGGCTAACGTGGCTGCAGTACTGGGGCTAGGGGTTTTGGTCATTGATGAGATCCAAAGGCTGAATGAAGCCAGTAGCGGCGGTGCAGCCAAGATGTTGAATTTCTTTGGCCAAATGGTCAATCAGTTTAGTGTTCCTGTTGTGCTGGTAGGGACATTTAAAGCGCTTCCGCTGCTGAGTGGTGAATTTGCACAGGCGCGCCGTAGTGCGGGACAAGGAGATCTCGTCTGGTCCAACCTGCCTCAGGATGATGTTTGGGATTTCTTTATTGAAGGCGTTTGGCATTACCAGTGGACCAAATCGGAGACCCCGCTAACGCCGACGATTCGCAATGCCTTATACCAGGAATCACAAGGCATTGTAGATATTGCGGTGAAACTCTATATGCTGGCTCAATGGGCAGTGATAGGACAGGAAGATGAAACAATCTCACCGGAACTGATTGGTGATGTTGCCAGAGACAGCCTGCAACTCGCTCGGCCAATTCTTGAGGCGCTCAAGAAGCGAGATCTTGCCGCACTCGGTAGGATCAAGGATATCATGCCGCCCATCAGTGACCTCGAACAATATTTACGTGGAGCACGCGAACGGGTAACACTCGAAGGAACGCTTGATACGATGAAGGCTCAGCGTGTCGCACAGCAACAAAATGCTCATAAGGAACCGGACGAAATTTTGATGCGCGTCGCCGAGGTTTTGCTGGAAGCAGGGTTCCCTGTCGACATGGCCCACCAATGTGCTGAGGAGGCATTGAAGCAGCATGCCGACGAAACAGGACTGGCACCGGTAATAAAGGATGCCCTGTTGCGAGCCGTCGGCGTTCGGCCTCCGTCAAGAGGTACACAGAGAAATCCGTCACGCAAGGGCCAACACCAAAAGACGCAAAAATCGGCAGTGGAAAAAGCGTTGGCTGAAATGATTGGCGCGCGAAAGGGGGAGGTTACCCCCCATCAGGCGCTAAAAAATGCTGGGGTCATTAAGCCAATAGAAGAATTCTGGACTAACAAATGATAGCCTTTTTCCCTGAGCCATACCCTGACGAGTTGCTCTACAGCATATGTGCACGCTATCATATTATGAGTAGGAATCATGACTTTCGACACACGGTAGAGGACCTTTTTGGTTGTCGCCAGGCTTGCGCTGTATACGATTTCCCTTCTCGACTTGCTGCCTTATGTGGCCGGTTACCGAGGGGCAGCTCACATACACCGGCGAGTCTGATACGCAATCACACACTATTTCCACTTTATCAGCCATTTCTAACGGATTATTCTGCCGGAAAGATTGCTAAAGACATGGCAGCCAGTGATCAAGGCGGAACCATTCACTGTTCAATTGGAGTAATGGCCAGCTCTATTAAATCGCCCCGTTTTCTACGCTATTGTCCGGTTTGCAAAGCGTCTGACATCACTGAATTCGGAGAACCTTACTGGCATCGTGCACACCAGATAGCTAATTTGCGGGTCTGTCATAAACACGGTTCACCACTTAGTGACTCTGACGCTGTGATAAGTGCACCAGTTAATAAACATGCGTTCATAGCCTTAGATTATAATCCCGTTATCCGCACAGGAAACCCGTCACATGACAACCTCGAAAGGCACATTACCGTCGCTAATGCGGTCTCCTGGATTCTTCAAAATAATTTACCCACATTAGGATTTGGTAGAATTGTTCATGCATATCATCGTTTCCTAAAATTGCGGGGTCTGATAACTTGTGAAGGGCATGTTCGACAAGACGCATTTCGTCAGGCATTTTTAAACTACTATGGTGAGGATTTTCTCCAGGAAGTCGGATGCGCCCTTGTCAACGGAGGCCGCCAAGGATGGCTCGCGGCCATGGTGCGGAAGCGACGTAACTCTGCGCACCCTTTACATCATTTGCTTCTAATTCAATGGCTCTGCAGCACTGCAGAGGTTTTTTACCGTGCATGTCTTCAAATACAGCCGGAGATAGTCGTGCCGAATGCCCTCAACCTGTCGGGTATACACGCGAAGCACCACCAACCGGTATCCATGGCTGCGGACAGAGAGGGTCCTGAAATATCAAAAGGAGCAGCTTTGGTTCAGAACAGTCAATTGGGAAAACGCCGACGTGAGTGGCTTGCCATCGTGCGACGTTCCTCAGGCGTTTGCAGAAAGCAGCTGCGAGCGGCCAACCAGGCGGCTTTTGGCTGGCTATATCGGAATGATCACGATTGGCTGTATGACCATCTTCCTGCACCGCTATCGCGTTCTAAGGCTCAGGACCTGCGTGTTGACTGGAACCAGAGAGATCAACATTTCGCCAACAAAGTACGGCGGTCAGCGCAGGAAATTCTAAGCGAAGCCCGGCCTAAGCAGGTGACGGTGACGGCCATAGGGACCCACATCGGTTGTCGAACACTGATACAACGTCATCTGGATAAGATGCCCGTGACGGCAGATGAACTCCGACAATGGGTAGAATCCACAGAACAGTTTCAGATGCGCCGACTGGATATCGTCGCTCGCAGACTCCAATCCGAGGCGGTGGAACTTAAGTCCTGGCGTTTGGTGAGGGTGGCAGGTTTGCGCCCCGGCTACTCTCCGGCTGTGGCAGCGCGCATTCAGGATTTGGTTGGTTAATCTATGGCTAGCATTCAAATATAGTATGGCAAGGAAGCTCCTTATTGCTGGCTGGCCGTTTGGGCAAGGCGAACTAGCAACATTGCACTGGTTACGCTCACCGTATATGGCTGGTGATGATCGTGGCTGGTGCGTCGACGCTGTATTTCGTGGCGTGGAAAGTGGGAAAAGTCATGATATCTCTCTGCCGTGGGGCATGCTGCCATACCTCAGGCTGGGTATGCTATTCGAAAATGGCAGACCAAAAACACGATCTGCAGACGCAGGGCAGATATCTATTGTTCGCCTTTTCAATGACGCGAAATTTGGTTTGCGACGTGTCGGGGGGGTTGTTTTAAAAAATATCTACCCCCTTGATACACAAATAAATCTTGATGAGTTATGTATTAAGGTTGAGAACAATGATCAAATAATGCTAGTCCCATGCATAGAAATAGCGAGGTCATTTTTTGCACAATCTAGATTTTTATCTTACGCATTGTTGCAGCCGGACAGTTTCTCCGACTTTGTGCGTGCCTGGCACTCTGATGGAAAAGTGACTCTAGAGTTTTCCGGTATAGTTCCTAAAAACATGATAAAACCAGATTTTATTATTTCAGTAGCAAAGATACTTTTTGATCAGGAATGGTCGGACCAATGGCGCGCTGTGTGGAGCCGACGTGCAGCGAAGGCATTAAAAATAGAGGATAAAAATTATCCAAAGTTAGAATGCTGGCCTCCTGTAGGACAGAACAGCAGTTGGAAGGTGCGCGGAGTCACTTGGAATAATCAGTTACTCGTCCTGGAGATATTGGGAACGAAATATCGTGGCAATTTACCTTTTCATGAAATTGAATACTCACACCCTAGGTTAAAAAAAGGGATTCTCGGAGATGAACGCTCTGTGTCGGGATCGAAGCCTGTATCGGAGGATGCCGAGGACGAAACCCTCGTGGAGAATGTGGTTTCATCACCCAGTCACTTGGGTCGGCCCATCGTTCTTTACACAGAACGAGCGGAGCATTGCTGCTTGACCGTCGTCACTCCCCAGTCAGTACGAAAAAAGGTCGTAGTCATAAATAAACTGACAGGAGGCTCTGACCGGACCTCATCGACGGGTGACATGGGAACGAAAGCAATACGGCCTGTGAGTTTACAGGACGAAGGAAGCTGCGGCGACGTGGATGCCGGAGAATTTACAGGGGGCGATAAGTCAGGTGATATACCCCCTAATTTTAAAAAGTTGATCACCGCAATAGAATGTGTTCAGGAAGCCCACTTACGTTTGCAGTTTGAATATCAAATTGGTTTGGCAAGATCCAGGATTGGCGAGGGCGACGAAGAGCCTATAGAGTATTTGTTGATTACGCTAAAATATGCGGATGCTACTGGCTATATACTGGATGTGGATCAGTCCTCTGGGCAGGGCATTTCTACGGTGGTTTTCGAGCTGATTAAGCCCGATGTGGTGGTGGACAAGGTCGTCAGAAAACTGGTGGAGGACTGTATTGCCGCCAATGGATTTCTCAGCAGAGAGCTTTTAAAGGATCAAGCAGAGCGAATCCGATATGCGTTGGCTAAACATACGCAGACAGATGGCTATGAATATGGCTTGCGGTTGGTCAGAAAGCTGCCTGGTATTATAAAGCAGTTGGACGAGTTAAGCTTTTCCTTTGGGGGTTGGTGATCCTCTGGGTGTGGAGAGCATCATTTCCTCGTAGAGGGCGTACGACTACCGCTGTAGTTCCTGCCCGGCTAGAGTGGCGAGAGCGCATACAATATAATAGTGATAGCCCCTGAATCCCACAGGTTTAGACTGTGCTTAGTATCCCTTTGCATCGTTCCGGGTTTGCTCAGGATTCACCTGCACCTGCCGCAGGAAAGCTATAGTGCAGGCCTGGATGTTCCAGGCAATACGCAGCAGACTTGGTCACATTGGTTAGGCACGCGGTGGCGAAGGGGATGGGCGCTTTTCATGGCGACCGCCCATCTCACCGTCAGTATACAACATTATTCTTCAAGCGGCGTGCGCGTGAAATTTTTAGTATGCAACATTATTATTTTTTTCTGGAGCATGAAAAATTCCAACCTATTGATTATTAAAATATTACAAGTATACAACTATTTTTTATCTATACACCTGTCGATTCTCCACCGGCTGGATTGTCGGGGAGGGCGTTGGGACATTACAGAGAATGAAGGCGACCAGCTTGCTCAATATGAACGGCTGCGGAAGGTGATGAGACCTGATCCGGGAGGTAATGAGCAACAACAGAATGGCGTTTGGGCAGCAAAACTGAGGAAAAAGCTCTTTGAGTTTTCCGGCCCATCCGCTTCCACGTAGTGATGAGTATCGCGAGGCTTTCATGCCTCAGCCTTTGGTTACCGAAGAAGGTAGACCGTGAAAAGTCTAAATTGTCAGGCTACCTCAGCTCGCGCGTGGCCTTGTCGTTAGGACAATGGTCAGGGTTTATAAGTCAACATATCTGTGCATCAAGGCCGACAACGGCATTGAATCCGCCTATTGTCTTCGGTTACCATCGTTCCCGAAATGGGAACAGTGTGGAGCGGCATGCGCGTCATTTCGTTACGGGCCTTGCGGGAATTCTGGGAGATTCACCCTTCTGCCGGGGAATCTTTACGTGCCTGGTATGCCATCGCCAGTCGTGCCCATTGGACAAATCCTGCAGACATCAAAGCGGCTTACCGGAGCGCGAGCTTTTTGCCGGGGAATCGAGTGGTATTCAACATCAAGGGTAATAGTTATCGGCTGATCGTCGCTATCCATTACGACCGTCAGCTCTTGTATATCCGTTTCGTCAGCACCCATGCGGAATATGACCGCATCGACGCCCGCACTATCTGAGGAGTCAGTCCATGGAAATCAAAGCCATTCATGATGAGTGCGACTATACGGCGGCTCTGACCCTGATAGATCGCCTGTGGGATGCCCCAGCGGGCAGCCCGGAAAGTGACCAGTTGGAAGTGATCGCCATACTCATTGCAGACTATGAGCGGCAGCAGCACTCTATTGATGATCCCGATCCTATTGCCCTGCTGGAGCATGTCATGGAGGCCCGCAGTCTCTCCCGTAAAGATCTCGAACCCTGCATTGGCTCTCGGGCACGGGTTTCTGAAGTGCTGAACCGACGGCGGCCACTCACCCTGGAAATGATTCGCCGCCTGTCAGAGCAACTGGATTTACCCGCCGAAATACTGGTGCGCCCCTATCCGACCCGATCCCACGCTGCTTAGCCCACGACCAGAATAAGTGATACTCCCCGACAACCTCCCCGCAGACCAGACAGATGCCTTCATTGCGCGTTGGGTTGATGCGAGAGGTAGCGAGCGGTCCAATTATCAGCTTTTTCTGACGGAGCTCTGCACGCTGCTCGGCCTGCCCCAGCCTGACCCGGCTGGTGAAGATACTGCCGCCAACAGTTACGTCTTTGAACGCCGCGTCGATATGGCCAAACCCGACGGTAGCGTCACCCGCGGCTATATCGACCTCTACCGGCGTGGAAGTTTTATCCTCGAAGCCAAGCAGACCGGGCAGGTACTAGACAGTCACGGGTGGGACAAGGCTATGCTTGCCGCCCACAATCAGGCTGACCAGTACCTGCGCGCTTTGCCAGCCGCCGAGGGGCGCCCGCCCTTCATTGTCGTCACTGATGTAGGGCGATCTCTGGAGCTCTACGCGGAGTTCACTCGTTCCGGAGGCACCTACGTCCCCTATCCCGATCCCGGCCATCACCGTATCCGTTTGCAGGACCTGCGCGATCCCGTTGTAGTCCAGCGTTTACGCCAACTCTGGAACGACCCGGACAGCCTTGACCCCAGTCGCCATGCCGCCCGCGTCACCCGCGCCATTGCTGACCGTCTGGCCCGTCTGGCCAAGTCTCTGGAAGCCGCTGGCCACAGTCCCGAGCGGGTGGCCCATTTCCTCATGCGCGCCCTTTTTACCATGTTCGCCGAAGATGTGGGTCTGCTGCCCCAGCAGCAGGGCCGTGGGGCCTTTATCACCTTGCTGGACGCCCTACGTGAGCGTCCCAAACAGTTTGCCCCCGCCCTGCAATCCCTCTGGCAGACCATGGACAAGGGCGGCTATGACGCTCGCCTCATGGCCACCATTCAACGCTTTAACGGCGGCCTCTTTCATACCCCAGATGTCATCCCGCTGAACTGCGACCAGATCGATCTGCTCCGCGAAGCCGCCAGTAGCGACTGGCGCTACGTAGAGCCCGCGATTTTCGGTACTCTGCTGGAACGGGCCCTCGACCCCCGCGAACGTCACCAACTCGGTGCCCACTACACCCCCCGCGCCTACGTCGAAAGACTGGTCATGCCCACCATCATTAACCCTTTGCGCGCTCAATGGCGTACTGCCCAGGTGGCCGCCGAGACCTGGCTCCAGCAAAACAAGCCCGACAAAGCATTGCAAGAGCTGCGAGGCTTCCATCAGCAACTCTGTCAGATTCGCGTGCTTGACCCCGCCTGCGGCAGCGGCAACTTCCTCTACGTTGCCTTGGAGCACATGAAGCGTCTTGAGGGCGAAGTGCTCAACCTGATCGGCGACCTCAACCGCGGTCAGGCAATTTTGGAGACCCAAGGCCTGACCGTCGATCCTCACCAGTTCCTCGGCTTAGAAATCAACCCGCGTGCGGCCGCCATCGCCGAGATGGTGCTCTGGATCGGTTATCTGCAATGGGGCTACCGTATCCATCAGTGCATCGACCTCCCCGAACCGATCCTCCGCGACTTTCACAACATCGCACATCGGGACGCTCTACTGGCCTATGACGGGATGGACTACGCGCTGGACGAGGATGGTCGCGCTATCACCCGCTGGGATGGGCACAGCTATAAAGACAGCCCCATCACTGGCGAACCGATTCCCGACGAAAGTGCCCGAATGCCGGTGGAGCGCTACCGGAACCCGCGCAAGGCCAGGTGGCCGCAAGCGGATTACATTATCGGCAACCCCCCCTTCATCGGCGCCGCCAATATGCGGCGGGCGCTGGGGGACGGTTATGTGGATGCCCTGCGCGCCGTGTATAGGGGCGAAGTCCCGGAGTCCGCGGATTTCGTCATGTACTGGTGGCATATAGCGGCCGAAACAGTGCGCCATGGACAGGCCCACCGGTTTGGCTTTATCACCACCAATTCCATCCGTCAGACCTTCAACCGCAGGGTTCTGGAAGCGCAACTCAGCGCAGCGCAAAATCCGCTGCACCTGGCTTTTGCCATTCCGGATCATCCCTGGGTGGACGCCGCCGACGGGGCCGCCGTGCGTATCGCTATGACAGTGGGCCGTGCCGAGGCAGGAGAAGGCGCACTGCTGAACGTCACTGCGGAGCAGGAAACCAACGAAGATGCCCATGAGGTGATGCTGGCAGAACGTCTGGGGATTTTGCATGCGGACTTGACTGCGGGACCGAATATCGTAGCGGCAACACCATTGATGGGGAATTCTGCAATCGGTTCGCGTGGTGTTCAGCTGATTGGCTCAGGTTTCATCGTTACGCCCGAAGACGCCATCCATCTGGGACTCGGCAATATTCAGGGTGTGGAGCGTCATATCCGCAATTATCGGCATGGTCGCGACCTCACGGACAAGCCACGCGGTGTCAAGGTAATCGATCTCTTCGGGCTGACTGCTGAAGATGTACGCCATCGTTACCCGGCAATTTATCAGTGGGTTTTGGAGCGTGTCAAACCAGAGCGTGATCAGAATAATCGTGCAGGCTACCGCGACAAGTGGTGGATTTTTGGAGAGGCCCGTAGCGAATGGCGAAGGATGTGCGCAACCTTGCCGCGCTACATCGCCACTGTCGAAACTGCCAAGCATCGTACCTTCCAATTTCTCGATGCTGATATTTTGCCAGACAATAAGCTCATCAATATCGCCATTGACGATGCGGCCATCCTTGGCGTGCTCTCCAGTCGCATCCACATCTTGTGGTCTTTCCGCGCAGGTAGCCAGTTAGGAGTCGGGAATGATCCTGTTTACGTCAAAACCCGCTGCTTTGAAACCTATCCCTTCCCCGACGCCACCTCCGAGCAGGCCGCCCACATTCGCGATCTCGCCGAGCAACTGGACGCCCATCGCAAGCGTCAACAAGCCGAACACACTAAGCTTACTCTGACCGGCATGTATAACGTGCTGGAAAAACGCCGCAGCGGCGCAACCCTTAGCGTCCAAGATCGCGCTATCCATCAGGCCGGGTTGGTCTCTATTCTCGCCGAGCTCCACGATGCCCTCGACCATGCCATTCTTGATGCCTATGGTTGGAGTGACCTTGCCGACGCTATCGTCGGGCAGCCCGGCGGTACCACGCCACTGCCAGACAAGCATGTCGCCCTGCGGGAGGCTGAAGAAGAGATCCTAACCCGCCTGGTCGCACTCAATACACAACGCGCTGCCGAAGAAGCTCAAGGTCAGATTCGCTGGCTCCGCCCCGATTACCAGGCCCCCGAGAGGGATGTTGCCAGTAGCACGGGCACCTTCGATCTCGGCGACAGCGAAACCTTCGGCGTTGTCGCCCAGAAACCGGCATGGCCATCGAATCTCGCCGAACAAATTGAAGTCGTCCGTCGTCAGCTTGCTGCTGGCCCCGCCAGCACCGACGCCCTCGCTGCCCGATTCAAACGCAAGCCCGTCAAGGCCCTCACACCGGTCCTCACAGCCCTCCATACCCTCGGCTTTATCACTTACGAAGCCGATCGCTGGCGACTGGTCAGCTAGGTGTAAGAGGAGCCAAGCCCTTCCGATACGAACCCGAGATCAACCGCAGCTATCAGGATCCAACTTTACCTGGCGCCCATGCATGCCGCGTAGAAAAAGGTGGAGCGTGGAATCGAGAATATCCGCAAAGGCTTACAAACTACTCGTGAGACTGCGGAGCGGTTGCTGGGGTACAAGCCATGGGACCTTCTGGTGAATTATATTGTCGCCCAAATTACCCAATCACCGTGGTCACCACCGGGAGCTTTTCCGGCCCTTAACTGCTTTTTCTAGGATGATGAGCTACTAAGCAACAGATTTTAGTCAGGGGCATTTAGGGATAATAACACCCGCGTCTTCTGCATCACCCGCATGATCGTATTCTTTTTCCGCCAAATCCTCTTTTTCTCTCGCCGACATTGTACTTATGTTTTGTACCCGCTGTTCCAATAAGGCTATTTTTTCCCTATATTGGTCACACTGAATTGAGTAGTGATCGTATTGCTTTTCTGAAGAAACAATACATGGAACATTAAGATAGTTAAAGTTTTCCCTTATGAAATTTTCAGCAAAGCACCAAACATCATCCAAGCTACATGCCTGGCTTCCCAACAATCTGTCTTCAACCTCACAAATTTTTTCCCCTGAAGCTAAATCTATCCAAAAAAGAGGATAACCACCACCGTCCATCACACCCTTAAGTAAAGACCCTTCCACCATATCTAACAGTAAGAGGACGTAAATCCAAAATCCCAACAGAGTATTTCGAGTTTGCTTGCTTTTTGATAGATCCTTCTACTCCCAAAATATATGCAAGCTCAATAGATATAGCAAGCTTTCTGACAGATGCGTACGCTCCTAATCTAAAGCCTGTATCTATAGAGGGGCCTATAAAGTCTCTAACATAGTCATCACGATTTCTTTGGTATTCTTTCAATAATATGAAGTTGGCTATCACGTGTGACATTTCGGCATCATCAAAAGGTTGATCGTCAATTTTCTTTCTTAGAATCACCTCGCTATTTCTAACAGGGAATTCTGCGATCCACGCCGATGATTTTACATTGAGTCCTGGTTTTATTAAAAGTTTTCCGAGGTCACCGAGAGTATCTATCCACGAATACAAAGACGTAACCACCTGAATCGGATGATCTACTTTTTTCGAAAACAAAACTTCATCGCCTACAGTCTTCCAAACCTCCGGAGGTTCGCCGAATAACTCTTTCCCATCTTCATTGGCTAACGATTCGAAGGGTTTTTTGTTTAGGTTCCATCTTCGAGAAAAAGAATTCTCCGCCTCTCTGTAGAAACTCAAGACGACATCAAACCAAATTTCCGGATCATTTATATTCTTCTGCTTATATGCAGTTGAGCCAACAATGTCGGCGCTAAAAAATATCCGTAAGCTTGGTTCCACATTCGACAAAGACGCTTGGTCAAGATCGGACATCTGATTATTTTAATTCCAACGCTCTCGCCCGTATCTCTGCTGCATGCGCGGATACTTTGAATAAAGAAGATAGCTGCAGAATATCTCCCTTTAGTTCTTTGAATTTTTTTTCAAAGTCCTCCGCCGGCATTAGAAAAGCTGCGGCAAACCAGTTCGCTTCGCGCTCCGCTTGATCTACACCGTACCGATCAGCGCGCAACCATTTAATATTTTCTCCTAGCTTTTGATTTCGGTAAAGGTAATGTAAAACCCAGTGCCCAAGTTCGTGCGCCATTGTAAAGCGGTCTCTCAAATTGCTAGTGTCTAGCGCTAGAAATATATCAAACTTATTATCGCGAATATCAATTGAGCCAGAATTGCTTAGCTCTTGGTCAAGAGAAGAATAAAACACTCTTCCGCCCAATCTTTCCACGAGAGCCTTAATGTCATCACCAGGATTATACCCAACCTGCTTTGCCACGTTTTCTGCAAGCCGAAATACCTTACCGGAACTCCAGCCCAAAGCAACTGGGAGAGACGGCCCATCTGACTTTATATTATCTTCGCTTGGATCTTTATGGGCCACGTTAGACATGGTGTGCACCCTCGCAGTCATCATAAAACGATAATTTTCTCAAAGTTGTTACATAGCATCTCAAGATGATATTTGAGCGTTGCGCGCACCGAAACCTGCCAAGCCCTATAGAGCTATGGCAAGATACGCTGGGTATATGATAACATATGGCGTCAAACATGGACAAGCAACTTTTCTGAATTCCTATATGGATGCCTCCATGTGTGCAAGTGGATTTTTGATGTCTGGCATGGTGAGGTCGGGTTGCAGTCTTATATCCGGCCTTTGATGCAGGACGACAAGCCTGCTGGCCCTGATGGAATCCGCCGGAAGAATCCCTCATCTGCGATACGTCCTCGAAGGACAGGAATTCGCCAGGTTTCCAAAAGATGTCGCAGCGAAGGTCTGGCGGCGGGCGCTGGAAATGCTGGCCCGTGCCGATTTCGGAGACATGGAAGCAAATCCCCCTGATTACGAAGCACGCCTGACGGCCATCGTCGCGTTCTCTTTGAAGAAAGACATCAACTCCGACGTGGGCGAGGCCTTGGCACATAACGAGAACAACATGCGGCCAGGACAGCTGGCACAATTATTAAAGCAGATCGGCGTCAATAAAATCCTGCAGAAGTCCTGTGAGGACCAGGACATGCTGGCTTACCTTGGCTCTGATAACGCGGACCAGGCCCGCGACCACCTGGCTGCAGAGCAGGATGACTTCTTCAAGCGCCGGAACTATATCGCTCACGCCATCAAGCTCAGTAGCTCAAGTGGTCCTGCGCAGCTCAACAAGGATATCCAGCTATTCTCCATCTTCGGCCGGGCACTTCAGCGCGCACTTGACCGGGAATTCAACCCGGTCCCCCTCTCGGCCGACACACTCGCCGGTGCGACGGCGGAGGCAGGCATAGACTAATCTCGGTTGTCATTTGCCCGCGGGCCTGGTCGGGTATTTCCAGAATGTGTGCGAAGGGCGTAATCGCCACCACCGGATGCAGAGAATACCTGGTGGAAGACAGGGGATTCGCCGCATGGGTAGAGCAAGCGGTACCGCACAACAGAGCTTGATCAAAGCGGCCATGATGCAAGATCAAACGCGTGGCGTAATCCGCGCGGCGGTTCGAATATCAGCGATTTGTGTGCCGAGGGCCTGGAGGTTTTGGCGCATATCGTTGAACACCGGCTGCTCGGCGTCGGGGTCGCTGATGGTGACGATGGCCGTGAACGGTACACCTTCCTCGGGCATAACTTCGCCGGCTCGGGTCAGATAATCGATAAACAGCCGCCAGTTCGAAGATGGGCCGACACCCTGCGGGAAGGTCTTGGCGAGAACTTTAACGGGACTCCACTTCAGATCGTGCTCGATCAGTTCAGCTTCGACGGCAGGTACTTCCCGCCTCGCAGGAAGATAGGTCGGCTCAAGCCGCCCCAACCATTTACCATCCTGCTGTTCTTGTTGCAAAGTGGCATTGATGTTCACACGGACGAACTCCGCACCAAATCGGGCATCCAGCGGTGGTGTGGAGATCAGTGTGATCTTCGCTCGACCTCGGCACTTTCCGCCTGATCCCACTAGAGATGCGGGCCACGCAAAGCGGAAGTTGATCTGCTGACCACGCCTAATGCGCGATGCGAAAACGAGCGTAATCGCATGATCGCCGGTCTCCAGAATTCGATCGGCGGGAGGTGGCATTCCGAAGCCGACCATGTTGCGCGCAATAGGTGCAAGCAGCCTTGCCTGCAATGGCACTGGTATTTCCGCGTGGTGAACAAGCAAACCAATCAGGGTCTCACGCGAGACCTCTCCTTCGATGGCGTGGTCAAGCACAGCGGCGGTTTTAGCGACAAGCGGAGAGGCGTAGCTCGTGCCGCAACCATCGATAATCTTTCCGTCGGGCAGGATTGAGAATAGTCCGTGTCCGAGCATCGGATCCGGTGAGCCCGCGCCGCCGACATGAGCCAAGTCTGGCTTAACTCCCGCGCGCAGGCCGGGTCCCCGGCGACTGAAACGAGTGGGTGCAAATGGCAGGCAGCCGTTATGCCCAGGTGGATTAAGCGCAGCAACGGTGACATTGCGTGCACTTTCAGCGGGGGTCAGCAAACCATCGTTGCGGGCGTTAGCGATGCCGGCGAGCGCTGCGGCAGCGTTGGCAGGCCACTCGACTCGGAAATCCTGGGGTTTTGTATTTCCGGCCGAAATGAACACAACGGCGTTATTGGTCTCTGCAATCTGATCAAGTCTCGCCGCATATAGGCTGTATCGGTCTAGTGCGGCCGGCTGAAGAATATTGAGGCTCATGTTGAATACACGCACTCCGTACCGAGCGCGGGTGTCCGAGACGGCTGATTCCATTTCGTCGAAGAACTGTGGCAGACCATCCGGATAGTAAGAGGCGAAGGCCCCAGCCCTGCGGTCGTTGGGGAAGATGGCAATATCGACCAATTCTGCGCCATCAGGTTCCGGGCAGGTTTCTGCGCCATTCAGTGCACTCCCAACCGTAGTCAGTCCACCAATGAAGGTGCCATGGGCAAGATCAACATCTTCATCTGCAAGAATGTCCCATCGGTGAATCACCCAGTCTGACAGTACCTTACTGATTCCACCATCAATGATGCCTATGCGAGGAAGAGTGCGTTGATTATCGCGGATTGGAATGGGCACGTCAGTTGGTCTGGTGCGCGGAGTCTGCGCCGATAAGCTGGCTGCTCGGACCACAATGCCAGGAAGTTCAATCCGTCGGACGAGTGGGTGGTTATCAAGAAATGCAAGCAGTTTCGCGTGCCGTCTAACGTCTGGATTGAACAAGGACAGGTCACGGCGGCGTTCTCCAACTGGAGCTTCATTGAGCCGCAGTACGGGCTGATCGCTTGACTGGTCGAGCCGAACGGAAAGAATTGCCTGCTTGTTCGGATGATTTGGCAGCCGCTCAACTTCGAGTCCGCGTTCGAGCGCATCGAATCCCGCAACAAAACTCTCCACGAGGCGACGATGACCTACGTCGAGGCGATCCCATTCCGAACGCGGCGGTGGGCTTTTGAATAACTCAACTTGATAACTACTGCCGGTCATCGGCTTTGAAAGCCAGGCGACGGCTTCCTCGGCTGAAAAGTTCCGGCGGTCTGCCGGTCCATAGAGCTCGATCCTGTCAATCGCGCCCGCCTCGCTCTTTTGCGCGGACGGGTATGGCTCATCTTTTTGCTTCTTTTTGTTAAACCGCATATTGGTGTAGGTCTCAGCCCTTGCAATCTCAGCCGCGACCTGCCGAAGCGTACTGGGACTGGCTTCGACAATCATGACGCCGAGATCGCCACCACCCACGACAGGGGTATAATTGTCGCGAAACAATCTGGTGACAGGCCGATGACTTTTAGCCCAGGCTTCTCGGCGTAAAATGACCTTCACAAAGCCGACGTCTCCTTGCGACTGTGCGCTGAGGACGCCGGAGATTGCATCGAGTTGGTTCATGAGGGCGATTCTATGAATTATAAATTCAGCATCGCGGTGCGCAAAGAAGTCTTTATGTCCACCGCCGCCGCCAGCCTCTCGTGCTTCTTCATAATTTTCTGGATTGAGGACGATCTGGATCGGGCTAGCCATTCAGCACCCCCGCCTTCACTCGTCCGATCTGGCGGCTCACGGTTGATTTATCCTTGCCAGCGATCTCGCCAATGTCTGCCATGGAGAAGCCAAGGATCGGATCGTCCCGCATAGCCCGAAACAAATTGCTCGAATCGTCGAACAGCAGCGCGCGGCGCTCACTTTGGACACGGGCCGCGTTCAACGTGGCGAACTGGCGCAATGTATCCAGCAGCCCCCGCCTGTCATCTTCTCGAACGGTGGTAGCCTTCTTATAGGTACGCACCAGAGACTCGATCTCCGCCCCTGTCGAACTCTCGGTGAACCAAGCGATTAACCGCAAATGGATGTCTGGAGCTTTCACGGGCGGCATGAAATGCGCGGCGATCGCCTTCCGCATCTCGAAGTCTGGTTTTGGAATTTCGAGCTGAACCTCGAATCGTCGCCAGACAGCCGAGTCGAGGAGCTTGGGATGGTTAGTGATCCCGATTGTGAAGCCAATATCGCGCCGCATATCGAGGTTCTGCAGGAGCGCGTTCACGACACGCTTGATCTCGCCGACTTCTTGTGGGTCGTCGCGGACCTTGGCGATTGCGTCGAACTCGTCGAGCAGGAGAATGCAACGATGCCGGTTCGCGAATGTGAACAGATTGCCGATGTTGCGCGCGGTGGTTCCTAGGAAGGAAGACACCAGGCCATCCAGCTTCACCAATACTACGGGCAAATCGAGTTGCTGAGCGATCCACAGCGCTAGCCGCGTCTTGCCCGTGCCCGGCGCCCCGTAGATTAGGCAGGTCTTCGATGGTCGGATGTCGATCTCGGACAGGGTTTCGAAATTGGCCCATTCTTCGATGATCGTCCCGATGGCCTGGCTGACCGTCGCGTTAAACAGTGGTGCGGCCGGTTGAATATCCGCCGGAAAGATCACATCTGCCAGCGCAGCAGCCGTCTCTCGATCGACAGGAACCGGCGTGTTGCGCGTCAGAGCCTCGCCAGAAATCTGAGACTTCGAACGCTCGATACGGCTCGGCGAAAGCTCCTTCGTCCGATCCGCCGCTGTCAGGATACTGGTAAGTGCGGCTGACTGCTTGGAATCCCCGTCCTTGGCCAACGCATCGCACAAGCGTTCGATCTGCTTGCGCGATGCTGGCGACGCATCGGCTATCGCTGCACGGCAAAGAGCTTGCACGATTGAGAAGTGATCCATATTTGTCCTTTTGTGCGTGTTGCACAGTTATGCGTTAAATATGCTTATAGTACATATTTTGATGCATATCAATACAAATTGTTGCTAAATTTCGAGAATATGATGCGCAAGTCGGCCACCCGTTTCCCGAAACGGTGATCAGGATCCCTGGCCTTTGCGAATTTCGCATCCAACACGTCTCCTGATCTGGAGTTCACGCAACGCAAGATGCCGGCCGCGACCGAGCGGCTGGGTGATGTCGCTCAGGTCTGGGAGGAGCTATAGTCATGTATGAACGTCCTCGGTTTTGCAAGATGCCGTAATTGGAGGGCACGGTAGATTTGTCCTTCCAAAAACCCACATATAAACCAAACCTGTATCCCTGATGCTGGACTCCGGCCCGGATTCTCGGTATAACGGGCGGCATGGAATCGAAAAAATCCATCCCTCAAATACTCGCAGATATCTGGGCACGCCCGATCGAACGCGACGAAGAAGCCCGCTATCAGTCCCAGATGGCGGAGCATCATTATCTGGGTGCGCTGCCTAGCAGCCATACATGGTCGCCCCTGTTTGCCAAGCACTCAATTGATAACGGTAAGAAGGGTAAAGATTGCAGCCATACATTCG